>JAUBOG010000128.1:0-14545 GCA_036700105.1 Microcoleus occultus BM001215583
TGTCAAAATATACTCACCACTGGTTAACAGTATTCAATAAGATGCGTTCCCCCTGGTTTGAGAGCGTTCCAGGATTTGAGCGTAGCCTAAAATTCCGTTTAATGGCGTTCTCAATTCGTGGCTCATGTTGGCGAGGAAGTCGCTTTTAGCGTGATTGGCTGCATCGGCCATTAGTTTGGCTTCTTTGAGTTCGATCGTGCGCGATTCGACTCGATTTTCAAGTTCTTGATTTGTCTTTTCTAGGGCGGCGAAGGATTCGCGCAACTGCTGTGCCATCCGGTTAAATGAATTGCTTAAAACTCCCAGTTCGTTAACTGGTGAGGCTTCTACTTGTTGGTTCAGTTCTCCAGAGGCGATCGCCTCTGATGCTTGGCCCAATCGCAATATCGGTTGGGCAATCCAGCGAGAGGTGTAGATTCCCAGGGCGATCGCAACTCCTAAAGCTGCCAAACACAGTAAAATTGTGCTGCGAGTGTTGGCATTAATTTGCTCCATAAAATCCGATTCCGGCACAACCACGACTACCAGCCAATCCAAACCCCATTTGTCTTGCCAGGGAGTTACCTGCACGAATTGTTTGTCGCCCTTAATCTTAAATTCTAACTGTTGGCTTCCTTTAATTGCTCGCAATTCGCCAAATGTTTGCTGCAAATATTGAGCAGAAAATTGA
Organism: Microcoleus occultus BM001215583; assembly: GCA_036700105.1. Lineage (GTDB taxonomy): Bacteria > Cyanobacteriota > Cyanobacteriia > Cyanobacteriales > Microcoleaceae > Microcoleus. Next base: position 671 of record JAUBOG010000128.1, read on the forward strand.
ATCAACGGATCGCGAAATTCTATTGCTTTCAACCGCTGGGGTTTGTCGTTGACTAGCGTATAAGGTAACTCGGTACTGGAACTAGCAACTATTAAACCTGTGCGCTCCAAGATAAAAACTTTTCCCGATTGACTAAGTTTTAGCTGTCGCAAAAAATCGCTAATTTGCGAAAGTCGCTGGTCAATACCCATGACACCTATCAAATTCTTATTCTTATCAAAAACCGGACGCGTTGCAGAAATAGCTAGTGGAAATGGCGGAACCTCCCACTGATAAATATCGCTCCACATCGGTTTTCCAGCTTGCACTGTCTGTGCGTACCAAGCTTCTTTATAAAACTCAAAATTTTTATAAACCTCAACAAGCTTGATCCGGTTGCCGTCCCTATCTGTTTCATAAAAGTAGTGGTCGCGGTGACGGTTTTTCTTAAGAGAAGCCTCACCAACAACAATGTTATTCCCCGTGTAGTATCCAGCACCGGTAAAATCACCTGTTTTAGTACCAAAGTTAATGTAGCCAACATCGTACAACTGCATTTGCTTCCAAAAAAAGTGTGCCAATTGTTCTTGCGATTCCAAATTTACCAAGCCTAAGTCAATTGCATCTCCGTTAATTTGAGCGAGATTGCGTGCAGTATCCAGATAACTTTTCAAATGTTGGTCAACGCGCAAACTCACTTCATTTTGCACCCGGAAAGCTAGATCGTTTACAGCTTTTTGACCGTTGCGCAGCGACAAATAGCCCGTAAGCCCCACAGCCGCAAAGATTTGCAGCACAAATGGCACAATCAAAACTGTACGTAAGGAAACATGACTGAAGTTTTTGCCGATCGCCGATTTTTTAAATTTCAGTATCATTACGGTTGACAATCCCTAAATATTATATTTTTTTAAAATGCTAAATCTCAGACTACTATAATAGTATCATCGCCCGTCTGTAGCTGCCAATAGCGGCAGCATCAGTAGTCAAAACTTTATAAAACTAACAGTCATGTGCCAATTACTGGGAATGAACTGCAATGTGCCAACAGATATTTGCTTTTCCTTTGAAGGTTTTTCTGCAAGGGGCGGCAAAACAGACGTTCATCAAGACGGTTGGGGAATCGCTTTTTTTGAAGGTTTGGGATGCCGCCTTTTTATAGACTCCAAATCTGCGGTTGATTCGACCGTTGCTGAAGTAGTGCGCCGCTATCCCATTCACTCAACTAACGTCATCGCTCACATCCGCAAAGCTACTCAAGGCGCAATTGCTCTGGAAAATTGCCATCCCTTCATTCGGGAACTGTGGGGGCGATATTGGGTATTTGCTCACAACGGAAATCTGGAAAACTTCAATCCTGAAAGTGCCGGATTTTACAAACCAGTTGGTCAGACTGACAGCGAAAAAGCATTTTGTTTGATATTAGAAAAATTGCGAGCGGCTTTCCCTCAAAACAAGCCTGCTTTGACGGATATTTACCCTGTTCTCAACGAAATCACTAATAGTTTGGCAGAGCGGGGAATTTTCAATTATTTACTTTCTGATGGAGAACACTTGTTCGCGCACTGTTCTACCAATCTTCATTATATTGTGCGGCAAGCACCTTTTGCTAGCGCGCACTCGATCGATGAAGATGTGACTGTCGATTTTCGGGAACTGACTAACGAGGGCGATCGCGTCGCTGTAATTGCTACTTTGCCGCTTACGGATAATGAAGTTTGGACGCAGGTTCAGCCGGGAGAATTGCTGGTATTTCAGGACGGTTTGCCCATCATTTGAAGGTAGAACGCAAAAGGTAGAATTTATATTGACATCAACCTTTATATCGACGCAAACAACTGCTATCCTGAGTTTGTGAAGTTTATCATCGCATTTATGAAGCATCGAGGAGAGCACCTTCCCAAAGCTCCCAGGCAAATTCCACTGCGGATCGTTCTAATCGCACCTTTTGTGCTACAAATTTTTGCTGCGGTGAGTTTAGTCGGCTATCTTTCCTTTAAAGACGGGCAGCAAGCTATTAACAACCTGGCAAAAAAATTGCAACAGGAAGTCGGTGCGCGAGTCGATCAAAACCTAAGTACATACCTGGCATTGCCGCATCAGATCAATCAACTTACTTTAGATGCGATCGATCGAGGAATTCTCGATCCTCAAGATTTAGAGACTGCTGGACGTTACTTTTGGAAGCAATCTCAAATTTTTAAGCAGTTTAGCTACCTTGGCTATGTCTTGAAAGACAATGCGGCGGTAGGTGCAGGGCGTTGGTTGCCAAATCGCGGTGTCGTAATTACGCATCAGTTGGGCGGGAGTTTAAAAAACTCTACTTATGCCACCGACGCGCGGGGAAATCGCACGCAACTCGTCTACGAAGCAGATTACAACTCAATAGACGATCCTTGGTACACCGGCACTGCCAAAGCCGGAAAACCAATCTGGAGCCGCATCTATATTGCAGAGGGATTTGGAGACTATGTAGCCGCATCTGCTAATGTCCCTTTCTATGACAAAAGCCATCAATTGCTAGGAGTTCTAAACATCGATTTGCTGCTTTCGGACATCAGTACATTTCTGCATCAAATTCGGCTCAGTCCGTCAAGTAAAGTTTTGATTATTGAACGCGATGGTATGTTGATTGGGAGTTCGGGCGATCGGCCTATTTTCCAAACAATCAACAATCAGATTGAACGTCTCAGTATTGTCAATCATTCTGACCCTATGCTGCGCGCGATCGCCCAAGCTACCCAAAAGCAGTTTCGAGACTTCAAATCCATTCAAAATACCCAAGATTTAGAATTTCAATTCAACGGACAGCGGCAATTTGTCCACGTCAAACCTTGGCAAGATAAATATGGCTTAGATTGGTTAGTGATCGTTACTATGCCAGAGTCAGATTTTATGGCAGAGATTAACGCTAATACCCGCAAGACTATTTTTTTGTGCTTAGTATGTTTGATTGCTGCTACCGTGCTGGGACTGTTCACCACCCGTTGGCTGATGCAACCAATTTTGCATTTAGGTAAAGCCAGCCAAGCGATTACCCAAGGAAATTTAAATCAAGAAATCGAGCCATCCTCAATTCGCGAACTAAATAATCTTTCGCAGTCATTCAATCAAATGGCAGCGCAATTGCGCTCATCTTTTCTGATACTAGAGCAGGTAAATGTAGAACTAGAAGATCGCGTCGAGGAACGCACTCTAGACCTGCAAAATGCTTTATCCGATTTAAGCCGAACCCAGACGCAAATGGTGCAAAGTGAAAAAATGTCCGCCCTCGGAAAAATGGTGGCCGGTGTTGCCCACGAAATTAACAATCCTGTCAATTTTATTCACGGCAATCTCACCTACATCGAGGAATACAGTCGAGGAATGCTGCACCTCATAAAACTTTATCACCAACACTTTCCCCAACCTCCTGCTGAAATTCAAGCTGAACGATCGGCGTTAGATATTGAGTTCTTGGAAACAGATTTGACTAGCATATTGCAGTCAATGAATATGGGAACAACCAGAATCAAAGACATTGTATTGTCGTTACGCAATTTTTCGCGTCTCGACCAAACCCAAGTTAAATCCGTGGATATCCACGAAGGAATTAACAGTACATTACTATTTTTGGATCATCGGTTGAAAGCCACCTCAAATCGTCCGGAAATTTTGGTGGTAAAAAAATACGGAGTGTTGCCTAAATTAGAGTGCTATGCAGGAGAATTGAACCAAGTATTTATGTATCTTTTGACCAATGCAATAGATGCAATTGAAGAACAAAATCTCAAACAAAATTCTCAAACAATCCCGGAAAAATCGAATGAAATTACGATCTGCACATCTGCGGTCGATCGAAATCTACAAATTGCGATCGCCGATAATGGATGTGGCATCCCTGAGCCGATCCAACAGCAAATATTCAATCCTTTTTTTACGACAAAACCGATCGGGAAAGGCACAGGGATGGGACTGTCAATTAGCTATCAGATTATTTGTGACAAACATCGCGGTCAACTCACTTGTTCCTCAATTGCTGGAGAGGGAACAGAGTTTGTAATTAAAATTCCGATGCTTCAGCAAATTGGCGAGCTAAAATAATATAAAATAGCAGAACCGCTACTTCTTAAACAAGTCTGGTATCTAACAGCGCTTGCCGGTATCACAGATGACCAGACCGTATCGAGCCGCCAACTCTAAAGAAATATCTGGAAGATTAGCAAGCATTTGATCCCATGTACTGAAATTTTGTAAAGCCTCTACGATTACCGCCAGCGGTTCGGGTAAAATCGTTTTAAAGTCTGCTTCTTCGGGAAACTGAATTTTAAAAGCTAACTGCTCTTGAGGAGGTGTGAATTGAGCGTTAACACCCTCGCGATTCCCTCTGGCATCAACGCGATACCAGCCTATTTGGGGCAAGTAAACTGCATTGAAACCGTGCAAGCTGTAGGGTGTACCTTCGTCATCAATGCTCAATCTTTGGTAACAAAAACCTGCGGGAATTTTGTTCGCCCGCAGCAATGCTGCTAATAAGTGACTTTTCGCGAAGCAATAACCTGTTTTGTGCTGAAGTACATTTGATGCTCGACAGGTAATCGGATTCATCTGATAATCGTAGCTGTGGCAAATTTCATCTCGAACCCACTCAAAGCAAGATTTGGCGATCGCCTGCGGTGTATCATGTTTTGATGCTATGTTCTGTGCGAGTTCTAAAATCGCGGGATCGTGCCAATCGATAATGTCAGTTGCTGCTAAATATTTTTGCATTGCCATCGTCTTTTACGTTTAATTGACGCCACAAAAAACATCATACCCCGAACTGCAACTTCTTTATATCTGGTTCTGGTTCGGAGTTGTGAGGAAGGCTAATCGGTTTTGCCGATCGGATTGTAGCGCGATCGGCGATCGACATCGCTTAAGAGTCAAACGAAGTTCCTCTTTAAGACTCTGAAGAAGCAACCCCGTATTAAAGCAGGATTTACTGCGATCGAATGTCGCTTAAATACCTCTTTTATCTCGCTTGTCTGGGAAGGCAGACTTGGTTGTAGCAGGCGCGTTTTCAGCGGAGCGGCTCTTTGTCTTGACAGGACATAAAATATGCAGTAATTTAAGAAAAAATTTGAGCAAGTAAGATGATTAACTATCAAGAGAACGAAAACTTGTCTTTTGAAGAATATTACGACTTCTTAAAAAGAAGCGATCTTGGTAGTCAGTATCCCAAAGAGCGTTTTGAAGCAAGAATTAGGAAGCTGTTGACTGCTCGCTCAGTCGCTGTTACGGCTAGGAATGGTGAAGGGAAGCTAATCGGGGTAGCCTTTGGTATTACGGATTTTGTGTATTTCCTTTTTGTCACAGACTTGGGTGTGGACAGGTGTTATGCAAAACGAGGAATAGGAAGTGAATTATTGGTTCGCATCCGAGAAATGGTTGGTGGGGAAGATGATATTACCGTCGTTACAGTGGCGCATGAAACCGCAATGGGTTTCTACGAAAAGTGTGGATATACATCTGAGAACTTTCTATTTTGGAAGCCTTGCAAACTTGGGAGTGAATTCACAGTAATTTAACTCAGCAAAGGGATGAGAAAAAGAGGGCGCTTTTTGATTTTTCCATCCATGAAGTGCCATGATAGTTTTGTAAATACTTTAAGGGCGATCGCCCTCGGGCAATATCATGACTGTAGGCCTGTCTGCACTTGGGGGCGATCGCAAATAACTTCCAGGTAGCGTCGCAACTGCTACACTGTTTCCCAACAGATCGAAGAACTCAACGCTATAACCAGTTTCTAGTCCTTCAACGTGATGCTGTTCCACAACCGTACCAATATCGCCAGCATAAAGTCCTTCTTCTGGAAAGTTGCACAGCAAGATGACATCTGAATAAAGTTGATAGTTCATATTGTCCTCCGTTAACTTGTTAATCAGAAACCGGGTTTCTTCACTAAATCTTGGTGGGGATGCGAAGATTGTTGCAGAAACCCGGTTTCTTGGGCTTTGGGCGATTGTCGCCTGGGAGTCATTAAAAAAATTGAGTTACTGTTGACAGAAAATACAAGATGTGGTAATTTCGCAGGAAATAGACTTTCGAGTAGCACATCGTCAATATCTAGTTAAACTGCAAAGTTATTTGTTTGGAAATTATTGCTAATTTGGTTGTATGGTGGTAATACCTTATTTCCCTAGAGCCTTGCTAAGGATACTGGCAACCGCTGAACATGAACGTTATATTTATTGCGAAAGAAAGCCATGAATCTTCTTCAGATTGTAAATGAAATTATAGAATTGGCAGAAATAGGTAATTTTTGGGGGAGGACAGATGTCTCATTGAAAAGTTTTGGCTTTGGGGACAATTCTATCAACTTCGTAAAGGAAAATCTAATCAAATATCTTGACGCACTATCAAGGGCATTTGATTCAGATGAGGAAATTAAAAGAACCTATACGTTAAAAAAATATGAATCCCTACTAATAGAGCATTTTAGAGAGTGTTTTTTCAAAAAATGCTTAGCTAAAAACGAGGATGTATCATCGTTTGTGAAAAAGCTTAAGGCGGAAAGTATAAAAACATTTTCTGTATTCCGAGACATACATGGAATAGTTTTAAACAGCCCCACAAGTCCCTTGTTATTGGGTGGTTACACAATATATGATTTTGCTTCACAAAAAGAGTTTTTTGACTCAAAAATTGACTCAAAAACAGATTCATTTCCTCAAATATGGTTCAAGGACAATCCAGAATATTTAATTGAATGGAAGGCTGAAGCAAGACACTTTGAAAAAGCCCTTGAAATTGCTGACGAACATTTTGAGCGATTCGAGCTTATCCTAAGATATGTCCTAGGTTCCGCCACAAATCGCTTTGAAGTTGGCGTTTTAAACTACCAAGGCTTGCGTCATCGTAAAGCTTACATATTGTCTGATATGGGGCAAGAGTCAAGCTCATCGACTCTGCATGGTCCAATAGAGCCGATACCACTTGATGATCCAGGTTTTGTAAACGAGGATACTGGATATCACACTGTTTGGGGTTTTACTACAAAGAAAAATCTTAATAAGTTTCAAAAAAGAATTATGTTGGCAGTTGAATGGATCGGGCAATCAATGGCTGATCCCTCACCACAAAGTGCTTTCATCAAGGCGGCCATCGCTCTAGAAATTATCTTTACATATAACGAAGGGGACATTATTATTCCCTCAATTATGAATCAAATTTCTGAAAGTATAGCTCTTATATTAGGCAGCTCCGTCGATGAAAGATTAAAACTCGAATCAAGCGTAAAAAAATTGTATGGCTTGAGATCGAAGATTGTACACTCTGGCAACAGAAATATTAGTCAAGCAGAGTATAAAACTCTGCTTGAAATAGCACGTTCTGTAATAATAAAGATACTCACATCAGACAAGCTTAATAGCGTTGATTCTGTACAAGACTTATATACTATTCTCAAAAAAATTAAGTATTCTGGTGATGCAATTTCACAAAGCGCTGGACTCTGATGAATTACTCGCTGCGCTCATAATTTACTGTTGCACCATCAGTCAATACAGCTACAAATTGTACTCAAATAATAGTCATTCAAGTAGTTAATAATTGGTAATCGATCGCTCGTGAGGAACAGGCAATTGCTGCTGAGTAACAGCCATTACCCATTCCCCATCTTAAACCCTAACTACCGCCAATCCGAGCGACATCACGAGCGTTTTCTTCAAATGCAGCCGTCAGCGCATCATCACCGCTCAAACCCGCAGCGATCGCCCTTTCAATAGCCTGCAACACCCGCTTGTAATCCTTCGGCATCACCTTCACAAACACCGGCAACATCGAATCCCAATTTGCCAAAACCTTCGACGCTTTCGCACTTCCAGTCAAATCAAAATGAGTCTGAATTAACTGCCGCAAATCGCTAATTTCCTCAGCATCCTCCAGTTTTTCCAGCGCCACCATCGACATATTGCAGCGAGTAGCAAAATCCCCCGCTTCATCCAAAATGTAAGCAACACCGCCACTCATTCCCGCTGCAAAATTGCGCCCGGTTGCACCCAAAACTACAACTTTGCCGCCAGTCATGTACTCGCAACCGTGATCGCCGACACCCTCAACTACTGCGTTAACGCCGGAGTTACGCACCCCAAAACGTTCGCCTGCCATCCCTCGGATGAAAACTTCGCCAGAGGTCGCTCCGTAAAGCACTACGTTGCCGACGATGACATTTTCTTCTGCGACGAAGGTGGCAACTGACGACGGGTACAAGATGATTTTGCCACCGCTGAGCCCTTTGCCGAGATAGTCGTTGGCTTCGCCTTCGAGCTCTAGGGTGACTCCCTTGGGTACGAATGCGCCAAAGCTTTGCCCAGCGCTACCTTGGAAGTGCAGGTGCACCGTGTCATCGGGCAAGCCTTCCCAGTGGCGTTTGGTGATTTCGTTGCCGAGAATTGTGCCGACAACGCGGTTGATGTTGGTAATTGGCAGAGTTGCGCGCACTGCTTCGCCGTTTTCGATCGCACTTTTGCACAAATCCAGCAGTACACTAAGGTCGATCGACTTTTCCAACCCGTGATCCTGCGGCATCTGACAGTAGCGCCCGACATCCGCCCCAACCTCCGGCTGATAAAGGATGTTCGAGAAGTCCAAACCCTTAGCCTTCCAGTGTTCCACCGCTTGTTGCGCTTCCAAAACATCGGTGCGCCCGACCATTTCATTCAGCGTGCGGAAGCCCAACTGCGCCATAATTTCGCGGACTTCTTGGGCGATGAAGGTCATAAAGTTTACCGTGTGTTGCGGATCTCCCGTGAAGTTTTTCCGCAACAGGGGATCTTGGGTTGCAACGCCGACAGGGCAAGTGTTCTGATGGCACACGCGCATCATGATGCAGCCCAAAGTCACCAGCGGCGCGGTGGCAAAACCGAATTCCTCTGCGCCAAGCAATGCAGCAATTGCTACATCGCGGCCGGTTTTTAGCTGTCCGTCGGTTTCAACAGCAATGCGCGATCGCAAATTATTCAAAACCAAAGTCTGGTGAGTTTCCGCCAATCCCAACTCCCAAGGTAAACCGGCGTGTTTGATCGAAGTTTGGGGCGACGCGCCCGTACCGCCGTCGTAGCCGGAGATGAGCACGACATCCGCGTGCGCCTTTGCTACACCCGCCGCGATCGTCCCTACCCCTACTTCCGACACTAATTTGACGCTGATCCGCGCTTCCCGGTTGGAATTTTTCAAGTCGTGAATCAATTCGGCCAAATCCTCGATCGAATAAATGTCGTGATGAGGAGGAGGCGAAATCAAGCCTACACCGGGTGTCGAGTGCCGTACCTTGGCAATCCACGGGTATACTTTTTTACCGGGTAACTGTCCGCCTTCTCCGGGTTTTGCCCCTTGCGCCATCTTGATTTGCAATTCCCGCGCCTGGGAAAGGTACAAGCTGGTAACGCCGAAACGCCCGGAAGCAACTTGTTTGATCGCGCTGTTTTTCGAGTCGCCGCGATCGTTCGTCCAAGTGTAGCGATCGGGATCTTCGCCGCCTTCACCGGTGTTCGATTTGCCACCAATGCGGTTCATCGCTACAGCTAAAGATTCGTGGGCTTCTTGGGAAATCGAACCGTAACTCATCGCCCCTGTTTTAAAGCGTTTGACAATAGCTTCAACCGGTTCGACTTCTTCAATTGGAATCGATTCCCGCTGCTTGAATTGCAGCAAACCGCGCAGGGTAAAATGCTGTTGGTTTTGTTCGTTAACCAGGGCAGAATACTGTTGGAAAAGTGGATAACTTCCCTCGCGGACGGCTTTTTGCAGGGCGTGAATTGTTTGCGGGCTGAACAGGTGGGCTTCCCCTTCCTTGCGCCACTGATATTCGCCGCCGACATCGAGGGTGTTGCCGCTGGATGGGCGATCGGGGAATGCGCGATCGTGGCGCAAAATTGCTTCTTTTGCGATGACTTCGAGGCCTACTCCTTCAATCCGCGAAGCAGTCCAACTAAAGTATTTATCGATGACGGATTTGTTTAAGCCGATCGCCTCAAATATCTGCGCGCCGCGGTAACTTTGAATTGTCGAAATCCCAATTTTCGACGCAACTTTAGTCACGCCTTTAGTTGCGGCTTTCACGTAGTTTTTGCAAGCTGTTTTGGTATCGACATTTACCAGCAAACCTTCGCGGATCGAATCGGCGATCGTCTCGAAGGCCAAATAGGGATTGATCGCACCGCAACCGTAGCCGATTAAAGTCGCAAAGTGATGCACTTCCCGCGGTTCCCCGGATTCGAGCACCAGTCCCGCCCGCGTCCGCGTACCCTTGCGGATCAAGTGGTGGTGCAAGCCTGCAACCGCCAGCAGCGCCGGAATCGGGGCTTGGTCTGGATTGATTCCCCGATCGCTCAAAATCAGGATATTCACCCCAGAGGCGATCGCGCTGTCTGCTGCTGCGAACACATCTTCTAACGCCTGTTCGAGACCTTTTACGCCTGTTTTGGGGTCGAACAAAATCGGTACGGTAACAGACTTGAAATTGCCCACATTTACGTGTTTGAGTTTCGCCAATTCTTCATTGCTGAGAATTGGCGTTTTCAACTCGATTAAATGGCAGCTTTCCGGTTCTGGTTTGAGCAAATTGCGTTCTGAACCAATTGTCGTTTCAGCAGAAGTGACAATCTCTTCGCGGATAGAATCGATCGGCGGATTCGTAACTTGAGCGAAAAGTTGCTGGAAGTATTCGTAAAGCAGTTTTTGCCTGTTCGATAAAACGGCCAGCGGCGTATCCGCGCCCATCGCGCCGACAGCTTCCACCCCATCTTTTGCCATCGGCGCTAACAGCAACCGCAGTTCTTCAAAGGTGTAGCCAAATGCCATTTGCCGCTGCAATAATGTTTCTGGTTCCGATGCTGCCACTACTTCTGCATCTGGTAGTTTGGCAATTTCTACCATGTGTTTGTCAATCCACTCGCGGTACGGATGTTCCGAGGCAATTTGATGTTTGATTTCTTCGTCCGAAATAATGCGGCCTTCGGCTGTATTAACTAAGAACATCCGGCCCGGTTGCAAGCGGCCTTTCGAGGCAATTCTTTCCGGGGCGATCGGCAAAACTCCCGCTTCCGATGCCATAATTACTAAGTCGTCCTTGGTGACGCAGTAGCGGGAAGGCCGCAAACCGTTGCGATCGAGCACGGCACCGATCGATGTACCGTCAGTAAAGGCGATCGAAGCAGGCCCGTCCCAAGGTTCCATCAAGCAAGAATGGTATTCGTAGAAAGCCTTTTTCTCGTCACTCATCGACTCGTGGGCCGTCCAAGGTTCGGGAATCATCATCATCACGGCGTGAGGCAGAGAACGCCCGGCCAAAGTCAGCAATTCTAAGGCATTATCAAAGATAGTGGAGTCGCTGCCTTCGATATTGATTAAATTGGGGATTTTCTTTAAATCGTCGCCGAATAGTTCCGACTCGAACATTGATTGCCGCGCGTTCATCCAGTTGATGTTGCCGCGCATCGTGTTAATTTCGCCGTTGTGGGCGATGTAGCGGTAAGGGTGCGATCGTTCCCAACTCGGAAAAGTATTGGTGCTGAAGCGCGAGTGAACCAGGGCTAAAGCGCTTTCCATGTCGGGGTCGTGCAGTTCGGGATAGTAATCTCCGACTTGCACGGGCATCAGCATTCCTTTATAAACAAGCGTCCGACAAGAAAGTGTGGAATTATACCAGTACGGGTCTGTGTTAGTCCTGCGGATGGCATTGTGTGCGCGTTTGCGGATCACGTAAAGTTTGCGCTCAAAAGCCGCCTCGTCCATACCTGCGGGGCGACTCAGGAACACTTGCTGCATGAAGGGTTCGCTGGCTTTGGCGGTGTCTCCGAGGGACGAGTTATCTGTCGGTACCTCGCGCCAACCGAGCACGGGACAGCTTTCTTCGGCGGCGATTTCGGCAAAAATGCGTTTGCCGTTTTCGCGTTGAGTCCGATCGCGCGACGAATAAATCGCGCCAACGCCGTACTCGCCAGCTTCGGGAAGTTCGATATTTTGGGCTGCTGCGACTTTTTTGAGAAACTTGTGCGGCACTTGCATCAAAATCCCCGCGCCGTCTCCGGTGTTGGGCTCGCAGCCGCAGGCGCCCCGGTGGTCGAGGTTCAGCAGGATTGTCAGCGCCTGTTCGACTATTTCGTGAGATTTGTTACCCTTGACGTGTACGATAAATCCGACTCCGCAAGCGTCGTGCTCGAACTGCGGATCGTATAAGCCTTGTTTTTGTGGCAGTCCGTTGTTGTTCATTTTGATGTGTCTCTCAAAGTGACGAAAATATGTTGATCTAGAGTAGAGCGTGGGATGGCGATCGATCTAGTATTATGTATTGTAAAACTTCATTGAGTTTATAAGCAATTATAAACAATAATCGTATTATATTGTTGTGAGTGTTGAATAAGGAATACGCATAGCTCAAAAAATGCAAGTCTCAAATGCAACTAACTCCAGAGGCACATCATTAAATCAACGGAACACCGTTTCGCCCAAATAGACGAACTAGCTTTCCAGTCCAAAAACCTCTACAATGCCGCCAATTACGTCATTCGTCAGAGTTTTATTTATGGGTGGGGCTATGTCAATTACAACGAAATGAACCGATTGATGAAGTCTCACGAAGCATATAAGGCTTTGCCTGCTAAAGTAAGTCAGCAAATCTTGATGGTGCTAGACAAGAATTGGAAATCGTTTTTTGAAGCCGTTAAAGCTTACAAAGCTGACTCTTCAAAATTCACGGGTAGCCCAAAATTGCCAAAGTACAAAGATAAGACTAAAGGGCGAAATCTTCTCGTCTACACAATTCAAGCAATTAGCAGCAAACAGTTGAAGAAAGGAATCATTAAACTTTCCGGCACTGAACTTTCAATTAAAACCCAAGTCAATCCCAACCAGATTTGTCAAGTGAGACTGGTTCCGAAATGTGATTCCTATGTAATTGACGTGATTTATGATGCTTGTACTGAGCCCTTCGACTGCGATCAGGATCAACTCCGTCGAAGTGAACCGGAGTCCACCCTTGGCAATGCCAACTCTTTAGCTAGTATTGATTTGGGACTGGATAATTTAGTGGCGTTAACTTCAAATCAGCCGGGATTTATCCCTTTGTTGATTAACGGACGACCATTAAAATCGATTAACCAGTTCTATAACAAACGCAAATACCGATTACAATCCCAGTTAAAAGGGAATCGTCAAACCTCACCCAGGATTCAGCGATTAACTCGCTGTCGCAATCAGAAAGTTGATAATTACTTGCATCATGCTAGTCGTGTGATTGTGGCGATTTTAAATACCAAACAAATTGGGACGCTAGTAATTGGCAAGAATGCACAGTGGAAAACTGAAATTGATCTAGGGAAGCAAACCAACCAAAACTTTCTTAGTATTCCTCACTCTCGATTAATTGAAATGTTGGAGTACAAAGCTCGGTTGGTGGGAATCACAGTAATTGTGCAGGAAGAATCCTACACATCGCGGGCCAACTTCGTGGGTCTAGACCCAATCCCTGTCTATGGGAAAACAGAAAAAGAGCCAATGTTTACTGGTAAGCGTATTAAGCGAGGTTTGTACAAAACATCGACTGGTCGGTTAATTAATTCTGATATCAACGCTTCGTACAACATCCTCAGAAAAGCAATCCCAAATGCCTTCAGCGATGGGATAGGGAGCTGCGTAGTTCAGCCGAGGCGGGTTAATCCGCTCAAAGTAAAAGTGAAGGGGGAGGGACTTGAAGCCTCCCATGCCTATAAATGACTATACTTTTACCAGCTATGTAGCGAGTTAAGCTTGTAGGTTTCAAGCGTTCAGAAAATTGCCAGCAGTCATAAGGGCACGCTTTGAGTGATTCGGGCACGGATATTTAACTGTGTTTCCTGTTATCTCCCCCTCTCCCCTATCCCCTCCCCCCTCCCC
>JAUBOG010000899.1:0-1202 GCA_036700105.1 Microcoleus occultus BM001215583
GCTAACAGCTCTGCCACTAGGTCGCGCGTCGAAGCTATTTCTCCAAAGGAATTAGTAGCGTGTTCTAAGTCCATAGTCGGCCTTATAATGTGCCTTTCCAGACCAGATTACCCGATTGAGGGGTGCAAATAGCACAAGATTCAACCTTGAAAGACAACTTGAATACGTGCAGAAAATTTGCTGGGCTGTAAAAATACTCAGTTTCAATTTTGAGTCTCAACACTATTTAAAACTAAAATTTATTGACGATTCTCCCTAAATGCTTTCCAACTATAGGTTTGGGGAATAGCCGCTCTGTTTTTGACGATTCTGACGATTGGTTGATCGACCTGTCGCGATCATCATTGACGACTTGCGCCTGACATGATCCGGTCGCCACTGCTATCTGATTGACAATCGTCAATGACGATTCTGAATTGTCAAAGCTGTTATTGACGATTGAAGTGCTTATGGAGTAAAAGTTTTAGGGAATCGTCAAATCGTCAACGCTATTTTTAAGCCTTCGCAAAAAAGGTGTCGGCAGACAATCGCGATCGCACTCGGGAGCAACTAACTTCCCTGTATCGTTTTGAACCAGCATCCGACATAGCCTTGGCTTTTGGGGACTCCGAAAGAGAGACTTGATGCATGCGCGTGTGCCCTAACAGTTAGTGATCACAAATTTTCTTTGACGATTTGACGATTCTCCTAAACTCTCGTATTTATAAGGCTTTCAGCTTCTAACTTTCATTGACGATTATTGACATTGTTTTTGACGATTCTCCCCAAACGCTTTTTCAGCATGGATTTTGGGGATATACTGCAAATTTTTGACGATTTTGACGATTGCTTGACGCCCATCGCCCTATCAAGCTGGCAGGGAAGCGGATTGTCCTTGTTATCGCGGGAGCGGGCGATATTGAATTTATTGGGATGTGGCTGGGGAATCGTCAATGACGATTTTCAATCGTCAAAGCTGCTATTGACGGGGGAACTGCTTGCTGGGTAAGAGTTTCAAACTATCGTCAAATCGTCAACGCAATTTTTAAACTAGCGGTAAATTTAGATGCCGGATAGTCCGTCGCGATCGTCCACAACCAACTTGCACCCCAGCATTTTCCGCTTTTCTCCTAACACAGCTTCTACAAAGGTTGGGATTCAGTGTCAAGCTGTTAACCAGAGCGCGACTAAAAAAAGAAATTTTCTTTGACGATTTGACGATT
>JAUBOG010000900.1:0-1201 GCA_036700105.1 Microcoleus occultus BM001215583
GGGGTTAGGGGGGATCTCCGGGTTTGAAAACACCCTCTAGTCGGGATCGCAATGCGTCAACCCTAATCTATATAAACAAAACTTGCGAGGGCAAAATATCTTGAAAGCTCGATCGACATACTGGCAAATCCTACCCTACCTCCGTCCCCAAAAACAAACCATCGGTAAAGCATTAGCTTGTACCGTAGTATTTACCGTATTTTGGCCGATTATCGCGTGGCTGGTTGGCGAAACTGCCAAATTTATAGGTAAAGGAGATTTAAAAGGATTTGCTCAAATTGCCGCACTCAGCGCCATTATATTTCTGATTCGCGGTACAGCCCAGTACGGTCAAGATACGCTGATGGCAAAAGCAGCTTTGACTATTGCTTTAGAAATCCGCAAAAAAGTTTACGCACACCTCCAACACCTCAATTTCGGCTACTTTGAAACTGCCAAAACGGGAGATTTATCTTACCGCCTCACAGAAGATATTGACCGCATCGGCGAAGTCGTAAATAAATTTTTTCATCAATTTATTCCTTGTATTTTGCAGCTAATTGCGGTTCTGGGATATATGATTTATCTCAACTGGCAATTAACTTTAGGTGCATTAATTATTGCACCGCTGATGGCAATCTTAATTGGCTGGTTTGGCGAAAAACTGCTCAGTTACTCGCGCCAGAGTCAAAATCGCATCTCTGATTTATCCGCTTTGCTGACAGAAGTATTCAGCGGGATTCGTTTAATTAAAGCATTTGTGGCGGAAGAATACGAAATTTCTCGCTTTGCAGAAGAAGCGGAACAAAACCGCCGCGCTAAGTATTTGTCTGAACGGATAAAAGCACTTCAGTTCGTCGTAGTTGGCTTTCTGGAAGCGATGAGCGTGATTTTGCTCTTTTTTATAGGCGGTTGGCAAATTAATCAAGGTAATCTCACAGGTACTGAATTTATCAGTTACATCGCCGGAGTAGCGCTGTTAATCGATCCGATCGCCATTACCACTGCAAATTACGGCGATTTCAAGCAGGGAGAGGCTTCTAGCGATCGCATTTTTGAACTATTAGCCATTGAATCCACAGTAGTCGAAAAGCCAAGTGCGATCGAACTTCCCCGCGTTACCGGAAAAGTCGAATACCGCAACATTAATTTTGCCTACCCTTCTCAACCTCTACTTGATAAGGAGGGAAAACAGCTTCAACCCCCCCTTGATAAGGGGGGG
>JAUBOG010000129.1:0-14404 GCA_036700105.1 Microcoleus occultus BM001215583
GAGTAATTTTACTCATTGACAATAGTGCTTTTAGCTTAACTTGTGAGTAATGGTTACCCACAGTCAGGAGACGGCAGTGCCGTTTCCCTACAATTAATTGCGGCGCAAGAAACGGCATTGCCGTGTCCTCCGTTGCCTACGGCGATTTAACTTCTGTCTCCTGACTTCTAACTACGGGCGGCGGCAGTGTAGGCTCAGATTCTGCCACATTCAACTGGCCGCCGCAAGAGCGCAATTCGTATAGTTTAGCATTAATTTGATACTCGTACTGACTCAATAACCTTGCATAAATATAGCCAGCTTTTCCATCCAAAAAGCCGAGCTGAATGAAGTAAAATAAAATAAATCTGAGCAGTGGTTTAAAAGGCAGCCGCACCCAAAGTTTTTTGAGAAATCGCTTCCGCTGCACTGCATCTCCAAATAAGTTGGCGCCAATAGTGCCGCTGTCGTCGCGGCCTTCAATTATATTGTAATAAACGCGAGCTTCCCAATTAGAATAGCGGTTGTGCCGTTCGATCCAGTGAAATAAATCGCGGTAATCTTCGTGGATCATGTCATTTTTTAGGTAGCCGACTTGACCGGCTAAAATGACGTGTTCGTGCACTTCGTTGTCGCCGGTATTGGGGACGGATTCGGTGCCGAGATTTTCGTACCGGCCTTTTTGATGCTTGAACAAACGCAAGTTCCAGTCGGGATATCTGCCTCCGTAACGCAGCCACTGTCCTAAAAAGAAGACTTTGCGGTTGAGGTAGTAGCCCTCAAAATTGGGGTCTTGGATGACTTGGGCTATTTCGTCCCAAAGTTCTGGGGTAATCCGCTCGTCGCAATCGACTATGAGCACCCATTCGTTGCGAAAGGGCAGGTTGTCCAAAGACCAGTTTTTCTTTTTCGGCCAGCGGTTGTTGAAGTAGAATTGCACTACTTTTGCGCCGCTATTCAGGGCGATTTCTACTGTACGATCGCTGCTTTGGGAATCAACCAGAAAAACTTCATCCGCCCTGGCAATGCTCGCCAGACACGCAGGTAGATTGAGTTCTTCGTCTTTTGCCGGAATGAGTACCGAAACCGGAATCTTGGATGAACTAGAGGTCATAATCGAGTGCTTGAACCTGAATGCGGTCGAGTTGTTTTAGATGAAGTATGTACGATCGGCACTTTCACGCGGCCCTAGACAGCTTGCGATCTCGCCTATAGCCTAATGCCTGCGGGTCGATTTCGGTGCAAAAATCAGCCCGCTGACGGCTGCACTCAAATAACCAATTTGACCCCAGGCAAAAACCAAGTTTTCAAAGCGCAGCGCTGGATCTCTAATATATTTAAAAGATTTGCAGACACCCCTCAACATCCTTTCACCCCCGCGCCAAAGCTGAACAATACCGGCTCGATCGCACAATTGTTCCCGGTAACACTCGCTGATGCCTTGCCACCAACCGCGCTCTACAAACCACGCTTTTTGAAGGCGCGACGGAGCGACATTGTGAAATACCAGGGCCGAGGGCAGATAAACTACTTGCCAACCTAACTCTAATGCTAGTTCTGTGGCCCGCAATTCTTCGTTTGACAGCAACTTTGTGCCGACTCTACCGAGTTTGACATCGAAACCGCCAATTTGCGCTAAAAAAGTGCGCCGGATCGAGTAGTTTACACCCCTGGGAGTCAAACCGGCCGCCGTCACGTAGATGCAGCTTTCTCCCAGATCGTATGCTCCCAAATTTTGGGCCAATCCCGGCGACAGCCATTCGGGAGGGCTGACTCCCGCAGGCCACAGCAAATTGACTTTGCCCCCAGCTACTGCCAGTTTTTCGTTGCTTTGATAAGCGCCGTGCAGCACCCTGAGCCAATTCGGCTCGGCAACGGCATCGTCGTCGAGATAAGCTAATATTTCGCTCTGTGCAACTCTGGCAGCGGTGTTCCGGGCTACTGACAAACCGAGTGAGGGTTCCCAGACGTACTTGAGGCGCGGGTTGGAGAGTCTGGCTTCTACGACTTCGCGGGTGCGCGTTTTGGAGCTGCCGGGGCTGGCATAATCGTTAGAAGCGTTATCCACTACCACTATTTCAAAGTTGTCGGGAAAATCCTGTACTAGCAAGCTGTCGATCGCAGCACCTAGATAGCTGTGACGATTGTGGGTGCAAATTATCGCTGATATCTGAGGGTTTTGCATATAATAACAGCTTGGGAAATACTGGGAAGCGAGATCGACTTACTCTGATATTGTCTCAACAATGCTATTATCGCTTAAAAAGCATTTGGCAGTTGGCAGTTTAAATCATAATTGGCAAAAAGGTAATCGGGAAAAAGGTAATTGTGTTTAATTCTTTGTATTTGACTGCTGACTAATGAGTAACTCTGAACCAAGGGCATCGAGACAATTAATCTTAGTAACTGGGCCGGCCCGAAGCGGCAAAAGTGAATGGGCCGAAACTCTGGCTGCGGATTCGGGAAAACAAGTAATTTATGTCGCTACGGGCTTGGTTGATGCAGCGGATTTGGAGTGGCTCGATCGCCTCGAACAGCACCGAAATCGCCGCCCGCCTGATTGGCAAACTCTGGAAGTGCCGATCGACTTATCAGCAGTTGTGCGATCGGCCGCCGAGTCAGAATGCTTGTTAATTGATTCTCTGGGAACTTGGACTGCCAATCTTTTAGAACAACAAAAGGCTGTTTGGGAGCAAACGCAGCAAGATTTGATTGCTAGTTTGAAGTCAACCGCAGCCGATGTGATTTTTGTAGGAGAGGAAACCGGATGGGGAGTAGTGCCTGCTTATCCGGCGGGACGGCTGTTCCGCGATCGCCTGGGCACTCTTGTCCGACGCATCGGGGCGATCGCCGATACCGTTTATCTCGCCACCGGCGGTTACGCCTTGAATCTCACCGCTCTGGGTACACCGCTGGGGGCTAAAAATTAACAGCCCGGCGGGGCGATCGACAACGCGGGAAAAAATCCCGTTTTCCGGCTGCACAAGTTTACCGAAAAATCAGTTATAATTGCAATCAATATCGAAAACTCAACAGCAAATAAATCACTAAAAAAAATATTCCCTCGGCAAACTGCCGCAACAATTCGCTTTGGTAAATAGCCAAAATTTTAAAAATGTAAAATCTAAAATGTCTCTTGAGAGAGAGTCCAAAATTAAACTTTCAAGTCTAAAATTACCCATTAGTTGCAAGGTTGACTAAAAGCTATGGCATCAGATACGGAAGTAAGAAAATATATTGCTTACTGGTTTCAGTTAGGTAAGAAAGTATTAATTCGCAACGGTTCCGAAGCGCTGCTGCCCAAATCGGTAATTGCGGGCGATCGCTACAGCAGGGAATTTGAAGAATGCTGGGAAAAAATCATCTCCCCCGACAGCGGGGACTGCTACCTGCAAGGCACTGACGAAACGATCGCCCAACTGCTGACACCAGCTTGGGAAATCAGTCCCTGCGCGCGCTGCGCCATGCCCGTAGTGTTCCACCAAAATGCCATGCCGCCGGAGTCATGCCCCTGTAACGATTTACCGAACTGGCCCAATACCGAAATGCCCCAACCCCGATCGCCCGTCAGCACAAAATCGCAACTGTCAGGGATTCGCGATCGGCTCCTGAGAACCGGCGGCGAATAAAGAGGGGGAGATTGAGAGAGGGGGAGTGTCCGAGTCGCAGAATATGACTTCATCCTCTATCCTACTGACTACTGACTAATGACCAATGACTAATGACTTCTTCCTTAAAGCAGTCGCCAGAAGGCCACAAATTGTTACAATGTCTTTACAATGCTTCACAGGTCTGAGTTTTATGGATGTCAAGACGGTATCGCCAGCCACCCCGCTAAGTTACTCAAATTCAGGGACTCACCCTGCACTCAGCAATCTCAAAGAGGTAGAAACAGTTCCCCTGCAAGCAGTACAAGTAGAACTAGAGACAGCGGCGGCCACTCCCGAACCGCTCAAATCAGCCAGAGACATAGCTTACGAGTTGGCCGGAGATGCCGTGCGCTACGATCCGGCGGCGATCGCAGCCCAGTACCGAAATCGCCCCCTACAAGTCTGGGGAAGGATGCTGAGCGTCTTTTGGACATTTTTTAGCTTTGCCTTCAGTTTGTGGTTCGACGGCAAAACAGGGCGCACCCTCAAAAACGAAAAGCGCCGCGCCGCCCGACTGCGGGAAATTCTCGCCCAACTCGGCCCGGCTTTCATCAAAATCGGACAAGCACTCTCAACGCGGCCCGACTTAGTACCGCCAGTATATTTAGAAGAACTAACAACGCTGCAAGACCAATTGCCAGCGTTTCCGAACGAAGTAGCATATCAATTTATACAAGAAGAATTGGGCGCGCACCCCAACGAAATTTACGCAGAAATCACGCCAGATCCGATCGCCGCAGCATCTCTCGGACAAGTCTACAAAGGCAAACTCAAAACCGGAGAAACAGTCGCCATCAAAGTGCAGCGACCCGGTTTAGCCGAAAACATCGGCTTAGACATCTACATCCTGCGGCGCGTGGCACTTTGGGCGCAAAACACCTTCAAAATAATTCGCAGTGACCTCGCAGCAATTATGGACGAATTGGGCGAGCGCATTTACGAAGAAATGGACTACACCCACGAAGGTCAAAATGCCGAACGGTTCGCCGAACTGTACGGCCACATCAAAGACATTTACGTTCCCAGCATCTACTGGGAATATACCCGCCGCCGCGTCTTGACAATGGAGTGGATCACCGGCATCAAACTCACGAATTTAGAAGCCGTAAAAGCTCAAGGAATCGACGCTCCTTACTTAATAGAAGTGGGGGTGCAGTGCTCTCTCAGACAACTTTTAGAACACGGTTTCTTTCACGCCGACCCGCATCCCGGCAACTTGCTAGCAACTCCTGACGGTCAGTTGGCTTATCTCGATTTCGGGATGATGAGCGAAGTCAAACCTTATCAAAGATACGGCTTGTTAGAAGCAGTAGTGCATTTGGTAAACCGCGACTTTGAAGGCTTGGCAAAAGATTACGTCAAGTTAGATTTTTTGACGCCAGACACCGATTTAACTCCAATTATTCCGGCATTAGCTAGCGTATTTAACAATGCTTTGGGTGCTAGCGTTGCCGAACTCAATTTCAAAAGCATTACCGACGAACTTTCGGCGGTGATGTACGAATATCCGTTCCGGGTTCCAGCCTACTACGCGCTGATTATTCGATCGCTCGTCACGCTAGAAGGCATCGCCATCAACGTTGACCCGGAATTCAAAGTGCTCAGCAAAGCCTATCCTTACGTAGCAAAACGGCTGTTGAGCGACCCCGCACCGGAGTTGAGAACATCTCTGCAAGAGTTGCTGTTCAAACAAGGGGAATTCCGCTGGAACCGCTTAGAAAACTTGCTCAGCAATGCCCGCGATAGCGAAGACTACGATATCAGCAAAATCCTGAACCAAGCATTGGAATATTTATTTTCTGAGAGAGGAGATTTTATTCGCGATCGCATAGTCACCGAATTAGTCAAAAGTCTCGACACAGTTTCTAGCAACGCCTTGGCCAACGCCAAAGCAGTCGTCGGCGAATGGTTTGGAGTCAAAGCCAATCAACCAGTGGTTTCGCAAACCGACCAAAAAAACCTCGAACACATCAAGCGGATTTGGGATATTTTGCAATCAACTCCCGGTTTTGACGGGATGAAAGTATTGCAGCTACTGCCGCAGTTGCTGGTGAAACCGGAAGTGCAGAACATGGGGCAGAAAGTAGTCGGCGGTTTAGCTCAAAGAGCAGTTGCTAGACTAATTCGCGAGTTTTTGCTTGCTCAGGAACCGGCTGTGATTTCTGGGAATGGCAGCTATCCTAAAACTGCGCCTCAGTTGTCTTTACCGGCGGCGAAGTAGTTGGATTGGGATTTTTTGACCGCAGATAAGTGCAGATAAATGCAGATGAACGCAGATATAATTCCATCTGCGTTCTTTTAATTAAGCGGTTGCTTCGGAATGATTTAACCGCAGAGAACACAGAGCGAGATCGGAGAGATGAATAATTCCGATCGAGAGCGGATTTGATATTAGCTAATATCTTGCGTCAGTATCAACAATGCTGTAGGGGCGGGTTCGCCAAGGAGTAAAAACGTAGCAAACAGGTTAAATAAACCCGCCCCCTCCCACAAATAACCTCCAAATAACCCGCTTATTGATATTAATTAATATTAGCTTCCCAGAGATTCTCTGGGCATTTTTACGATCGCAGGGTCGATCGTGGGTGGTGTCGCTCGAACCCAGAATATTTATCGAGAAATCAGGTAAAATCCAAAATTGCGTTATCAGGCGATAATTGAGTCTCTGAGCTACCTATTGTCCAGCTATGAATGCAGTTGAAATCGAAGAAGCCGTTTCCCGGCTTGCTGAATCGCCCTTTGACTCCGAAGAGTTCCCCTTTGCTTTCCTCGAAGCCTTTGGTAACAAGTCAACTACCATCAAGAAGCTCAAAAGCAAAAGCGGTGGCTCAAACAAATCGGATCTCGGCGGTGTACTTCAGCATAACAATATTCATTTGAAGGTTTGCTCCGAAGGCGAGGTGACAAACACCCTCACGGCTTTGCGGGAGAGTGCGGCGACGGCTAAGCATAAGGCTAAGTTCATCCTCGCTACAGACGGCAAAAGTTTTGAGGCGGAAAATCTGGCGGATGGGGAAACTGTCGCCTGCGATTACCCCGATTTTCACGACCATTTCGGGTTTTTCCTGCCGTTGGCGGGGATTACGACGGTTAGGCAGATCCGGGAGAATGCCTTTGATATCAAGGCTACGGCGCGTCTCAATCGCCTGTATGTGGAGTTGCTGAAGGATAACCCGGAGTGGGATAAATCGGAGCATCGGGAAGCGCTAAATCACTTCATGGCGCGGTTGATTTTCTGCTTCTTTGCTGAGGATACGAATATTTTCCACAGTGAGGGGCTGTTTACGGCAACTGTCCAGAAAATGAGTGCCGCGGATTCCTCAAATACCCACGAGGTGCTGTCGGAACTGTTTCGGGCGATGTGTACTCCCCCTAACCCTAAAGCGCGGGAAGCAGCCAAGATTCGCAATTGGGCGGATGTGTTCCCCTATGTGAATGGGGGGCTGTTTTCGGGCGGTGTGGATGTGC
Organism: Microcoleus occultus BM001215583; assembly: GCA_036700105.1. GTDB lineage: Bacteria > Cyanobacteriota > Cyanobacteriia > Cyanobacteriales > Microcoleaceae > Microcoleus. The sequence goes on from JAUBOG010000129.1 coordinate 7,098, forward strand.
CGCGCTTCAGCAAGATTTCGCGATCGTACTTGCTTCATGTTGGCAATCTCGACTGGACGAAAATCAATCCCGACATTTTCGGATCGATGATTCAGGCGGTGGCGGATGATGAGGAGCGCGGGGCGTTGGGGATGCACTATACGAGCGTGCCGAATATCCTGAAGGTGCTTAATCCGCTGTTTTTGGATGATTTGCGCGCTCAGTTAGAAGCAGCAGGAGATAATGCCCGAAAGTTGTTGAATTTGCGCCAACGAATGGCGCGAATTCGGGTGTTCGATCCGGCTTGCGGATCGGGGAATTTTTTGGTGATTGCGTATAAGAAGATGCGCGAGATTGAGTGGGAAATTAACTGCCGTCGGGGGGAACCGGATCGCAAATCTGAGATTCCGCTAACCAATTTTCGGGGGATTGAATTGCGTCATTTCTCTTCGGAGATTGCGCGGTTGGCGTTGATTATTGCGGAGTATCAGTGCGATGTAATGTATCGCGGCCCGAAGCTGGCGCTGGCGGAGTTTTTGCCACTGAAGGATGATAACTGGATTACCTGTGGGAATGCGTTGCGGTTGGATTGGTTGAGTCTTTGTCCGCCGACGGGAACGGGGGTGAAGGTGCAGCGCGAGGATTTGGATTTGTGGGGGGAAACGCGGGAGGAGGCGGAGATTGATTTTGAGAATAAGGGCGGGGAAACGTATATTTGTGGGAATCCACCGTATCTTGGCTCCAAGTGGCAAACTGATGAGCAGAAAGCCGAAATAGGAGAAATTTTTGGTAATCGCACAAAGGCTTGGAAATCTCTTGACTATGTTGCAGGCTGGTTCATGAAAGCAGCGGATTACGGAACGCAGACCAATTCTGCTGCCGCTTTTGTGTCTACCAATTCTATTTGTCAGGGGCAGCAGGTGCCGATTCTCTGGTCGCTGATTTTTGAAACAGGGCACGAGATCGTCTTTGCCCATACATCATTTAAATGGGCGAATCTTGCCAGTCACAATGCTGGCGTAACTGTTGTGATTGTCGGCATCTCAAATCACGCGGGAAGACCAAAACGACTCTTTTCAATTGGTGAAGATAGTAAGACTATCGAGAAGAAGACAGACAACATAAATGCTTATTTAATTGCAAGCACAAACATTATTGTTGAAAAAGCATCGAAGTCTGATTGTGGCTTACCTCAAATGATTCGCGGCAATATGCCTTACGATGGAGGAAATCTGCTACTGTCCTCGGCTGATTTGGAAGAACTGGGCTTGTCCAAAAATCAAAACGGAAAATTTATCCGAACTATATACGGTTCCGCTGAATTTATAAAAGGTCTGCAACGCTACTGTTTGTGGATTGAAGACCAGCACTTAGAAGAGGCAATGTCCATAGAATTAATACGGAAACGCATTGAGGGAGTTCGTCAAATGCGGCTATCAAGTCGCGATAAAGGTGCCAATGACATGGCAAAACGTTCTCATCAAATGCGAGAGATGAATGAATCAAAGCAATACACCATTGTTCTTCCAAGAATAACTTCTGAAAATAGAGATTATCTTCCAATAGGCTTACTTAAAGCGCCATCAGTTATTACAAGTCAAAATTTTGCATTATATGATACTGAAATTTTCTATATGTCTATCATAGTTGCAAGATTGCATTGGGTGTGGATTAAGACTGTTTGCACCACAATGCGGACAGACTTCTCTTATACCAACACCCTCGGCTGGAACACCTTCCCCGTCCCCACCCTCACCGATCGCAACAAAGCCGACCTCACCCGCTGCGCCGAAGAAATCCTGCTAGCGCGAGAGCAATATTTCCCCGCCACGATCGCGGATATGTACGATCGCGATCGCATGGATACCGAGTTTCCTTTGGTTAGGGAAGCGCACGATCGCAATGACGAAATCCTGGAACGAATCTACATCGGTCGCCGCTTCAAAAACGACACGGAACGCCTCGAAAAACTGTTTGAATTGTATACAAAGATGACCAGCCAGCAGGCATCATCGAAAAAGTCTGCTAAACCTAAAGGAGGTAAATGAGGAGAAGCGCGATGGCTGCGCCCCGGCTTGCGCCTACGAGCTACCAAAACGATCCGTTAAATACGCATTAAAATTACACTAGCCCTTTAGAGCCAAACAAGCCAATGCTAACCCTAGACCAACTCATTTCAGAAGCCACTGCATTACCAGATGCAGCCAAAGCTATCCTCATTGACAAAATTGTGGAAAGCATGACCAAACAAATCGATCGAGATATTTTATTAGAAGGCGTGCAGAAAGCTCAAGAACGCATTGCCGAAATTGATAGCGGCGCAGTTAAAACCATTCCCGGAGATATTGCCTTAGCCCAAATACGGCAACTTGCAAAGTCTGCCAAACGTAAAACCCAAGGAGAAAACTGATAATGGCAAAAGATTTAACTTCATCGCTACGCGATCGCCAAAATATTCTCAATAATCGCTATGCTCTAGAAAAAATAGAAGAATACTTGGGATTGGGAGGAACTTTCTATGATGAAGAACTGCTTTTTACCAAACAACAACTGATTGAAATCTTCGGTATAAGCGAAAGTACAATTGAAAAGTATTTATCCAGTCACAAGGATGAGCTGAAGACTAATGGCTATAGGGTGCTACGAGGCAGGAAACTTCGAGAGTTCAAGGCTTTGATGGATGTCTCCGTAACTGATTACGGTAACAAAACCCCGACCCTAGGTGTGTTTACCTTTCGGGCAACCCTCAACCTAGCGATGGTGCTGGTGGAGAGCGATCGGGCCCGTGCAATGCGATCGCGCATCTTAGATATCGTCATTGACGTAATGGCAGAAAGGGCAGGCGGACATACCAAATACATTAACCAGAGAGATAACAATTACTTACCAGCAGTATATCAAGAATTTAGCTATCGTAAAACCTTTACCGATGCCCTTGATAATTACCTGGACATGGGCAAGTTTAAGTATGGCATTTACACCAACAAAGTGTATCAGATTGTTTTCCGAGAGAAGGCGGAAGAATACAAGCAGATATTAAGTTTGGGTAAAAACGATTGCCCCCGTGATACCATGTATGCCGAAGTTCTCATCGCCATTGCCAGTCTAGAGAATGGTTTAGCAGCAGAATTGAAAGCCGAGTCAGAAAAGGTAGGACGAAAGCTGAAACAGAAAGAGGTTGATTCGCTATTTGAATCGGCAGAGGAAAACCCCTATCTAAAACCCATTATTGAAGATGCCCGCATCAAAATGGCCAGTCGCGATTTAGGGTTTCGGGATGCTCTGCATCAAAAATTAGAAGCCTATATCCAAAGTGTTCCCGAGAGCGACTTTGATAAATTTTTAGGAGAAGCCAGCCGTTCTTTAGAAGAGCAACTTTCCGATCCCAGTCTTTTGGCTGTATTTAAGCGATTGAAGGATCGGTAAGTTATGGCAGCAGATTTCTTTTACTTTGACATTCATTATGCGATCGAGCTGCATGATTGGATTATCGAAAACTCAGGCGGCTTTCCGGGTTCTAATAATCCGAGCCTGCTAGATAGCGCATTAGAACATATTCAAAACGATCTCTATTATCCTGAGATTCACCACAAGTTAACTCACCTAGTTTTTGCTGTCAACAAATTTCATGCTTTTAATGATGGAAACAAACGCTCTAGTATTGCATTGGGAGCTTATTTCCTCAAACTCAATGGTTACGATTTTGTGGTAAAAAAGTTTGTCATAGAAATGGAAAATATCGCCGTCTGGATAGCAGAAGGAAAAATCTCTAAAGAGTTTCTATGCGAACTGATTGAGTCTCTTATTTTTGAGGAAGATTTCAGTGAAGAACTCAAGTTTAAGTTGGCGCTTGCTGTCATGGGCGATATTGATTCTAATGGATAGATCGGCTGGAACAGACTCGTTACCTCCCTTTTTGGGCGTAAAAGTGCTTTAACGCAAATCGATGCTGGCGAGTCTCGAAGTCTAAAACGCATATATATCAACAAAAAAGTGCTTTAATGCAAACCGATTTTAGCAATACTCAAAGAAAAAAACTCCCACCCATGAGCAAGCCGATCGCCATTCCCTCAGTTTCCGTCACCTACGCCCAGGATGGCACCTCCACCCGCCCCAACGCCCTGGGGATGCGCCCGATGCAAGAACGCGCCTACCAGAAGCGCGGCGAACAATATCTCCTAATCAAATCGCCCCCCGCCTCCGGCAAAAGTCGCGCACTGATGTTTATCGCCCTGGACAAACTAGAGAACCAGAACCTCAAGCAAGCCATTATTGTAGTGCCAGAAAAGGCGATCGGCTCCAGCTTCCACAACGAACCGCTAACTCAGTTCGGCTTTTGGGCAGATTGGCACGTCGAACCGAAGTGGAATCTCTGCGACGCACCGGGAAACGACGGCGGCAAAGTGGATGCAGTAGAGAAGTTTTTAGCCAGCGATGCCAAGATTCTGATCTGCACTCACGCCACATTCCGCTTTGCTGTAGATAAATTCGGTATCGAAGTTTTGGACGATCGCCTGATCGCCATAGATGAATTTCACCACGTTTCCGCCAACCCAGACAACAAACTGGGCGATCGAGTGCGCCAACTCATGGCCCGCGACAAAACCCACATCATAGCAATGACCGGCTCCTACTTTCGCGGCGATGCCGAAGCCGTGCTGCACCCCGAAGACGAATCCCGATTCGATACCGTCACCTACACCTACTACGAACAGCTCAACGGCTATCAATACCTGAAGCAACTCGACATCGGTTACTACTTCTACGCAGGGAGCTATACCGACGAGATCGTGCGGGTGCTCAATCCCAAAGAGAAAACCATCCTGCACATTCCCAATGTCAACTCCCGCGAGAGTACCAAGGACAAAATCCGCGAAGTGGAACACATCATCGAGGAATTGGGCGAATGGCAGGGAACCGAATCTGAGACAGGGTTTCAACTCGTCAAAACGGCCGATGGCACGATTCTCAAGATTGCCGATCTCGTAGACGACGATCCGATCAAACGCGATCGAGTCTCCACCGCCCTAAAAGACCCCGATCACAAGCACAATCGCGATCGTGTGGACATTATCATCGCCCTGGGCATGGCGAAAGAGGGCTTTGATTGGATCTGGTGCGAACACGCCCTGACGATCGGCTACCGCTCCAGTTTGACAGAGATTATTCAGATTATCGGTCGCGCCACCCGCGATGCGCCAGGAAAAACCCGCGCTCGGTTCACCAACCTGATTGCCGAACCGGATGCCGCCGAATCTGCCGTCACTGAAGCCGTCAACGACACCCTCAAAGCCATTGCGGCCAGCCTCTTGATGGAACAGGTGCTCGCGCCGCGCTTCGAGTTCAAACCCAAGCGCCCCGAAAATCAGCCGACACCGGGCTTCGACTACGGGGAAGGCGGCTACAATCCCAGTAGATGCAACGCGGGCATCAATCCAGAGAAAGGCCTGATTCAAATGGAAATTAAGGGGCTAGCGGAACCCAAGAGCCCGGAAGCCGATCGCATCTGCCGCGAAGACTTAACGGAACTGATTACTGCTTTTGTCCAAGATAAGCCGACGATCGAGCGCGGCTTGTTCGACGAGGAACTGGTGCCGGAGGAACTAACGCAAGTTCGCATGGGCAAAATCGTCAAAGAGAAGTTCCCCAATTTAGATGATGGCGATCGAGAAGCCGTCCGCCAACACGCGATCGCGGCCTTAACCCTCGTCCAACAAGCCAAAAAAACCATGAACGAAGGCGGTGGTGAGGCAGCGAAAAACACCTCCCTCATCGACGGGGTAAGGCAGTTTGCGCTATCAGTAACTGAGTTGGATATGGATTTGATCGATCGTATCAATCCCTTTGGCGAAGCCTATGCCATCCTCGCCAAGTCCATGAGCGAAGAACGGCTGCGACTGGTTGCAGAAGTGATTGCCGCCAAGCGAGTCACCCTCAGCGTGGAAGAAGCGCGGGAATTGGCAAAACGGGCGCTGCGGTTCAAGCAAGACAAAGGCAGACTGCCCTCTCTCACAGCAGTCGATCCCTGGGAAAAACGGATGGCAGAAGGAGTTGCCTTCCTGCAACGCAAAGTGAAGGAGGAAACTAATGCCTAAGTACACCACCGATGATGATTTGGAATTGCTCGGTGAATTGGGATTGGACATCGCCCCCGAAGCATCCGGCCAGCGTTCAGCTAGAGAAGAGCGGATTATCGCAGGTTTTGAGGAGATCGATCGGTTTGTGGAGGAACATGGCAGACTGCCCCAGCACGGAGAGGATCGCGATATCTTCGAGCGGCTTTATGCGGTGAGGCTCGATCGCCTGCGAGAATCGGAGGAATGCCGCGCAGTCTTACAGCCGCTAGACTCGCGCAGATTGTTGGATGCTGAGACTGATGTCGGCGCGATCGCAAAAGACGATCTCACAGATGAAGCGCTGCTGGCATCCCTGGGAGTTGATGCAGCCTCGGAGAACGACGTTAGCCAGCTTACTCACGTGCGATCGCGCAGCGAAATCAAAGCAGCCGAGGAAATTGCCCAACGGACTCCCTGTCAGGACTTTGATGAATTCAAACCGATTTTCGAGAAAGTGCAGCGCCAATTGCAGTCGGGGGAACGGCAAACCGTTAAATACCAGGATTATGCGGCTGTAAAGGAAGGCGATTTGTTCATTCTCGACGGGCACAAGGTGATGGTGGTTGATATGGGCGAGCCGTTTGTCAGCGACTACGGGCGATCGGACTGCCGGCTGCGGGTAGTTTATGACAACGCCACCGAGAGCGATCTGCTAGTGCGATCGCTCCAGCGTGCTTTAAACAAAGACAAGGCCAGCCGCCGCATCACCACCCCAGATTTCGGTCCCCTATTTTCCCATATTGAAGCAGAGGACGACTTACCGACGGGCTATCTTTACGTGCTCAGGAGTCGATCGGATCATCCCTTCATTGCCGAGCATCGGTCGATTATTCACAAAATCGGCGTAACCGGAGGCGACGTAAAAAGCCGAATTGCCAACGCCAAGAAAGACCCCACCTATCTGCTAGCAGATGTGGAAATCGTCGAGACGTTCAAATTGGCAAATATCAACCGGAAGCGACTTGAGGCAATCCTGCACAAGTTTTTTAGCAGCGCTCGATTGGATTTGGAATTACAGGATCGCTTTGACGCAACAGTACAGCCGAGGGAGTGGTTCATGGTTCCACTGGAGGCGATCGAGGAGGCGATCGAAAAAATCCAGGCAGGAACGATCGAGGGGTTTAAGTACGATCGGGAAACAGCAAGGATTGTGCGATCGTAATGAGTCATAAATATTTTTACCCCACCCCAACCCTCCCCTTAGTAAGGGGA
>JAUBOG010000012.1:0-34527 GCA_036700105.1 Microcoleus occultus BM001215583
GATTCTAAATTCTTTTGAAATTAAATCCGATCGAATATCTGCGGAATGTGGGATCTAACTCAGGAATATCAGACGTATCGATCGCAGATCCTGGAATATTTTCTAATTCTTCAAGTCGTTTGGGCGAGATAGTCATAGTAGGTATTTTTTTCTTGACGATTGGCTTTTCTTGCAGAGATGATGCGGATAGATCCATTTCTTTCAGTATGCACAGGGCGTGACGATAACGACACCTTGTATGGCACCAATACTGATTTCTCGGATTTCTCCGTAGTCGAAACGCTCATCAATGGCATTAAAAACGATTCCGTCAAATATTTCTTGAGCTTCTTCAAAGCTAATGCCCTTTTTTGAGATTTTGGGCGTTTTTATTTTCATGCCATTCAAACTGCATGATAGTGTATATACAAAACGTATCTAGTTATAATATAGCATAACAAGATCGCACTTTGGGAAATAAGGGCGATCGCATTTCCCTAGCTCCTAAACTGCTATAATGACAATCAGCCAAACAATCTCAACATAAAGCCTATGTCTACTTATAGCGAGGTACTGAGTCAGGCTCAAAGTCTCACTCCTGACGAGCAACAGCAACTTTTAGAAGTATTGTCAGCATTGATGCGCGATCGGGTAACAGCCCAAACTCAAAGTAAACGATCGTCCATTGATGCAGCACTGATTGAAATGGCACAAGATCCAGAGTATCAAGCTCAAGTGCTACAAATGGAGGCGGAGTTTGCGGTAGCGAGTTGGGAAGCGCTGCAATTGAGAGAATCTTCTGTATGAACCGGGGAGAAGTCTATGATGCTAGACTTGAACCTGTTGAGGGTTCTGAACAAGGAGGAACCCGTCCTGTTATCATCGTTAGTCGAGCTACAATCAATACATATAGCCCTGTAGTTTTGGCTATTCCCTGCACTACTTATCAAACTGGTAAACGAGTTTATCCCACTCAGGTATTAATTAAAGCTCCCGACGGTGGATTAACCAACGATTCTATCGCTATGGCAGATCAAGTACGGGTATTATCTAAATCTCGTTTATTGAGTTTACGAGGAATGCTTAGCGATGAAGCAATACTTCTGCTGAATCAAGCTCTATTAATTGCGTTGGATTTGCCTGGTCAAGTTTAATTGCATTTGAGGAAGATAAGGGCGATCGCGCTTTAGGAAGAAAAGGGCGATCGTACTTTGGGAAATAAGGGCGATCGTACTTTGGGAAATAAGGGCGATCGTACTTGGGGAAATCAGGGCGATCGTACTTTGGGGAAGATAAGGGCGATCGCACTTGGGGAAGATAAGGGTGATCGCACTTTAGGAAAGATAAGGGCGATCGTAATGCAGGGAAAATCAGGGCGATCGTAATGCAGGGGAAATCAGGGCGATCGTACTTGGGGAAAATCGGGGCGATCGTACTTTAGGAAAGATAAGGGCGATCGTACTTTGGCAAAATGAGGGCGATCGCACTTTGGGGAGAAAAGGGCGATCGTATTTCCCCACTGCTTAACTTCTATCGTGATTAAACATCAGCCAAAGAGCGTGGATCACTCCGGGAATCCATGTAAAAGCGAATGTGAGCACTAGGTTTATCCAAAACTGAGTGCCAAGCCCAACCGTCAAATATACGCCCAATGGGGGGAAAAAAATCGCAGCGACTACGTGGCTAATCTGAACGGGTCTTTGCTTATTATCACTGATACTGCTGTCACTACTTCCTTCCGCATTCCTCAGTATGTTAGCCCACATCATAGCCTCCTGGGATGCCTTAGTATCTCCCTGAGCCTGAGATAATCTAGCTGCTGTATCGAAGTCTGAAGCTGCGCTTTTCATATCATCTAATGACATATAAGCTCCACCTCGTCCATAGTAAGCTCTATAGTAATTACGATCTCTGCGAATTACCTCTGTAAAGTCGATAATTGCTTCATGGTAATTTTCGAGGTCTTTGTGACAACAGCCTCTTCTTTGGTGGATTTTAATATCTTCTGGGTCTAAACGAATGCTTTGGTTAAAATCTTGAAGCGCTGCCTGATAGTTTTTTAACTTAATATAAATATCGCCTCTCAAAGTGTATGCTATCTCATTCACGTCACTATTATTAATAGATAAAGCTTGATTGCAATCATCTAGTGCCCTCTGTAAGTTACCTGTAATCTCAAATAAGGATGCACGAAATGAATACCCTTGAGCAGAATTAGGTTGAAGTTTCAAAAATTCATTGCAATCTTTAATAGCTTCTTGATTATTTCCCAACTTTTGCCATGCAATTTGTCTGTACCAGTAAACTTGGGAGTCATTAGGGGTTAGTTGCAATAATCGGTTGCAGTCTTCAATGGCTGCTTCGTAATTTTGACTTTGAATATGTAACTTTGCCCTGATCCGTAATTCTTCACTTTGATCCGAATTATTCATGTTAAATAGTTCCTTTTAAAACTCTACTAACTTTTAACTTCTTGGCTACGCATCCACTCAGCTAAACGCTCTAGCTGCTGTCTTAAAAAGCTCTTGATAACCGGCTGCCTTTTCACATAGTTAGCGACGCTAGGGCTAATCTTGTAGTATAAGCTGACTAACACTTGACCAACAGGATTGGTTAAAAGTTTTTTGTCCCGGAAATTGCGGAAGGTGTCGATGTCTGGGTGTGCGGAAGTGCAGTAAGCTGCTGTGGCAATGAAGCAAGAGCTACTATCCTCAATAACAACTCCTTTGGATGGTACAAGAAATGTTTTATAGGAACAACATTTTTTATAATTTGAAACCAGTTCTCTAAATGTGGGATCATCTGAATTATCACCAACTTGAGATGTCTCTTCTAAAATTGCTGTAGTAAATTCAGCTAATGGAATTTTTTCATAAGTTGATTTTGTTGCTTTAGTTATATTTTTATAGAGAATAACTTGCTTGGGATTTAAGGCTTTTTCATATTTCCCAATTGTCTCTATTATTTCCAAAAAAAAGTTCTGGAATACTGAGTATTTATAAGGTTCTCTAAGTTCACCATAACAGTTTTTAACTTTATCAACTAAGTCAAAGAGCAAAAAAAGAAAAAGAATTTTGCTTGGTAGAGAAACGATATTCGTATCGCTTTCGCAAAACTTAAAAAAAGTCTCTAATAAACCTAAAGCACTGTTATATTTGACAAGAGCATCTTCATAACGTTGTGCTTTCTGACATTCTAGGGCTTTTAAATATAATTCTGAAGCGTGTTCAAACAATACGATGGCAGGAGTTCCTATATAATCATCTTCAGTTATTTTACCCATTTTTTAACTCCAATTTAAGATTTTAAAACAATAAATCAGTACATTTTTGTGCTCGATCGCCCAACCTTTAACTTTTCCTGTAAATGTGGGCGATCGCAACTTTTATCAATCAATCCTTCCATTTCTGAAGCGTAGTTGCGTAGAAATTCGCTTTACGCCAAGCTTCCTCAGCGGATGAGGCTTTACCAGCAGATTCATTACCAACATATACTTCGCCAGTATCTTCATCCCAATAATAATCGTAAGAAGAATCAGTCGGCGTTTTAACTGTACCCATGTGTTTTCTAGCCATAACTACTCCATTGATGTTTGTAAGATTCAACTCAATCTCAGTATTAACTGAACTCTAATTAGCAGGTTTGGTGAAGCATCATCCCTGCACTCTCTTCCATTATTCCCACTACCGCATAGTAAGTTAGAGAGTGTGATCGCAACTTTTCTCATCTCTTTAACGCAATAATCCGTCTAACCAACTACTAACTCCTTCATCAACGGATGCACCAGGAGTTCCATATACACTTTCTCCGTAATTTTGTCTGCCATAGCTGGCAACTATTTCTTGGTGTTGACGTCCTTGCCTATTTGTAACATACCATTGTCCATTTTCTTTGATATAGTGAGCATGGGTTTGTGAATTTTTGTCTTCTCCATACTTAATATCATTTTCAGTATTGCCCACGAGAATGTGATCTGCATCTGTAGCCACTTTGTAGTAGCGACCATCACCAGTTGATTGAATATTGTTATTGTCAGGCCAATTAGGCATATACTTTTTCCTTATTAGAAATGCTCAATTAAGTTATAGTAAAAGGATGACTCCGATAATGTCGGGAATGAACCCAGACACCCCGCAAATGCCAGAAATATCGACCAGCCTGGATGTGGCCCGATCGCTCTCAGCACCAGCAACCTCAACTAAAAAAATCATACAATGACCTCATTTCTCCATCGCCCACCCACTCACGTTAGAAAATGTTATGTAATGTTATCTAAAAAGTTATAAAAAATAAGTTATAATAACTAAAAATTACCCCAAACGCGATCTATGGAGCTTAAGGAAGTCTTAAGATTTGCCGATGACAAAGTTTTTTCCAAAACAGGGAAGCACTTAGACGACCTGCAAGAAGCTATTTTAAAAGAAGTCCTCGAAGGTCGAAAATATGCAGCAAAAATAGCGCAAAACCGTAATTGCAGTGAAGGTTATGTTAGGGTTGCTGCTTCTGAGTTATGGAAAATACTATCAAATGTCTTCGGCGAAGACGTTAGTAAAGTAAATGTTAGAGCGATACTGGAAAGGGCAAATTTTTATAACTCTCCATCAGCTATTGGGAGAGATCATGTAACAAATAACGTCAATATTTGCCAAGAAAGGGCGAGAAGTCCAACATCTCCTCCAAACACCCAACCAACTCCCAAACAACTCCACATAGACTTAGGCGACGCACCCGAAATATTCACCTTTTTCGATCGCACTTCCGAACTCTCCACCCTCGAAAACTGGATAACGCGCGATCGCACACGCCTAATCGCACTCCTCGGAATCAGCGGCATCGGCAAAACAACCCTCTCCCTGGGCCTAATCGATCGCATCAAAACCCAATTCGATTACGTCATCTATCGCAGCCTCCGCTTTTCCCCAACCCTAGACGCAACCCTCACCAACCTGCTGCAAATCTTCTCCCAACAATCAGAAATTCCCCAAAACATCGAAACCAAAATTGCCCAAATCCTCGATTACCTGCGAAAAAACCGATGTCTGATTGTCCTCGATGACGTACAGATGCTTTTCGGCAGCGGACAACTAGCGGGACAATATAAAACTGGATATGAAGATTATCAGTTATTTTTTAAACTAATTGCCGAAGTTTGTCATCAAAGTTGTTTGATATTGAATAGTTGGGAAAAACCCAGAGAAATTTCCAGATTATCAAAAGATAATCATCCCGTGCGATGTTTTGTATTGGGAAGTTTAGGAGAAGCTGCTAAAGAGATTTTGAACTCGCAAAAGTTAGCCGATGAGGAAACATGGTCAACTTTGATTGACATTTATCAAGGCAATCCTCTGTGGTTGGAGTTGACTGCAACCCTGATTCGAGAGTTGTTTGGGGGGAGAGTTGCGGAGTTTTTGCAGTGCGAGATGCCGATTTTAGATGAATCGCTGCAATTTCAATTATCTCAACCTTTTGGGCGTTTGACTGCGGCAGAGTTGGCAGTGATGGTTCACCTGGCCGATCGAACTGAACCCGTTGCTGTGTCGCAATTTTTAAACAAAATACCGTTTTCGGCGTCAGAAATAGTCAATGCAGTGCGATCGCTGGGAAGTCGGTTTTTATTGGATGCAATAGAAGAGGAAAAAATAACTTTGTTTAGTTTGAATCCCGTGATGAAACAGTATGTGAAAACTCAGTATCCTTCTTAGTCCGCGTAGGCGGACTTTGTTAGTGTAGTTGCGGTTTCAACCGCCGTCTTTATTTTACCAGACAGGGTTATTCGTGGGGGAGACCGGGTTTATTTAATCTGTCTGCAAGCTTTCAGGCTATTGGCGAACCCGCCCCTACAAATCATTAAAAATGGTGCAAAATGTTGAGGTAACAAACCCGGATTTAATTTAAGCGCGATCGCACCCACTCTCTAAACTCTCTAATTCTCGCATTCTCTCCCTTTTCTGAGTCTAAATTCATAAACTGTGCGAGTTCTTTGACAGGAAACGAGGCAAATGCCAAACTCGTTTCCGACTCGGCATAACCCGTATCAGTTAAAATGTTAATTATTAGTTTTCCTTTCTTCCAAATCCAAACTTCCGGCACTTTAAGTTCCGCATAAACCGCCATTTTATTAATAGATGAGCTAGTCAAATCCATTTCCACAACTAAGTCTGGCGGCGGGTCATTTTTGAGATCGATAGTTAACTTTCCCCGCATTAAAGCTTCATTTTGAATATAAAAACATTCATCAGCTTCGTTGCCAGCTTTTTTGGGTTCCGAACGCCAAGTAGATGATTTTAATCCGATAATTTCAATCCCAATTTCCTCAGAAAGTGCTACAATTAGTCGGCCGAGAGTCCAGCTATACCTCTCATGTTCTGGTAAAGGCACCATGAGTTCTAAAGTTCCCTGATAGTAAGTCATGCGCGGCGTTGAACGTTCCGCAAATATTTCTAACAACTGTTCGTAGGTTTCCCAACTGATATCCTGTAAAACCAGGTGAGAACCTGCAAGCTCTTCTTTACTGTACGCCAGGGTTTGAACCATTGCAAATACTCCACGAGAACTTTAACTCTATTTTACTCTATTGAACATTGGACAGGTGCGATCGAACATTACCAGATTGATTCCAGATTCAAAATAAATCCGGGGAGAACATCTTCACCTGATACAGTTGCTGGAGATTCTAACACTTCAACTTCTTGATGCGGACGATAAATCTCTACTTGCCGCGATTTGCGATTAATTAACCAACCTAAAACAGCACCATTATCTCGGTACTCTTTCATCTTATCCTGAGTTTCTTTCAAACTATCGCTGGGAGACATTAACTCAACAACAAAATCAGGACAAATGGGAGGGAATTTCTTTTGTTGTTCGGAAGTTAGTGCATCCCAGCGTTCTAATTTTACCCAAGAAGCATCAGGCGCTCTATTTGCATTATTAGGAAGTTTGAACCCTGTTGAAGAATCAAAAACTTTACCCAGTTTACTCTGCTGATTCCAAATCCAAATCTGTGCTGTTAATCCTGCGTTGCTGCTTCCAGTTTCTCCTCCTGCTGGTGACATGATAATTAATTCTCCTTCCGCTGTGCGTTCCAATCTAATATTTTCATTCTCCTGACAGAGTTGAAAAAATTGCTCGTCTGTCAGCTTAATAATTGGGTTGAGGTTGAGGGTGAGGGTAGTCATAGCGGTATTTTATCGCGGGCTAAATGACCTTTATTGGGGATTGTAACATATTGAGTGAGTTGCAAGGGCGATCGCTTCCTACTCATCAAAACCCTCGCAAAAATATAAGGACACAGCATTGCTGTGTCCCTACAGATTAAAGGTGATTGTCCGAAATACGGATGTTTATTCTACCCCCTCAATCCGGTCTTCCACCTCCTGATAAAGTTCACGTAACCTGTCCAAATTACTCTCCGAAGTCTCCCAATAACCCCGGCCGTTCACCTCAAGCAAAGTGCTGACAATCTTGCGGAACGAATGAGGATTTAAGTTAAGCAAACGCTTCTGCATCTCCTCATCTTGAATAAACGTACCGTTCACATCCTCATACACCCAATTATCCACCGCGCCCGCAGTCGCACTCCATCCAGTCGTGTTCACCAGACGCTTAGAAATCTCCCGCACGCCTTCATATCCGTGCGATAACATCCCCTCGTACCACTTCGGATTCAGCAGCTTAGTGCGCGAATCTAAACGCACGGTTTCTGATAGCGTCCGTACCTGCGCGTTGGCTGTGGTGGTATCAGCAACAAAGGATGTTGGTTGCTTACCGTCGGCGCGCAGACTGCCGATTAATTTGGTCGGATCGGAGTCGAAATAGTGCGACACGTCGGTTAGCGAAATCTCCGCAGAATCTAAGTTTTGGAATGTTACTTCAGCAGTTTTTAAGGATGATTCAAAAATCTGCCTGTCTTGTTCCATTGTTCCGGGATTGTCGGAAGAAAAGGCGAAGGATTTGCGGGTTAAGTACATTTCCTGCAACTCGGCTTCGCTTTCCCACGTGCTGTTTTCTACCGCCAAGTTGACGTTAGATGAATAGGAACCGGAAGCATTGGAAAAGACGCGGGTTGCTGCTTGTCGCAGGTTGATTCCCATTTCTTCGGCTTGCTTCAATGCGTGTTTGCGGACGAAGTTCATTTCTAAGGGTTCGTCGGCTTCGGCTGCCATTTTCACGGCTTTATCTAACAAATTCATTTGGTTGATGAACAAGTCGCGGAAGACGCCGGAACAGTTAATTACTACGTCGATCCGAGGCCGTCCCAACTCTTCTAAAGACAGCAATTCCAGTTTGTTTACCCGGCCCAAAGCGTCGGGTACGGGCTTCACTCCCACCATCCACATTACTTGGGCGAGGGATTCGCCGTAAGTCTTGATGTTGTCGGTTCCCCACAGCACAACGGCGATGGTTTCTGGATAATTTCCGCCGTTATCGGTGCGCTGTCTTTCTAACAGCCGATCGACTACAACCTTAGCAGACTTAATCGCCCCCGTGGTGGGGATTGACTGCGGGTCCAAAGCGTGCATATTCTTGCCAGTCGGCAAAACATCCGGGTTGCGAATCGGATCGCCGCCCGGGCCGGGGATAATGTATTCGCCCTCTAGCGCGCGCAACAAAGCGCCCAATTCGTTGTCGGCACAAACTTGCTGCAAGCAGAATTCCAGATACTCAAACAGCGGTTTAATCAGTTCTGGATCGACTTTTTTGTAACCGGCTGCGTGCAAGGATTCAATCCAAGGTGTTTTCTTGCCCATGTTGAAGAAATTCAACTTGGAAACCAGGGAAACTCTACCCTCAGCATCGGTTTGTTCCTTGACTAAGGCGCTAACAGCATCGCGACAGGCCAAGGTGATGTTTTGCAGCAATTCAACATCTGCTAAAATGCCTTTGTCGTTGTTGGTGTAGATATCGTCAATATTCCGATCGCAACTTAAAGCAATAATCCGCGACAAACTGACTAATCCGTCTTCTTCCCGGTCTAAATTGGCAATGTTAACCAAAGTTGCGATCGCCTCTTCCGCAGTCGGCGGCTTACCGATAACGTGCAAACCGCAAGGTAACAACCGCGACTCAATCTCCATCAACTTGCGGTAAACCAAGCCAACTAAATTATCGCGTTCCTCGGCACTCATGCCCGCAGCAACCCCTCTTTCCTGTTCGGGAGGTAGGTTGATATCCTTGTCCAAATTCACCAAACGGCATTTCTCGACGATCGCATCCACGATCGGCACACCGCGCCCAGTATCTTTCAAACTTTGATAAGAAGCAATCAACTCGCTGAGTTCCTGCAAGCCTTTGTACAACCCGGCATTTTCAGCCGGAGGAGTCAGATAGCTGATAGTTTCAGCATAACTGCGACGCTTCGCAATTGTTGCCTCGCTGGGATTGTTAGCAGCGTAATAATAGAGGTTGGGAATCTTGCCGATCAAACTGTCGGGATAACAATCCACAGACATTCCCATCTGCTTGCCGGGCATGAATTCCAGCGAACCGTGAGTGCCGAAGTGCAGCACCGCATCCGCACCCCAAATGCGCTCTAAATACGTGTAGTAAGCAGCAAAACCGTGGTGCGGACTAGCGGAACGAGAGAATAACAACCGCATCGGATCGCCTTCGTATCCAAAAGTAGGTTGCACTCCGATAAACACGTTGCCGAAGTGTTTCCCAAAAATCAGCAAATTTTGTCCGTCGCTGTTCAAATGTCCCGGAGGCGGCCCCCAATTTTCTTGCAAGCGTTCCGAATAAGGAGTGAATTCTTCGTATTCAGCTACCGACATTCGGTAAGCAATATTTAATTCCGGGCTTTGGTATTGGGCTGTTGCGTCGTGGATGACTTCTTGCATCAGTTTTTCGGCGGATTCCGGCAGTTCTGGCAAGTCGTAGCCGTTGCCTTTTAAGGCTTTCAATACTTCGTAAATCGAGCCGAAAACGTCTAGGTAAGCTGCTGTTCCGACGTTGCCTTTGTCGGGCGGGAAACTGAAAACTGTGATCGCAACTTTTTTATCTAATTTCGGTTTGCGGCGCAGCATTGCCCACTTCAGGGCGCGCTGGGAAATTGCTTCGATTCTATCTTGAAGGGCGATCGCCTTTCCAGTTGTACCGTCTCTTCCCGACACGATAATCGGTTCGATCGCACCATCCAACTCAGGAATCGCCACTTGCAAAGCAACTTGAATCGGGTGCAAACCTAAATCGCTATCTTCCCATTCTTCTGTGGTTTGGAAAACCAGCGGCAAAGCCACCATGTAAGGGCAATTTAATTTTTTCAAAGACTCGATCGCCTTCGGGTGATCTTGTTTTGCCGGGCCGCCCACCAGCGCAAAACCAGTCAGAGAAACCACGGCATCAACGATCGGCAGCGGTGCAACACCTTTCGCCCCAACTTCCAAGAAAAAAGTTTCGACGGGTTTCGAGAAGTCCAAACCGCCGGCAAAAATCGGGATTACCCGCGCGCCCATTGCCTCCAATTCCTGCACCATTGCTACGTAGTGCGCGTCATCTCCCGTGACTAAGTGAGTGCGCTGCAACACCAAACCAATGCAAGGTGCGAGGGGATCTTTGAGATCCGCAGAAATATCTTTGCGGGCATTAAACCAAGTTAGATATCCTTTTACATCCTCAAACATGGACGGTGCTAAAGGATGCCAAATCCCCATGTCTAGGTAAACAACGGGTTCTTGGAAAGTTGCCTTTGACAAATCTTTGAAGACATATTTCTGTGACAGCATCAGCAAGAAGTTTTCCAAGTTTTCTTGGGAACCTCCCAGCCAATACTGGAAACTCAGCATGAAGTTGCGCGCATCTTGGGCTTTGTCAAGAGGCAAATATTTCAGCACTTTCGGCAAAGTTTGCAGCAGTTTCAGCATTCCGTCTTGGAAGGAACTACCGGACTTTTCCTTCCGTTTTTTCATGAATTCGCCGATCGCGCTTTTGCTTTGTCCCAACTGCGCCATCGAGAAACTGCCCATTTTATTGAGCCGCATCACCCCCGGCATCGACGGGAAGACGACGGCGACATCCAAGCTGTCGCGCACCGGTTCTACCGCCGCCACGACTTTTTCGGCCAAATCTTCGATAAAAATTAGAGAAGCTATAAATACGTTGGCATCAGCGACATCCCGCTTGAAAGCTTCGTAGTTTTCCGGGCTGCGGAGTTCTTCGATCAGGTAGCCGCTGATTTCGATCGCCAAATTCGGATTTTTCTTATTTATCGATCGAACCGCCGCCGACAGGGCGCTTTGATACTGCGGTTCGAGTACGACATAGACCACCTTGAGGAGCGATCGCCCCTGCAAGTTTTCCGGCACAATGTGGCGAATGGTGGGCTTGACGTGAGTGAACATCCGGTTAGGCTCCTTTAAGATGCTGTGTTCGGGAATCGGGAATTTTTTCCCCCATAAGCATTTTTACCAGAAAACGCTTGCCATTAGGCGATTCGATCCAGCCAATTACACAATTCGACAAATTTATTGCAACTTTTCGTTACATTTTTTGCTTAATTCCTTGAGCAAACACTCCAAATATTCTTTACAAAAATTTACTTGACATAAATACTATAATATGAATATGATTTAACTATCATAAAAAATAAACAATCAACCAATGTTTAAAAGAAACGCTCCTGAAGAAAGTTTCAAAGTTTGTAGAACTAATTAAAAAGGCGATCGAGCAATTAATTAACCGCACAAAGCCATAATTTCCGAATGTTCTCCGGTTCCTTCGGATGAGTGCGCTATCAGAAAAAATGATATTTTACCGGGAACTTAAAACGGTTTGAAAAAGTCTGGATTGTGTAAGTTCCCGATCGGCGATCGAGCACCGGTGAAGTTAATTGCTATTGATTGTCAAACTCATCAAAACATAGGGGGAAAACATGGCTAACTACGCAGTTTTCGACGAACAATTTTACCTTGCCTCATATCCTTGGATCAAACCGGCCATCGATGCAGGAGTCATCAGATCGGGACTAGAACACTTTCAGAAATTCGGTCAAGCCAGCGGCTTAACGAAAGTATCGCGCTATTTTGACGAAAATGCTTACCTTACTGTCAACACAGACCTGAGACCGTTCGTCCGCACTGTCAATCCAAACGCGCCGTTTGCGAGCGGCCTCGATCACTTTATCCAGTTCGGTTACGAAGAAGGACAGCGCCGCAGCGCAGTATCGCCGGAGTACAGCGAAGATTTTTATTTAGCAAATAACTCGGATTTGCGGCCGTTTGTCGGCCCCAATGCACCTTTCAAATCGGGATACCAGCATTTCATTCAATTCGGCGTCAAAGAAGGTCGGTTTGGGACTTCTTTCTTTGAACCGGAATACTTAAGAGAAAACCCAGATATTGTACCGTTTGTCAACTCTGGAGCCTTGAGAACCGGTCGGGAACACTACTTCAATTTCGGGAAAAACGAGCCAAGCCGTTCTGCTACTTTTGTCGGCAGCCGGACTAACGATATTCTCACTGGAATTGGCGTGGGGGAGACCGAACTGATTGGAGTGGAAGTCGGCATCGATCCGCGAGGAAACCGGCAGTATGAAAGCTTTGGAAGCAATGAATTTGATGTCTTGATTGGCAGTCCGGGCCCTGATACATTCGTGCTCGGAGTTCCTCCGACAGCCGGGAATGTAACTGCTACCCCGCTGTATTTGGGTAACGGTCAAGCTACTATTCGCAACTTCAACGCAGCAGACGATTTTATCCAACTGCAAGGAACTTCTTTAAGCAGTGGCTACAGCCTGACTCCCGTTGGCAGCAATTTGTCAATCCAGCGTTTTGGAGATGTACTCGGCGTGATTGAAGGAGGAGCGAGTTTGAATTTGACTTTCCAACAATCTAACGGTAACGGTACTTTCGCGATCGGATAGTCATTGGTCATTGGTCATTGGTCATTAGTCATCACTCATTAGTATTAGGTAATGCTGATGAGTGATGACTTTTTGCGATCGCACTTTACTTTTTTTCAGGAAGCAACCGTGAATTACGACATCTTTGACGAAAAATACTACCTCGCCCAATATCCCTGGGTCAAACCAGCGATTGACGCAGGAGCGATTAAATCTGGCAGAGAACACTTTGAAAAATTCGGTCAAGCCGCCGGCCTAACTAAAGTATCGCGTTACTTTGACGAAGGAACCTATCTAGCTCAAAATCAAGATATTGCCCCTTTAGTCCGCACCGCCAACAACCCAAATGCGCCTTTTACTACAGGCTTAGACCACTTTATCAAGTTTGGTTACGAAGAAGGTCGATCGCGCGTATCGCCTGAGTATGACGAAGCATTTTATCTAGCAAATAACCGAGATTTGCGGCCGTTTATTCAGAACGGAACTTTTAAAAATGGCTACCAGCACTTCATTCAATTCGGTGTCAGAGATGGTCGCTTTGGGACTTCATTCTTTGAAACAGAATACTTGCAAAATAATCCCGATGTTCGGCAGTTTGTCAACTCTGGAACCTTGAAAACTGGTCGGGAACACTACTTCAATTTTGGGAAAAACGATCCCAGCCGCTCTGCGACTTTTATCGGATCTCCTGGGAATGACATCATTACTGGTGCTGGGGTGGGAAATACCGAATTAATTGGAGTTGAAGTAGGTTTTGTTGAAAGCATTAACAGCTTTACCCTCCCCGGCCGAAATTATGAAAGTGACGGCAGTAATGAATTCGATACTCTCACTGGCGGTAGCGGCCGCGATCTATTCAAGCTCGGAGAAATTTTACCAGGTACTGGTGGCAGGTTCTTCAGGCCCCCAACAACATTATATATCGGGCCTGGTTTTGCTACAATTCGGAACTTTACCCAAGGTCAGGATAGCATTCAGCTAGCATCAAACGATTTCGTCCCTTCTTTAGATAAATTGTTGATATTTCCGATCAACAACAATCGAGATTTAGCTATCCAAACGAACGGCTTGTCTGTCTCCCTTCCCGGTGGAGGTTCGAGAATTAGTAGCTTTGACACGATCGCTGTTATTGAAGGCGGCGGAAATCTGAAGTTGAATTTATTACCAGAATCTAACGCTGCTATTAGATTTCTAATTGGATAGAAATCTCGAAGCTATTGGGGATTTGCCCGATCGCGGTTGGGAGTGCGATAATTAATTGTACCATCCAGAAACCGGATTTATCGAATAAACCCGGTTTCTAAGTCTTTAAGTGCGATCGCGCGCTAGCTTCAAAACCTCAACAGCATCTTGATGACCCTCAGAAGACGCCCAAATTAACGCAGTCCAAGTATTATGATCTTTAGCCTTAATATCAGCTCCTTTTTCGATTAAAAATTCCACAACTTCAGTGCGCCCGCTACCAGCCGCACTCATCAAAGCCGTCAAACCAAAATTAGTTCTAGCATTCACATCCGCTCCCGCCGAGAGCAAAAGCTGTACAATCTCCCTATGTCCGGCAGCAGCGGCGCTCATTAACGGCGTCCAACCGTCATTATCCTGACTGCGGACATCCGCACCAGCAGCTAGCAATTTGTTGACAATTTCAGCATTGCCAGCCTCAGCCGCAGCCGTCAAAGCCGCCGCACCTTCCTCATCTTTAGCGTTGATATCTGCACGCTGTTCGATCGCACTTTCTACAGCCGCAACATCACCAGTCTTGGCCGCATTAATTAAATCTGTCATATATTCTCCCTTGATCCTCTAAAATTTTAAATCGCATGGCAGTAGATATTTTAATCCTTTCCAACGGCCCGGGAGAATTAGCAACTTGGGTGCGTCCTGTGGTGCAGGCTTTGCGGCAGCATTTAGGATGCGATCGCACATCTGTCCGCATTTCCGTAATTCTGTCCCCCTGTCCCCACGCCACCGGGAAAGAAGCACAAATCGCAAGTTCTTACCCAGAAGTTGACAGAGTGCAAGCAGCAGAGCATTTTTTGCCATTCCTATTATCTGGCAAAACTGCTGAAAATTGGGATTGGCACGAAAAAGGAGTTGTTTTATTTTTAGGCGGCGACCAATTTTTTACAGTTGTTATTGGTAAAAGGCTGAAATATCGCACGGTGATTTATGCAGAATGGGACGCGCGGTGGTACCGCTGGATTGATAAATTTGCCGCCATGAAACCGAAGGTTTTTGATAAAGTTCCCGAAAAATATGCTAATAAATTTACAGTTGTCGGAGATTTGATTGCCGAAGTAGGCAATCGGAAATCAACTGGTTCCCAGGCTTTGCCTCGTACAAAAATAGAACTAATTGGATTGTTACCGGGTTCTAAGGCTGCAAAATTAGCTTTAGGTGTACCGTTATGTTTGTCGATCGCCCAATCCATTCACCGCGTCCGCCCGGAAACGCGCTTTGTAATTCCGGTTGCGCCCACCATAGACCTGCAAACTATAGCACGTTTCGCCGATCCAGAACAAAATCCTTGCCTGCATTTATTTGCCAATTCAACCGCCGAACTGCATTTAACAGAAACGCCGTTTTTGCAGACAGCAAATGGTTTGCAAATAGAACTTTGGACGGAGACACCGGCCTACGATTTGCTATCAGAATGCAGTTTGTGTTTGACTACTGTGGGAGCGAATACTGCGGAATTGGGTTCGTTAGCTGTACCGATGATTGTTTTGCTACCGACGCAGCAGTTGGATGCGATGAAAGCTTGGGATGGTTTGCCGGGATTGCTGGCAAATTTGCCGTTTGTCGGTTCTGTTTTTGCGACTGGGATTAATTGGCTGATTCTGCAATTTGGGCAGCGAAAACTTTATGCTTGGCCGAATATTTGGGCACAGGAAGAGATTGTGCCGGAGTTGATGGGAAAGTTGGAACCGGAAGCAGTTGCAGAATTGGCGATCGACTATTTGAGCCATCCTGAAAAATTAGCACAAATGGGCGATCGTTTGCGATCGGTTCGAGGAGAATCCGGGGCGGCGCATAAAATTGCTGAATTGGTTTGTGCAGAAATTGATTTGCAATAATCAATAAAATCAATTCCGGTTGCACCGGAATTATAGAGGAGACGGCAGTGCCGTGTTCCTACCTAAAATAACCTTGTAGGGACACGGCACTGCCGTCTCCTAATTGCGGCTACTAATAATTCCGATGTAACCGAAAACGATGTTAGGAATCAGAAAGAGGGCGGGTTTATCTGTCCCTTTCGCGGATGACAGATATTGCTGCTGAACCCGCCCCTACAGGAACTTAACCTCGATCGTGCTTGGCAATCACCCAAATGGCGTGCACAACGCCGGGAATAAAGCCCAAAAACGTGAGAACCAGGTTGATCCAAAAATCAGCGCCAATCCCAACAGTCAGAAATACGCCCAGAGGGGGAATAAAAATTGCAGCAACTATGCGAACTAAACTGCCCATGCGAGTTACTCCAAACGACTTTTCTCTTTCAATTTAACTTCACTGAGCGACAGAACCTTTCCCGAAAAACTTCGGCGGTGCTGCCATAGTGTAAACTTCGGTTTCCTCGGCGATTACTTTTCGCAAGTGGCCGGGAACTTGCAGCAATCCCAGCAGCGTAATTCCGTCGAACATCCGCAACCCGCCCGTGGTTTGTTCGGCGAGTAATTTGTCGGTAACTTCTGGTTCGGGACGGGTGTTTATTTCCTGAGTTGAAGCTACGGCGAAACCCCAAGGAGCTCCGTAGGTAGAAATAAAACTGGTGCAGGATTGAACGTTGGGGAAAACCGATTTCAGCGTATTCACAATGCGGGCGTGCATTTTCATTTCTGCTGGAGAAACTGGCCCGGCTTGCACTACAAAATATCCGTCAGGCGACATTATGCTGCGAACTTTCTCAAAATACTCTTTGGTAAACAACTGGAAAGATGGGCCTTCTTCAATGGGATCGGACAAGTCAGAAATGACAATATCCCAATCTTTGTCAGTGTTGTCTAAATAGTCCAAAGCATCGCCGATTACCACTTCGCAGCGGGGGTCATCAAACGCATTTTGGTGCATTTCTGGCAGGTGTTCGCGGCAAGCATCTACTACTTCGCCGTCGATATCGATCATCACTACTTTTTCAACACTTTTCCAGCGCAGGACTTCTCTAATTGTCGCTCCTTCGCCGCCGCCGAGCACGAGGACTTTTTTGGGTGAACCGTGACAAATCATGGCTGGGTGAACCAGCGGTTCGTGGTACAGAAACTCGTCGCCTGTACAAGATTGCCACTTACCGTCCAAAACTAAGCCTTTGCCGTAGGTACCGGTTTGAACTACGTACATTTCCTGATAGGCAGTTTTTTTGTAGGCAAGCACGCTGATGATACCGTGAACGTAGATATCCCAAGGGGTAATGTACTCGCTCATCCAAAAGTCTGCACGAACTTCGCTACCTGACATCAAATACTCTCCGAATATAAACTGCTGTGTCGATGTTGTCACAAACAGTATTTCTTAGCACACAATGGTGCTGGTGTGTAAGTGCGATCGACACATTGCAGTGAGATTTCCGAGCAATTGCATAGTATGATTGCGTTCTGGGAGATAGAAATTCCCTTGGCACTTGAGATTGCTTGGCTTTCGCTCGCGAGCGTCGAACTCGGTCACATCCACAGTCCCATCTGATATTTTTGCTTCCGATTGCAAAGCCGGCGGGTTTTGTACAAATACGGTCTGAATCGGGCATTTTTTCCCAGGGGCCCTACAGATTTGCGATCGCCCGGCAGATTTATCAGAAATCGGATGAAAACCAGGCTCTCTGCGAGTGCGGGGATGAAAAGCAGCGATCGGTTTTAACAGGTCTTGCTGTTAATATCTTGACATTTTCAATGCAGATTAGATAAGATTTTTAGACATAATAAAATCAAGGATATCTTAAATTTTTTCATCAAAATGTAGAGTTCAGTTCGGACAAAAATTTAAGTAGGTAAAGGTGCAACAAAAGTTCATAATAAAATCTTGTCACAATATTTTTAGGTTCAAAACAATAGCCGATGGAACAAGCAGAGTGGGAAAATAGAATCAAAGAGCTGGAAAAAGCAAATCAAATCCTGCGGGAAAAACTAGAAACTTCCGAACTCGAACGCAGTCAACTAAAAGCTCTCAATCAAAAAACAGACTCTTTGCTAAAAACAGTCACTCAGGAATTTATAGATAACGAAAATATTTTAAAAGCAAAAATGTCTGAACTGGAGAAAGCTCTCTTAAATCAGCAAGCCATGCAGCTCAAATTGATCGAAGCCGAAAAAATGTCGGCTTTGGGAATTTTAGTAGCTGGTATCGCCCACGAAATCAACAATCCCGTCAACTTCATATACGGCAATATTACCTATGTCAATGACTACACTGCCGACATTTTAAGATTGCTCGAAATGTACCAGAATCGCTATCCGGAAACCGATCCAGAAATGGAAGATTTTTTGGAAAAAATTGACCTGAACTTTCTGCGCGAAGATTTGCTAAAAACTCTTTCGTCAATGAAAGTGGGATCGGAGCGCATCCGCGAAATTGTGCTGACTTTGCGCAACTTTGCGCGGGTAGACGAAGCCGAAAAGAAACCAGTTAACATTCACGAAGGAATTGACAGCACTTTGTTGATTTTGCAAAATTTAACTAAACAAAAACCGGGTTTTTCGGGAATAAAAATTGTTAAAAATTATTGCGATTTACCGAAAATAGAATGTTATGCCGGACAATTAAATCAGGTATTTATGAACATCATTAATAATGCGATTGATGCCCTGCGGGAGCGAGACCAAAAGCGTTCTCAAGGGGAGATAGAAGCAAATCCTAGCGAGATTGCAATTGCTACTTCTATTGTCTCAGAAAATCGGGCGAGAATTAGCATCAAAGATAACGGTGCGGGAATGGATGAATCTGTAAAAGGGAAAATTTTCGATCCGTTTTTCACAACTAAGCCAGTCGGGCACGGGACTGGTTTGGGGCTGTCAATTAGCTATCAAATTGTTGTGGATAAACACGGCGGGAGGCTGGAGTGCATATCCGCAGTGGGAGAAGGGACTGAATTAGCGATCGAGATTCCGATCGCCAATTCCCGCAGCTCGCGATCGATCGAGCTAAACTGAGGGATAATAAAAATTCCCTTTGACTGCGGCTCCTCCTAGTTTGACGTGCAACCCTATGTCTACTGTCACTTTTGGTTTATCAACCCTCTCTGCGGCAGAGCCCGGGGCATCCTACAGCAGCAGCCAACCGCCACAGCGCCCGACTGTGGCGGCAAAGTGGATTGAGGTTTTGGTGGACTCTCCTTTCAGGGGCGCGGGGGACTCCCCGGGGGAGGAAAACAAATTGTTTACCTATCGCTTACCTGCGGAATTGAACGTGCAGCCGGGGGATATTTTGAGCGTACCCTTTGGCAGCCAACAGGTAGGGGCGATCGCGATTCGGTTCGTTTCTCAACTGCCGCCAGATTTAGATCCGGCGCGGGTTAAAGATGTCGAAGATGTTGTCAGTGCGGGCTTTTTCCCGCCTACTTACTGGGAATTGCTCGATCGAGTATCCGTCTATTATTGTACGCCATTAATTCAAGTCATTAGAGCCTCGCTGCCTCCGGGTTTGTTAAGCCGTTCCGCGCGCCGAATTCGGTTAGTTAAGGACGCAATTTCTCCGAATGCCGAAACATTTCTCAATCCCGCAGCCAGTCAAATTTTACAATTATTGCAAGCTCAAAAAAACGGCGATTACACTTGGCAATACCTCCAGCGACAAGTCAAGGGAAGTTATCGGGGATTGCGAGATTTATTGAAACGCGGTTGGGTAGAAAGTTATTTAGAACCTCCCAATCCTCCCAAAGCAAAACTCAAACCGGCAGTCACATTAATTGTCAGCGCATTTGTCACAGATTTAACGCAGCGACAACAAGAAGTATTGGAAGTTTTGCGGCGCGGCGGCGGTGAAATGTGGCTGAACGATTTGCTGAGAATTTGCAGTACAAGTTCTTCGGTTGTCAAAGCTTTGGAACAAAAAGGCACAGTTGTCATTGACCAAAGGGAAGTGCTCAGGGGCGATCGGGGAATTGCTCAAACTCCCGATTCACCGAAAACTTTAACTCATTTTCAAGCTGAAGCTTTAGCGTTTGTTAACACTTTTTCGGGATTCCGTCAAGTGCTGCTGCACGGCGTTACAGGTTCTGGCAAAACCGAAGTGTATTTGCAGGCGATCGCCCCAATCTTAGCCAGCGGCAAATCCGCCCTCGTCTTGGTTCCCGAAATCGGTTTGACACCGCAACTTACAGACAGATTCCGCGCCCGTTTTGGCGAGCAAATTTGCGTGTACCACAGCGCCCTATCCGACGGCGAACGTTACGATACATGGCGTCAGATGCTGACTGGAACCCCGCAAATTGTCATCGGCACGCGATCGGCTATTTTTGCACCTTTACCTCACCTCGGCTTAATTATCTTAGATGAAGAACACGACACCAGCTTCAAACAAGAACAACCAGCCCCTTGCTACCACGCCCGCACCGTTGCCAAATGGCGCGCCGAATTAGAAAATTGTCCCCTAATTTTAGGTTCCGCCACCCCAGCTTTAGAGACTTTTGTCGAGACGCAAATCAATAATTACTCCTTACCAACTATCCATTATTTGTCATTGCCCGAACGCATTTACTCGCGCCCGATGCCGCCGATAGAAATAGTCGATATGCGCCAAGAATTGCGGCAAGGAAACCGCTCTATTTTCAGCACTTCCCTGCAAAATGCTCTGGAACAACTGCAAGCCAGACAACAGCAAGGTATTCTATTTATTCACAGAAGAGGACACAGTACCTTTGTCTCTTGTCGGAGCTGCGGCTACGTGATGGAATGCCCGAATTGCGATGTTTCGCTTTCTTACCACCACATCGGCGAAGGCACAGCAGAAATGCTGCGCTGTCACTACTGCAACCATACGGAAAGACACCCTCAAAACTGCCCGGAATGCAGTTCTCCTTACTTCAAAAACTTCGGCAGCGGCACTCAGCGAGTCGAACAGGAATTAACGAGATTATTTCCCCAATTGCGGGCAATTCGGTTTGACAGCGATACAACTAGAAATAAGGGCGATCACCGCCGATTGTTAACGCAATTTGCGAATGGGGAAGCTGATATTTTGTTGGGTACGCAAATGCTGACTAAAGGGTTAGATTTAGCAGGAGTAACATTGGTGGGAGTTGTGTCTGCTGACGGGCTGCTCAATTTATCCGATTATCGGGCAAGCGAACGAGCTTTTCAAACATTAACTCAAGTGGCGGGGCGTGCGGGTAGAGGCGACGATCCGGGAAGGGTAATTATGCAAACTTACACTCCCGAACATCGGGTAATTCAAGCAGTTAGGCGGCACGAATATACGGATTTTGTAGAAACAGAATTAGCCGAAAGAGCGGCATTGAATTATCCTCCTTCGGGGCGGCTGGTTTTGTTGCGGTTGAGCAGTTTAGATGCGGCGGAAGTTGCGGCGTGCGCTGTACAATTGGCGTCTGTTTGTCATGGGTATATTCAGCGGTTGTCTGTACCGGGGTGCGAGTTGTTGGGGCCGGCACCTGCGGCGATTATGCGGGTTGCAAATCGGTATCGGTGGCAGATTTTGCTGAAGTTGCCTTTGGATGAGTCGGTGGATTTGTCGGATTTGATCGGATTGCGCGATCGCACGCCGCGTTGTGTTAGTTTAACTATTGATGTCGATCCGTTGAATTTTGGTTGATTGTTATTAGTTGGGCGGGGGCTGGTTTGATAAATTGTTTGTATTTATCAAATATTTTTGGCAGAACCTGCCCCTACAGGCTTTTTTTATGAATTTTTCAATTTAAATTCATCGAACTTCACTACATCAGACTCAGGTTTCCGCGTATCAAAATAGTAGCTGCTGACAACACCATTACTCGTATCAAAAATGCTGAAAGCAGTGATATCATTGCTCTCAATATATGGCAGCCGCCGGCCATCTTTTCCCAGCAGCGGTGCAATTGTGGGCATCACGGGATTTAAACCGTTTGGATCTCCAATTGCACTGTAATCTTCGCGATATGCAGGCGGCACAAATCGGCGCTTTTCCCCCGCAAAAGCACCGTAACTGTTACCGACATTAGAACTCTCTAAAAAGTGCATTCCGCTGGGACTTTCAAAGCGGTTCCACAGGTGCGAATGTCCGTAAAATACTAACTGCGCGCCCGCTTTTTCTAGCAGCGGTACTGCGTCTCGAATGATATAATCCTTTGCTTTTGGATATTCGTAACGCACCATTTTAATATTCTGCTGTTCGTCGCGATCGACAATTTGCACTGGATCGGTATAAGCAGGTACAATATTGTCGCCTAGAGAATGCGGCGGATGGTGAAACATCACAATTTTGTATTTTGCCTGTTTGAATTCGGGACTATCTAACTCTTGTTGCAGCCAATTATATTGCTCGCTGCCCTTGACAATCGGCTCAAAAATATGCTGTCCGTATCCCCATTTTTCGGGATTGTTGAAATCTTCGTCGCGTTCCCGATATTTGCCTCTAGCGCCGGCATCTAAGTTGGGCGTGCGCCAAATATTTGTTACGTATAAAGTGACTAAGCGGACATCGCCAAAAGTTACAGCATAGTAATTTTTGTGATTCGGAAAAGTGAAAATTTCATCGTAGGTATCGCTGTTAAAACTCTGGTTTTTTAGCCAAGTTTCTCGCACTTCCGGGTCATTGTTTGGATTCAATTTAGAGGCATTTAGATCGTAGATTTTTTCAGCAGCAGCGCGGGGGAAAGGGTCATTAAACTGCTCGTCTAGCTTGCTAGCCTGTGAAAAGCGGCCCATGATTTCGTGGTTGCCAATGGCGGGAAAAAGCGGCGCGTGTTGAATCAGTTCGCCGCCGGTGTATACTGTTTTGATGCCGTTTTTGTCGAGTTCCGAGAAGCCGCGCCCTTGCAGGCAGGGAAAGAAGGCGCGGCCGCGAGTATCGTCGAACCATTCGGAAGCGCGATCGGGTATATTAATTAAGTCACCCGCCATGAAAACACCATCAACTCTGTCAATTGTTTCTGCTACTTTCTGGAGATTGGCTGCTGTCATCGGCATCAATTGATGATCGGAAGTTAGGAGAATTTTCAGCGGTGTTCCTGCTGCTGGTGTCGGAGAAAGTGTGAATGTTTTGCTGCTGACTAATTCGGCATCTTCTCTTTGACTTGTCACGGCATAGGGAATGCGAACACCGGGTGTTAAATTGGGAATTTCGGCTTCGTGACGCCAGATATTGCGGGCAATTGGGCCGTTAATTATGTCCTGTTTAATTTCATCCCAGATGCGCGAGTCTTTGTCTTCGCGAGTGCGGCTTAGCTTGGCAGTAGTTGCAGCCACAACTTGACTCATATTTTCCCCGTAAGTGACTGTGTTGCGAATACCTGGAAACTCGGTAAACCAGACTACCCGCACCGAGTTTGCTGTTGGGAGTTGCAAAAATGGATCTGTGAGAAGTTGGGGTTTGTTCAGATAAGATTTCACAATTAAACCAAGTAATAGAACGATCGCAAGTAAGACGCCAAAAAACCACGGGTTGCGAGGATGATTTCTAGGATTTTCTATTGGTTCAAGGAGTGGTGTAAACATAAGTTATTAGTTATCAATCATCAGTCATCTATCCTTCTTTCCTCTTCCATCTTCCCTCTATCCTTTACATCCGTTACATCCGTTACACAATCCGTTGCCGAACCTCTTCCTTCTATAACTTTACAACCGCTTTGCCATAAAAATATCTGGTTTGCCAATACCGTTAGCATCGGGCATCACTCCCACGATCGCAAAACCCATTTTCTGATAAAATTCGTAGGGATGATCTCGCAAATTTCTAATTTGCGCGATGTGCTCCCAAACATTGGGATAAAGATCGATACCTGAAAGAGTGGTTTGATTGTCTTCGTCGTCGGTACCTACCCACAGGACGATTCCTCCCCTGTTTTTAGCTTCGGCTGCCAAATCAGCTACGAGCATTCTACCAATTCCTTGTCTGCTAAATTCTGCTTTTACTACCAGCGGGTGCAGTTCCCAAACATTACCATCATACTGTTTAATCCCACCAATCCATCCCAAAACTTCACCGTTGTCGCCCACAGCAATGCGACTGATGCGATCGCACCCAAAAGATGCTTGTACTTCTTGCAACGCAGCATGAATATCCGGCCAAGCATCGGGCCAATGCTGTTTAAAACCTTCAACTAGCAATGTAGCCACCTGTTGAATTTTTAGATGATCGCTAGCAAGCAAATCGATAATTTTTACGTTCATGAATTTACAGGCTAGATCGTGTTAGTGAACCCGCCCCTTGTAGGGTGCGTCGCTGCCAGAAAATCGATTTTAGTTGCAGATTGTGGATGGCGACGCACCCGCTCGGTATCTACTCGGTGAATTCCGTGTTGTGCTGTTTGCTAGAATGTAACTGAGATGTTGCGTGATTGTCAACAGGCTGATGCAATAATCTTAACATAATCTCCGATTTTAAATCTCAAATAGATATGACCAGGCATCTTCTCAAAGCTACTTGCGAAACTGTACATTTAGGCGGTTTTTCTCCGAAGCTTAAACCAGCCTTAATCGTTGATTCGGGCGATCGCATCGATATCGAAACCTATTCGGGATATTATGTTGCTGACAAAGCACCGCCCGAATTTCTCACCCCCGAATTTTTAGATATTTGTCAGAATTTACCTCCCAGCCGCAAAGTAGGCCCAGGCCCGCACTTGCTAACAGGCCCGATTTATGTTAACAATGCCGAACCGGGAAACGTTTTAGAAATTCACATCGAGGATGTTTACCCGAGTTTGTCAGTAGGATTCAATGCAATTCGCGCCGGTTGGGGAGTTTTGCCAGAGTATTTTCCAAAACCGAAATTGCGGTTTATTCCCCTAGATTTAGAGCAAAAGATTGCTGAATTTCCAGCAGGTAGCGGCATTCGGATTCCTTTGCATCCATTCTTCGGAATTATCGGCGTTGCGAGTACAGAAATCAACCGTTCTTCTATTCCTCCAGAACGCTACGGCGGTAATATGGACAATCAGGAACTGCAACCGGGAACGCGGTTATTTTTACCTGTTTGCGTGCGCGGCGGTTTGCTGTCTGTCGGCGACGGACATTCGGCACAGGGAGACGGCGAAGTGGACGGTACTGCGATTGAAACTTCGATGAACGGGACTATTCAAATCATCTTGCGCAAAGATTTATTTCTGATATTTCCGTTTGCTGAAACGCCTACTCATATTGCGATTATGGGATTCGGTCGAACCTTAGATGAAGCGTTTGAAATGGCAGTAAAACAGACGGTTTATTGGCTGCAAACTTTTGCAGGTTTCAAAGAAGAAGATGCTTATGTTTTTGCTTCCCTTGCGGTGAATTATCGGATTACGCAGGCTGTTAATAATCCTCAAAAAGGAGTACACGGAATGGTGCCCAAGTCTATTTTGCCGGAGGTAAAAATTCTCAACCACCGACTTTGAGGTATGATGGCATTATCGTTCAGAAATTACAGTCGCTAGGAATGACGATCGATCGCAAAAACTGGGCACTTTCTTCTGGCAAACCAGTATTGATAAACATCCCGCTACCCAGCTCAAACCCAGCCTGCTTGGACACTCTGGCAATAATCGCTATATACCAGTGGAAGTATTTTGTTCCTTGTTCGGCGATCGGCGCAGAGCGGATATTATAGTTGTAATCGGGATTGTTTAAGCCGTAATAAAGTTTAGCGAGTACAGTTTTTAAAGTATAACCAAGGTCTGCAATCTCCGCATCGGTAATCTCATCGAATGAGGAGGAATGCCTGCGGGGAAAAACCCAGATATGAAACGGTGAAAGTGCGGCATAAGGGATAAAAGCCACAAAATGCTTGCTCTCAAAAATCACTCTTTCACCGGAGGCTAATTCATCTTCCAAAGTCCGGCAAAACAAACATTCTCCCGTGTCGTCAAAATATCTGATAGCGGCATCAATGCGGCTGCGAAATTGGTTGGGAACAACAGGCGTAGCTGCTATTTGGGAATGAGGGTGTTCGAGAGAAGTTCCGGCACTCTCTCCGTGATTCTTGAAGATAATAATTGTTTCAATATGGGGAGATTTTCTGATTTCTAAATAACGCTGGCGGTATACTAAAAGTATGTCGGTTACTTCTGCAACGGTCAACAAAGCTGTTGTCAAATCGTGTCGCGGGTGTTCCACAATTACTTCGTGAACGCCGATTCCAGACATCGTGCGGTGAATTCCCGATGATATTCTCATCCATTCTGCTGTCGGAGAGAGGGCGGGATATTTGTTGCAAATTGCGCGGACTTTCCAGCCGGTGCGATCGCCCAAACGGCAAGTTTCTAAGGTTCCATCTTCTTCGTTTCCCACGCAAAACGGGCAATCGGCACGGTGTGGGGGCAATTGTGCGATCGACTTTTTGGGGTTGGCGAATTGGTCAGGTCTTTTTGCGCGATCGGTAGCGATGATTACCCAATCTCTGGTAATTAGATTTTGTCTAAGTTCAGACATTTTCTTACCTTCAGTTTTAGGGTTGAGTCGTTCTTTATGGTAAGATAACAGGCTGTCTGATGTCACGGCAAAATGTAAATTTTTAACAAATCTTGACTTCAATATTGTCTGTAAATCTGCGTGGGTGCGATCGGCAAATTCAAAATAAACAAGATAGGACTTACGCGCGGGTGGTCAGAAACCGGGTTTTTGCGAGGATACTGCATTAAAGTCGCAGAAACCCGAAAAAACCCGGTTTCTTAGATTTTGATGCGTAAATCGTATAAACTTAACAACAGTTTTAACAGGTGAAAAAGAATCGCCAAATCGCTGCTAAATCAAAACCATCCCTGTGTATCGCCGTCTTGGTGATGCAGTGGCGATCGCACTTTGATTCTGGCTAAAACAGACACTCCTGACAGTGCTCCGATGTCCAACAATATGTCTACCCCGGAAATTACGGAGAGCGTTTGAGAATATGAACGGCGTGCAGTTGAGTATAGACAATATACTTAAGTAGATCCAGAGCAAAATATACAAAATCAAGATATAAATGTTTTTTGTCTGTCCATGATATTACAAACAATTAATAAATTTTGACATCGGGAATTTTTTGTATTAAGATTACTTTTAATTAGTAGATAATTGCTATCTATCACAATTATCTAAACAGCATCAATCAGCAGAGCGGTCGCTCTTACAACTTTTATTCAATTGTGAGGATATTGACTGGTGAAAAAAATATTTTTTTTTGTACTTGCCTTCATATTCAGCGCGTTTGTAACCCCAATTGTCAGGTATTACCTAACTGCAATTCTCAGAAGTGTGGCGGCACCAGGGTGGCTGATTGGTGTTTTAGTTCCTGTGGTGACTTGGTTCATTGTCTTTACTCTGTTACTGTTGCTGTTTGGCAAACCTATCTTCCTTGAAGAACTCTCAAAGGATATAAAATTTGTACCAGTTGAACCCGATGAATTTCCGCAACTAGATGCCAAATCCTTGCAGCGATATACCGATGCCTTAGAATCTGTAGGTTTTGTCAAGCTTATCGATTTCAAAATAGTGGGTGGTCAAATTAGTTTTGTTAGACTCTTTGTTCATCCACAACATTCTTGCTGGGCAGAAGTGGGTCAAATATTTTTTAAAAGCAGAAAGCCGATGCCGATAGCAGTCACTATAGGGAGCGCCTTGGAACCCAATTGGTCATTATCTACTGGCGATATAAAAATCAGCAGTCTCCTATTCGGTATAGGTTATATGATGCGTCACCCTCGGACTTTGTGGATTAGCAAGCCTGGTGTTACTCCTAGCAAACTTTTGCAAACACATTTGCAGCGACGAGGACAAATTATTAGTACCCTTAACCTAGAAGTAACGGAATTGACCGATACTTCACTCGCTGCTTACTTTACTTTCCAACTCGAAGAAAGGATTAAACGCAAACAGGTTCTCCAGCGCAAAAATATAATTGTTGGCCTTATAGAAGCTTTACTTTTTGCGGTGAATCCGAAGCAGGAGTGGATGGGCGAATATGGGGATGCGGTAGCAACAAAAATGCGGTCATGACGTTAGAAATATAACACTACTTATGCGATTTGCAACTGCACATTCTGCAACTTGCAAATCGCTTTCAAGACTTGCGCCAACAAGAGCGATCGCTCTCGATCGATTAAATTCAATTCCGGTAAAATCTGATAAGTGCAAAAATTTCCCCGCGTCACCCGCACAAACCGATAACTTTCCCCATTCGTAGTCAATCCCCAAACAGACGGTTGCTGCTGCAAACTTTTATAAGCATAAGTCAGCAATTGCGGCAAACCAGCCCAAGGATCGATCGCGCTATTTTTCGCCTCCACCACCAAAATCCAAAACCGTGCCGCCGCGAGCTCTGCATCCGGCTGGTTTACGGCTAAAATATCCAACCGGCCTTTAATTAAAGTACCCTTATCTTCAACTTCAATGGGTATGCTATCCTCCATTGTCAGCACGATCGGAATATCAAAAAATCCTGTTAATCTCATCAACGGTGAAAGCACTAAAAATTTCACCAGTTTTGCAGAAATTTTGCCAGCTTCTAAATGACGCCAAAAGAGATTTCTGATTTGCAATAATTCCTGCTGTTCAAAATATGTCAGCGGTTCCAGAGAGAAAAAATCACTAAAAGAGCCTGCTGTTTGTCTTTCCAGTTGGAGAAGATGGCGAACGTCATTTAGCGAAAGTTGGCTGGCTTCTAAACTTTGAGTCATGGCTTTTGTGCGATCGCCGATATATTCAACTGTATATAATTGATATGATATAATCATACCAGATATCACCCCGAATCAGCTATGCAACTTGAAGACTACTTCAACTTTCTGAGACCAGACGATATTCGGCTCAAAGGTTCCCGTATCGGCATCGAAACCATCCTTTACGAATATTTATTTCACGCCCGCACTCCTGAAGAAATCGCTAACATTTATACATCGCTCACCCTCGAACAAGTTTATGCGACCATTTTGTACTACCTGCACAACAAAGAAGCAGTCGGTAAGTACATAACTGAATGGCTGGAATGGGGCAAAAAAATGCAAGAAGAACAACGCCGCAATCCTCGTCCAGTATATGAAAAAATCCGCAAACTGAGAGCAGCAAGAGATGCAATGAGAAAAGCTGATGGCAATCCAGTATCTATTTGATGAAAATGTCGATCCTGCCTATGCCAACCAAATTCGCAGGCGCAATCCCGATATAGTTGTTCTAGCAGTGGGAGAACTAACAGCACCTCCTAAAGGTACTCTTGACCCCGAAATTCTCATTTGGTGCGAAATCCACAAGTTCATTCTTGTTACCAACAACCGCCGCTCTATGCCCGTTCATTTAGCAGAGCATCTAGAGCAAAATCGCCATGTTCCAGGAATCTTTATCCTGAATTCCAAGATGAGTATTGGTCAAAATATTGACGAACTGATTTTGATTTATCAAGGATCGTTTGATGATGAGTACCAAGATAAAATTGAGCATTTACCGCTACCATAATTTCTCACGCAGCTCCCAGATTGACAAAATTCTCCAAAGTCTTAAGGAAAATAAACATACTTTTGCCCCAACTTATGCACACAATATCTGAAAAGAGTAACTGAACAAAAAACTAACAGCGATGTCACAAGATACCATCGAATCAATACTCCACGAAAAACGCCTGTTTCAGCCGCCTGCTGAATTTTCCCAAAAAGCTCACATCAAAAGCCTAGAAGAGTATCAGACCCTGTACGACAAAGCCAAAGCAGACCCCCAAGCATTCTGGGCTGAACTCGCTACACAAGAATTGGACTGGTTCCAAAAATGGGATGCCGTACTCGACTGGCAGCCGCCTTTTGCTAAATGGTTTGTCAACGGCAAAATTAACATTTCTTACAATTGTCTGGACAGACATTTGACAACTTGGCGAAAAAATAAAGCGGCCCTAATTTGGGAAGGCGAACCCGGAGACTCGCGCACTCTCACCTACGCGCAACTCCACCGCGAAGTCTGTCAAATGGCGAATGTTATTAAGGATTTGGGAGTGCAAAAGGGCGATCGCGTCGGTATTTATATGCCCATGATTCCCGAAGCGGCGATCGCTATGCTAGCCTGCGCCAGAATCGGTGCGGTGCACAGCGTTGTTTTCGGCGGATTTAGTGCAGAAGCATTGCGCGATCGCCTCAACGACGGCCAAGCAAAACTCGTCATCACCGCTGACGGCGGCTTCCGCAAAGATGCAGCAGTCGGCCTCAAAGCACAAGTAGACAAAGCATTAGCAAATAATGCCGTCCCCAGCGTTACCAACGTTCTCGTGGTTCAGCGCACCAAACAGCAAATTGACATGGAATCTGGGCGTGATGTTTGGTGGCATGAATTGCAAAAAACTGCATCGGCAAATTGTCCCGCCGAACCGATGGACAGCGAAGATTTGCTATTCATTCTTTACACTTCTGGAAGTACAGGAAAACCCAAAGGAGTGGTCCATACAACGGGCGGTTACAACCTTTATACCCACATGACAACCAAGTGGATATTCGACCTCCAAGATACCGATGTTTACTGGTGTACTGCTGATGTCGGCTGGATTACCGGGCACAGTTACATTGTCTACGGCCCGCTTTCCAACGGTGCGACAACTTTAATGTATGAAGGAGCTCCTCGCCCTTCAAATCCCGGCTGTTTTTGGGATGTAATTGCCAAATACGGCGTCACTGTTTTCTACACCGCACCAACAGCAATCCGCACGTTTATGAAGATGGGCGAAGAGTTGCCAAATGCCAGAGATTTGTCATCTTTGCGGTTGTTGGGAACTGTCGGGGAACCGATAAATCCCGAAGCTTGGATGTGGTATCAGCGCGTAATTGGCAACTCGAATTGTCCGATAGTCGATACTTGGTGGCAAACGGAAACTGGCGGAATTATGATTACCGCTTTGCCCGGTGCCATCCCCACAAAACCCGGTTCTGCAACCCTTCCTTTTCCCGGAATTGTTGCCGATGTCGTTGACTCTGAAGGCGAACCGGTAACTAATGAAAGCGGCGGTTATTTAGTTGTGAAACATCCTTGGCCGGGAATGATGCGGACGCTTTACAATGATGCCGATCGCTTCCGCCGCACTTATTGGGAATATTTGCACCCGAAAGATGGCGAATTCGTGTACTTTGCGGGGGACGGCGCGCACAAAGATAAAGACGGTTATTTCTGGGTAATGGGCCGCGTTGACGACGTGATTAATGTCGCCGGACACCGACTCGGGACGATGGAAGTTGAATCGGCTTTGGTGTCTCATCCAGCGGTGGCGGAAGCTGCGGTTGTGGGGAAACCGGACGAGATTAAAGGTGAGGAAATTGTCGCCTTTGTAACGCTGGAAAACACGCAGCAACCTAGCGATGAATTGGCTAAGGAATTGAAGCAGCACGTTGTTAAGGAAATTGGTGCGATCGCCCGTCCGGGAGAGATTCGATTTACTGATGCTTTGCCGAAGACTCGCAGCGGCAAGATTATGCGGCGTTTGCTGCGTTCTTTGGCTGCTGGTTTGGAGGTAACAGGAGATACTTCGACTTTGGAAGATCGGACTGTTTTGGATAAATTGCGGGGTGGTTCGTAGGGGTCTTTTTGCAACCGCCCCTTCAGGCAGATTAACGCAGATGAACGCAGATAAGATTACATTAGCGTTCATCTGTGTTTATCTGCGGTTTACCAACTAGAAATCTGAGTTAGTATTATTATCAGCTAATTCAATAGTGAGTTATCATATAAATTCCTTCAACATCTCTTGAGACACGCCATGCTCCCAGAAACCGTACAGTTGCAAATTCCTTTTCAAGTCCTAGTAGATGCGATCGCCTCCCTCAAACTCGAAGAAAAACGCCGACTTTGGCAACTCTTAAATGAAGAAATTACTCAAGCCGAAACCAACCAGCAGTCTCAAGTCCCGATCCAAAATAACAACGGATCGGACTACAAATCGATAGGGGAAATCTTGACGGCGGCAGAAATACGCGATCGCTATCCCCGCGAGTGGGTGCTAATTGCTGATACTGAATCCGACGATTTATGGAACGTGATTCGCGGTGAAGTCTTAGCTCATTCACCGGAGCGAGAGGAAATAGACCGAGCTTTGACAAATTTTAAAGATATCCGGTCAATTTCTATAGAATACACTGGCCCGATTCCAGAGGAATATTCGGTAATATCGTGACTTCACAAAGACTTTATCGGTGTTCGCGTTACGGAAATTTACTCGTCTTAAAAGCTGCTGCTTCTAGCAAAAGCAATACTGTGAGACAATTCAGGTTATTAGTTGATACAGGCTCAAGTTATACTGTGTTGCGGGTAAATATATTAGAAGCTCTTGGTTGCGATATCCAAAATCCTCTACGCAGAATTAGGACATCAGCAGGTGGCGGTATTGTCGAAGCGCCAGTAGTAGCTGTGCCTTGGTTTAATTGCTTGGGCGAGCGTTTAGAAAATTTTCCTATAGTTGCCTACACGTTACCTGCAACTACTTTTGTAGACGGGCTGCTAGGGATGGATTTTCTTACTCCTATGCAAGCTGTTATTTATGTTAAAGAGGGAGAGATTCGCATTCGTTTATCACCGATATAAAACTTCTATATTTTGATGACCGAAACTGATGCTGGGGAAGCTATTAGAGCCTTCCGTCGAGAGATTTAGGACTTGCGCCGGGGGTGCGAGAAACCGGGTTTATTGTCAGGGTATTAGCTTGAAAGCGTAGGTTTTTGTCAAGAAACCCGGTTTCTTAGATTTTTTGTGCAACTCATAAGATTGATAATCGATGAATTATTTAGCTCATCTATTTTTAGCTGACGGCACGCCAGAATCTCTGATTGGCAATCTCTTAGGCGATTTTGTCAAAGGAGGGGCCGTCAGCCTTTATTCTGAGGAAATTAGAAAGGGTATTGATTTGCACCGCAAAGTAGATAGCTACACGGATTCTCACGCCATAGTGCGATCGAGCAAAAGCCTTGTTTGCTCCCAAAGGCGCAGGTTTGCGGGAGTGTTGATTGATATGTTTTACGACCACTTCTTAGCTAAAAATTGGCGCGAATATTCAGAAGTTCCGCTGCCAGATTTTGCTCGGGGCGTCTATAAAATCCTGCAAGATAGCCGAGATATATTGCCTGCATCTCTCCAGCAGGTTGTGCCAACAATTATCGCCCGCGACTTGCTCTGTTCCTACCGGGAAATTGACGGCATAGATACTGCTCTCAATAGAATGTCGGCAAGAATTAAGCGCACAAATAACTTAGCAGGTGGAGTTGAAGATTTGACAGCTAGCTATCAGCAGCTTGAATCGGATTTTCGGGCTTTCTTTCCACATTTGATAAGTTATGTAATCAGTTGCAGGCATTAATATTAGCAATAACACTCGCCCCTGAGTGTTATGCTGAGATTTTTCAGATATGTTTCACTAAAATTCCGTAAAATCACTTATATAGCTGGTATCGATTGCGAACAGTTACAGCCCTAAAATTGGCGGTATTAGCTTTAGAAAAGCGAGCTGTAAAATGCTAAAATATGAGTTAGTCTTTAGGGGAGCGATCGCACTATCCACAGCGCCACCCAAATAACACCTATGTACAAACAAATAACTTCGCTCGGCGATGCAGGCCAAACTGTTTGGAATCAAAAGGCAGATGCTTTAGGCGGCGAGCTCGCCCTATTAGGATATCAAATTGCCGAGCAACTGTACGCAGGTTCCAGAACCTTAGTTTATCGAGCAATTCGAGAGTCCGATCGCAAACAGGTAATTTTGAAGCTGCTGCGAAACGAAATGCCCACATGGAGCGAGTTGGTGCAGTTTCGCAATCAGTACGCGATTATGCGTGGAATTACTGAAACTAACTCCAGCAATCTCAACCTACTGGGAATTATTCAACCTTATAGCCTAGAACCTTTTGGAAATGGCTGGGTTCTGGTAATGGAAGACTTTGGCGGAATTTCTCTATCGCAATTTACCCAAGGAAATCCCCTAGAAATCGCTGCATTTTTGCCCCTCGCCATTCAAATCGCAGATATCCTGCACCACCTGTACCAGCACGGCGTTATTCATAAAGATATTAAACCG
Source organism: Microcoleus occultus BM001215583 (assembly GCA_036700105.1). Lineage (GTDB taxonomy): Bacteria > Cyanobacteriota > Cyanobacteriia > Cyanobacteriales > Microcoleaceae > Microcoleus. The sequence goes on from JAUBOG010000012.1 coordinate 33,941, forward strand.
GCCAATATCCTGATTCATCCAGAAACCAAAAAAGTCAAATTAATTGACTTTTCCATCTCGTCACTGCTACCAAGAGAAACTCAAGAAATCCAAAATCTCAATGTTTTAGAAGGAACCCTTGCCTATTTATCGCCAGAACAAACCGGACGCATGAATCGCGGCATTGATTATCGCAGCGATTTTTATTCCTTGGGGGTAACGTTCTATCAACTGCTGGTTGGAAAATTGCCATTTCAATCCGACGATCCAATGCAGTTGATTCACTCTCACCTAGCTGGAAGAGCGATTCCAGTCGATAAAGCGAACCCAGAATTACCCCTTGTGCTATCGCAAATTGTAGCAAAGCTGATGGCAAAAAATGCCGAAGACCGCTATCAAAGTGCAATGGGATTGAAGCGCGATTTAGAAATTTGTTTGCAACAGTGGAACCAAACCGGAACGATCGCCCATTTTGCGATCGCACAACAAGATAGGTGCGATCGCTTCATTATCCCCGAAAAACTCTACGGTAGAGAAACCGAAGTTGCGGCCTTATTAGCTGCGTTCGATAGATCGGAAGAGAGACGTGTATGGAAAGAGGGAGGAAC
>JAUBOG010000130.1:0-14395 GCA_036700105.1 Microcoleus occultus BM001215583
AGGCACTCTTGGCACTACCCCTACATATTTTGCGAATCATTTAGGATTGCTATATCTCCTAACTTCAGTTAGTTTAGTAGCAGTTTCAACCGCAAAGTCCGATCTAAAGACTAGAAGTTTTTCCTACTTGAGCCTGAGTTTCAATTGGTTTTACATCGGTATAACCCATATTATTAGCTACGTCGCGCAGCACGGAAATTTGCTGTTCAAAATCAAGATTTTCAATTTGACCCAACACGCCGTTGACAGCCTCAGTTGCCTCATATCCTTCGGGGATATCCACAATTTTCTCCCCCATACCAATAGCCCAAGCATACCAAACCACCAACTGATTGTTAGCAGTTAGAGCTCCGTAAGCGCGAGAATACGGCGTGTCAGAGCGGTTGACAATACCTCGCATTATATTCAGTTGTTCGTCATCGGAAAGGTTGTAAAAATCATTCAGCAGTACGGGAGCTAATTCAGGTTCGGCGGCTGCGGGAGCGGCTGGTGTAATTGAATCTCCCATTTTTTCATAAATAAAGTAGAGCAGCGCCAGTTTTTCATCTGTACCCAGCCCGTTGATTGTCTCAACGGTGTTTTGAGTGTCGTTGGAAAGAGCGTGAGTATTGGTGGCGGCGGGTGAGTTCATAAATCAATTCCTTAAAAATGCTTCCAGAATATATAAATATCAACATTTGCAGGTGCAAGTCACCATCCTCTAGAGGTAATACGATTTGAGATTTGAGATTTGAGATTTGAGATTAAATAAGGGGGAATGACTTAGTATCTATGGGTTTGGAGCTTGCCTAAAGTTGCATGATTTTTGTAAACTAATGTAAGACCTCGCTGCCGCCCTCGAATAAATCATCCTTAAGATAGAAGCCAACGATACATCTGCGGGTAGATGAAAAGGCCGTGAATTCAAGTAATTATTAATACAGTGAATTGTTAAATAAAACTTGCAAGGAGTCGGCTATGTCTGAAATAAATACAGAATCAAATAACATTGAAAGTTTTGACGCTCAGCAAATAACTGAAAGCGTGGAAGCTGGAGAACAAAAGTTGCCGACCGTTGATGTATCAGCCGACTACGAAGCTTCAAAAGAATTCAGCGTGAGTGACATCGATCGCACGAGTGCCGGCGCTGAAGCTGCCGCCGCTGCAACTGCACCTAAATTTGATATTCCCGCTCCTAAAGATATCCCAATGCCGGCAGATTCAAGCGGCAATCCCGCTGATTTTCGTTCGATGGCTCAGGAAATTACGCCTGCAGGTACACCGGGCGAAGTTACCGATGATTTGGTGCAGAAAGCGATCGAACTCGGCACTCCCGGCAGTTAATGCAAGCAATTCTCGATCGAGACTTAAAATTAAGCATTTAAGGACGCGGCAGTGCCGTTTCCCTACAATTAATTGCGGTAGGGAAACGGCATCGCTGTATCCTCGCTTATCCTGTTGCTCGTGCAACCGGAATTGATGTTATACCATTTCTCTAAAATTGTGCAACACTCGAAGACCCCCCCTAGGGCGTGTTGCAAAAGGGGGGGACAAGAATACTGTTATTTCGTTGAAAATTGGCATTGCTAATGGCTTCATTATCAGCCGATCGCCCGACAGATTTTGCCGATCGCCCGATCGCCCAAAATTTCTACTGCTAAATCCACCCGATCGCCCGCAATCGCAGACTGAATAAATAAATCCGGATGCAGCGCCTTCCAGAAATATTCGACAAATTGATTAATTTCGCCCTCACTCATTCCCGACTTCCCCGCCGCCATCATTTCCCGTTCCGCCTGAAGGCGCCACACTTGAGAAATGCGATAATCTCGCGCATACAAAACCATCAACCGATCTAATCGATTCCACAGCGGCAAATAATCGTGCAGCTTCGCATTCATGTCGCGCGCAAACTGACAGTCTGCATCCGTGACAATCGGAAACGGCGCGCCCGCCAAAAACTCGTTTAATCGGGTATCAACTACCGGCTCAACGCCGACAAACCAACCTTCAAACAGTACAATATCCGCAGCGCAAATAATTTCTGGTTGACTTCTATCTCCCGCACCTCCCCAGGCAGATTTATCAAACCGGGGGATTTCTATCTGTTTACTCTTGTAGGGACACGGCAGTGCCGTGTCCCTACTTTGAGAACCGCGCAACTTGTCTAAAACAGAGATTCCCAAGTCAATATCGTGAGTTCCCGGCGGGCCGCGCCAAATTAAACGCGGGTCTGCTTTTTGGAGTTGTTGGCGATCGGCATAAGTCTTGTAAAGATCGTCCAAAGAAAGGCTGACAGTAGAATATCCCAATTTTCCCAAAATTAGCCTAAGAACTTCGCATAAAGTAGTTTTTCCCGTTCCTTGTCCTCCTAAAATTCCTTGAATTAGAGGACGGTTTAAACTTTGTTTTTCTGTCGATAATTGAATTGCCAGCGGCAGCCAAAGCTTCCACAATGTTTCGAGAAAAACAGTTGACTTTAGGGGGAAAGTATGGAGTTCGCCAACAAGAGAAAAGAATAAATCGGTTTTGCGGCGGACAATATCGGCTGCACTGTCAGGAGTGATATTAAAAGCGTCCGAACGCGCACGATCGGCAAGTTCCCAGCGTGCGAGGCGATCGAAGTCGGGAAGTTGCGGGCGCTCGCCAGCTTGCCAGCGGTGTAAGATGTCAACAGGCGTTACAGTCGATCGGTTCATCAGCTCAAAACTTTCTCGGCGGGGCTGGTTTGGGATAAGATTATCCGCAACTGACATATATTTAATCTTAAACCCGGCCTTACAGATGCAAAATTTTTTAAGAACCCAGTTTGAAAGCTTCCACAAATAAATTGTAAGTCAGGCCAACTTTCAGAGCATTGAGCATATCCACCCACAAAGAACGGGCCACTGGTCGCGGGCTACCGTAAACCAGCCGGTTAACCAACTCCGTCAACAGCACCAACAGCCCGGCCGCGATAATATCCCAATCAGCCGATTGTCCGGCGATCGTCGAAATAGCTGTTCCCAAAAAAGTGCCGAACAGCAGGCTAATTACCAGGAGCGAAATCCGCCGCCAAGGATTGCTCAGCCAGCGTCCGAATTGTTCGCCCAGAACATCAATTAATCTGTTAATTCGGGTATTCTGCATAGAAGTTATAGGATTTGAGATTTGAGATTAAAGATTAGAGAATTGGGAATGAGTGATGGCGATCGGGGTTTGGAGCCGCGGCAACCAAGTTGGATTCTTTTTTTAACTGGGATTAAAAGTTATAGTGACAGCTCAAAAAATGACGCTTCAGACCAACTCTAAATCCTGACTGCGGTTAGTATGCCGCCATCTAAGATTTAAAATTTAACATCTAAAATGGTATTGAGCGATCGGGCGATCGGGCGATCGGGCGTTGCTTGCAGAACCGGATCGCCCAATACCGTCAAGTAATTAAGTGTAGCTTTATCTTGTGGCACAGCAGCCCCGGATTCTACATTAAACATGGTGATGACTAATTGCGGGTGTGCAGTCTATTCTTTAAGCATAAAGTTTATGAAACTTAAAATTTACCAGATGATAACTGGAGCGGCGATCGTCCTAATGACAGGAATGTTTCTAGGACGTTTTGAAATCACCATCTCCAGCGGTGCAAACGGGCCGAGCGACTTGCCCTCCGCAGCCACCGCACTCCCCCCAATACCCGCTGTTTCCCCTGTGGCGACAGATTCAGCAGACACCGCCAACGAGCCCAAACCCGACTCCATACCAACCGCCCCAGAGCCTGACGAGGAAAGCAATTCCTCACTAAGAGCAAATTCCTCAGCCGCCGGCAGTTTGCGCGTCAGCAACCGCAGCGAACACCCAGTGCGGGTCGCCCTGCTGTCGAAACGGCAAGCCGAGAAATCCTACAGCAAACCGGCGCACTGGGATTTTGCGCCGGGGGAAGGCGGCGGCAAGGGACTGATGCTATCGCTGCCGGAGGGCAAGTTACAAGTCAAACAGGGAGACATTCTGGTGGTTTTTGCTCAGGATGGTTCCCGCCGCTACTGGGGCCCTTACGTCGCCGGGGAGACAGCCTCGCCCGCTTGGAACCGCACAGCCGGGGAATGGCAGTTAATTTTGCAGCCTTGAATGCTTTGCGGCGGGCGGAGATTTCGATCGAGAAACAGAGATTAATTCCAGTTGCACCGGCATGAGATAGAGGATACGGCAGTGCCGTATCCCTACAATCGATCGCGGTAGGGACACGGCACTGCCGTGTCCTGCTTTGGGGTACTTGATATGAGTTGAACCGAGTTCGATCGAACTCCGAGTTTCCTGAAGGCGAATTTTTCGGTAGACTCTCTATGCGAGTCAAAATTTACCATCTAAAATCGCAGGAAGCCTGGGTGAAGGAAGTTATTAAAAATTTGTCAGAGTTTAGGAATCGCCCCATCGCGCCTGTGCTGCTGTCGCTGCTGTGGCTGTGCGCGATCGCCTGGGTGGGTTTCTTGTGGAATCTCGGCAACATCGGTTTAGTTGACGAAACTGAACCGCTGTTTGCCGAAGCCGCCCGTCAAATGACGGTGACAGGAGATTGGATCACTCCTTATTTCAACGGCGAAACCAGGTTTGACAAGCCGCCGTTGATTTATTGGCTGATGGCGGTGGCTTACCGTTCGATCGGGGTTAACGAATGGGCTGTGCGGCTTCCTTCGGCCTTGTGTGCGATCGCCCTGGCTTGCCTCGGATTCTATACCTTATCGAAGTTAGAAAGCAGTTCGGCAACGGATTCTGTAAAGGATTTAACGGATGTCAGGAATCAGGAAGAGGGAATCAGGAATAGGGAATCAGGAATAGGGAATCAGGAAGAACGAAGAAAGAATGAGGAAGAAGAAACAGAGAATCAAAACTCAAATCTCAAATCTCGCCGTCTTCCGATCTTTCTTTCTACTCCTTGGATTGGTGCGGCGCTAATCGCCTTAAATCCCCAAACTATTGCCTGGGGAAGAACGGGCGTTTCAGATATGCTCTTGAGCGGCTGTATGTGTTCGGCACTGCTCGCCTTTTTCCTCGGTTACACCCTAGAAGAACAGAGACAAAAAACCGAATTTTCCACCGTTTCCGCTTCCCGATTTCCCAATAAGTGGTATCTGACTTTTTACGTATTAATTGCCTTAGCAATTCTGGCTAAGGGGCCTGTGGGAATTGTCCTCCCAGCCCTGATTGTTGGCTGCTTTGCGCTTTATTTGGGAAATTTTCGGCAACTTTGGCGCGAAATGCGTCCGGTGTCGGGAATCTCGATTATTCTGGCGATCGCCCTGCCTTGGTATATTCTCGTTATTTTAGACAACGGTCAAACTTATATTGACAGCTTTTTCGGCTATCACAATTTCCAGCGTTTTACTGAAGTAGTCAACAAGCACTCGGCGCCTTGGTATTTTTACTTTTTGGTAGTGCTAGTTGGTTTTGCGCCGTGGTCGATTTATTTGCCAGCGGCGATCGCCCGCACCCGTTTTTGGCAGCGCAGTTACTGGAGGAGGCAAGCGCGATCGGCTCAGTTGAGTTTATTTGCCTTATTTTGGTTCGGCTGCATCTTCGGCTTTTTCACGATCGCCGTTACCAAATTGCCCAGTTATGTATTGCCTTTAATCCCCGCCGCCGCCATTTTGGTAACGCTGTTTTGGGGTGATATTATTGCAGGGAGAGAACCAGCAATTCGGCCGGGAAAGTTAGAAAAAAAACCGCATTCTTTACCGCGAGGGCTGTTAGTTACATACATTTTTAATGTCGTATTTTTATTAATTATAGCCGGAGCAACTTTCTACTGCTACAACTGGCTGGGAGACGACCCGGCAATGCCCAATTTTCCGCAAGCAATTCAGCAGTCGGGATTGCTGATTGTCGGCGGTGCGATTTGGATAACTGCGGCAGGGGCGATCGCACTTTTACTCTGGAAACGCCAGCAGCGCTGGATTTTGGTTGCCAACTTCATCGGATTAGTCGCATTTATCATCTTTGGTCTGACTCCCGCCTACAAATTGGTTGATATCAACCGCCAGTTACCTCTGAGACAGTTAGCGCAGGTTGCTGTTCAACAAAAACTGCCGGGGGAAGAGTTGATGATGATTGGTTTCTGGAAACCAAGTCTGGTTTATTATACCGAAAGCCCGGTGATTTTTTACCGACTTGCCCGAGGGGCGAAAAACTACATTGAGGAATCTAAAAACCAAAGTTCTCCCTCTATTTTGGTGCTGGGATATCCGCACAAATTTAAAGAATTCGGATTGCAGCCAAATCAATATCAACTATTGGACAGTCGCGGCGCTTACCAACTCGCTAGGGTTCAGAAAACAGCCTTTTGATAATCTAAGGATTTACGCATTGCAAGAGCGTCGAATGTGAGTTAGTATAATCAAGTTCATATTTTGAAACTTTGAAATGCTCAGAGAAATCGATCGAGATATTTGGGTTGCCGAACAACCATTCCGATATTTCGGCCTCAGCGTTGGCACAAGAATGACAGTGATTCGGCTGGCCAATCGTGAGTTAGCAGTTATTTCTCCGATCGCACTCAATGATACAATTGCGAGTCAGCTTAACGAACTTGGAACGGTTAAGCACATCATTGCTCCCAATCTTTATCACTATTTATTTGCAACCAATTTCAAAACATTTTACCCAAACGGGACGTTTTGGGCGGTGCCAGGCCTAGAAGTCAAAAAACCAGATTTAGCGATCGATAAAATCATCAAAAGTGATGAAAATACTTTATCGGATGGACTGCAATACGTATTTTTTGAGGGATTCAGAACAATTGGTTTAAGTGGTTTTGATTCACTCAATGAATGCGTGTTTTTCCATTCTGCAAGCCGCACCTTAATATTGACTGATACTGCGTTTCACTTTGATGATAGCTTTCCAGCCCTGACGCAATTTGCGACCAGAGTGCTGGGAGGATATAAAAGTTTAAGTCCATCGTTATTGGAGCGAATTGCAACCCTTGAAAAGGAGAAAGTAAAAGAGTCAGTTGAGAAGATTCTAGGTTGGGACTTTGAGCGAGTGATTATGGCTCATGGCAGTATCATAGAGCAAAATGGAAAGGAGAAGTTTAAGCAAGGATACGAACAGTTTTTAGGTCGAGCGATCGATGTTGTCCGATAACAACGCGCTTGCTCCCGACAGTATCAAGGCTCTTGGTTGAATCCGAACTCAATTTGCCTGAAACAAGCGATAATAGATAGGATGCCATTTTCATTGTAAAAGTGTGGTAGCCATGACTGAGTTACTCGATCGCGCGATCGCCAAGTTGAAAACATTGTCTGCCAGGGAGCAAGATGCTCTCGCTTCAATAATTCTGGAAGAACTTGAAGACGATTTGCGCTGGGATAAAGCATTCTCCCGTTCCCCAGATGCTCTTGCTAAACTCGCAGCGACCGCAATGGCTGAGTATCATGCAGGGAAAACCCAAGAACTCGATCCAGAAACATTGTGAAGTCAAGCACTACAATCGAGTTTCGCAAATTATTTGCTGATTTACCCGAACAAGTTCGAGATCAGACGCGCGCGGCGTATCGCCAGTTCAAGGAAGACCCAAGTCATCCAAGCCTGCGTTTCAAGAAGGTGCATCCAGAGTTACCAATCTACTCAGCCCGAATTAGCAGAAACTATCGAGCAGTTGGTCAGTTGGATGGTGACACTGTAATCTGGTTTTGGGTTGGTTCACACGCAGAATACCACAAGTTGCTAGGGCAGTTGTAGTAGTGTCGGAAGCCAGCCAATTTCATCGAGAAAAGCGTATTTAAACGAGTGGAAGATTATGATTCCAATCAATGAAGCTCAAAAGCAGTTGCAGCAGTTAATCGATTCGGTGAGTCAGTCGCATCAACCGATCGTAATTGCAGGAGAGACTAGCAATGCAGTGTTATTATCTGAATCTGACTGGGCATCTGTGCAGGAAACACTGTATCTTCTCTCAGTGCCGGGAATGCGGGAATCGATTCGGGAAGGGCTGGCAACGCCGATCGAGGAGTGCGCTAGGGAGTTGGAGTGGTGACTTGGAATTTAATCTACACCAAACAGGCACAGAAAGATGCCAAAAAGCTGGCTTCTAGCAATTTACGAGACAAAGCGCAAGAGTTACTCGACATTATTCAAACCAATCCGTTTCAGAATCCGCCACCCTACGAGAAATTGGTGGGAGATTTGGAAGGTGCATATTCACGGCGAATCAACATTCAGCATCGTCTGGTGTACGAGGTGATTGAGTCCGAGAATACGGTAAAAATTTTGCGGATGTGGACGCATTATGAATAGTGTTTCTAACAGGTTAAGTAACACAGGGTTAGATCGATCGCCCTTTAGACTGGTAACTTGGCTAACCATACGTGCAATAATCAGCCATATTATCTGGTACGCGATCGCCCGAACCTATGGATGCGCTAATCGGCAAAACTTTACAGGGTGGAAAGTACACCCTCGAACAAGAATTGGGACGCGGCGGCTTTGGAATTACCTTCAGAGCAAATCACCGCTATTTAGGACAGCCTGTAGTCATTAAAACCCTCAACGAATCCCTGCGCCAGCAACCGAATTTTGCTGAGTTCGATCGCAAGTTTCAAGACGAAGCGAGGCGGTTGGCATCCTGCGTTCATCCCAATATAGTCCGCGTCAGCGATTTTTTTGTCGAAGACGGACAGCCTTACATGGTGATGGACTACGTTCCGGGTCAGAATTTGGGCGATGTCGTGCTCCCAAATAAACCGCTTCCAGAAAATCTCGCAATTTCCTACATCACTCAAATCGGCGCAGCTTTGAAAGTTGTTCATCAAAAAGGTTTGCTGCACCGAGATATCAAACCGCAAAACATTCTGCTGCGCCAAAATACCCAGGAAGTCGTGCTGATCGATTTTGGCATCGCCCGCGAGTTTACTCCCGGTGCAACCCAAAATCACACTAATATGGTGTCCGACGGCTACGCGCCGCCAGAACAGTATTTCGCCCAAGGCAAATACACGCCCGCCACAGATGTTTACGGTTTGGCGGCGACGCTTTATACTCTGCTGACAGGACAAGTGCCGGTAGCTGCAATTTTGCGCACCAGCCAGCCGATGCCCAGCCCCCGCGATTTGCAGCCTCAAGTGAGTCCCGCAGTCAGTCAAGCGGTGATGCGGGGGATGACTGTAGAAGCTCAAAATCGCCCCGCTACTGTCGATGAGTGGCTGTCGCTGCTGTCGGGTTCGCCAGATTCCGTTACCGGGCCGACGGTGGCGGTGATTCCGGGACACGGGCCTCAGTCGCCTGCAGGATCGAGAACAGCGCCTGCTGTTGTGCCTTCTGGGGACAGCAACCGCAAGATTTGGTTGATTTTGGGGTTGGCGGCGATCGCCCTGATTGTGGCTGGTTTTGTCGGGATTGCTAGGGTTTTCCTGAACCGGCCGTCTTCGGAACCCGCACCGGTAGCCAAGGACGATCGCACTTCTGCCCCTGCCGATCCAGACGCGCGCGTTAGCCCCGCACAAATTCCCGCGCCGACACCAACGCCACCGCCAACTCGCAGAGAAACTCCGCCGCCTGCTGCTGCTGAAACTCCTTTCTCACCAACTCCAATTCCAACTCCAATTCCAACTCCAATTCCAACTCCAATTCCAACTCCAACACCAACTCCTGAGCCTGACGAACCCGCACCAACGGAAAAACTTGTTGACAAAGAATTGCCGCCCGATCGATCGCCCGCACCCGACGAACAACCGGCTGCGGGTGATCGGAAGACTCCCACAATCCCTGGGTTTGCCGTTGGTACAGCGGAAAGTCAGATTGTAGATGCCTTGGGACAACCCACGGATTCTCAACCCCGCGGCTATTGGCCGAATACTCGCACCGCACTTTACGAAATATTGCCGAACCGGATTACTCTCGGCTACATTTACGATCGGGATTCGGGCCAGCTAGTGCAAACAGAGGGTTCTTTCGCCCCGTCGGTGGACGATTTGGTAGTGCGAACCGCGTTAAACGGGATGGTGGGCGGGGCCGATCGGGAGATTTTGCAAGGCTTCCGGGACGTGCAGCAGCGCCGGACCAATCGGTTTACTTTTAGGAAGGGTTCGCTGGAAGGGACGATCGAACGCAACGAGCGCGATCGGATTTACATCGGCGTTTGGGACGAAAATTTGCATTAACGCACTGGTAGTCAGAAACCGGGTTTTTGCGAGAATACGCGTCACAACTCGCAGAAACCCATAAAAACCCGGTTTCTTGAATCCGCAATCGAAAATCCCAAATCAACTTGACTTGACAAAAAATATTGTCTATAATAGGAAAGCTAACACGAGGGGCTGTAATGGTTTCGACAGGGTGGCGAAAGCTGCTCCGTGATGCAGGTCGAGAGGGAGTCTACTCTCGTTAATATCGGCTCAAACAAAAAAGTAAATGCGAACAACATCGTTCCTTTCGCTCGCAAAGCCGTAGCTGTAGCCTAAAAACTTCTTGAGCTTGGTTTAGAGTGTATGCCGCCTAACTCCGTTAACGGTAGCATAACAACCCCCAACGGATGCCCTAGTTAGACGCATCTAGTCGGTTAACTGGGAAAGCAATCACTAGATAATCCCCCCATTTGGGATAAAGATGGTTCCCGCCCCGAGGATCAGAGGGGATAAACCTGTGAACGATCGGAAGGTTAATACCCATTTTGGACGGCAGTTCGATTCTGCCCAGTTCCATAAAAAAGGTAGCGTAAAATCAATGGTTTAAACCGTTTGAAAGTTACTTTAAAGCATAAAAAGGGCAGAGAATTAATTCTCTGCCCTTTTTGTTTGGCTATATCTCATAGGACTGGCGCACGGGTAGCCGTAGGGTGCGTCGCCATCGACAATCCTCAAAAAAGATCGACAATCTCATAGCGACGCACCTGTTCTTTTGAAGGGCCCGTGGAAGCAACCCTCCGTTTCACTCCGCCCAATATTTTTGTCTTAAGCAAGCTTTTTTATAAATGGTATAAGGTGCGTCATCGGAGAAAAGCCTAGTTTTTCGTGCTACATCCACAACTGACGCACCCTACAATCTCAAATCTCAAATCGTATAAGTTATCAGCCCATTAGCCAAGCTGGGGGATGAGATAACTATAATTTCACCCCGTCCCTGCGTTCTAGGAGCCTGTCCGGCGATATACTGATATGCGGTAAAGCAATTAAAAATCTTTACAAACACCCGACTCTCCAAGCCTACTCCTACTAAGGATGGGTGTAAAAATATATGCGATCGCTCAAAAGCTGGCAACATGAACCCAGGAATTGACTTACAAGGAAGTTTTGTAGAAGCCCTGATGAATTGGGGCTTACCGGCGGACATCGCCCAAGTGCTTTGGCTACCGCTGCCAATGGTGCTGATGATTGTCGGTGCTGTTTTCGGGGTACTGACTAGCGTCTGGCTAGAGCGGAAAATTTCCGCCGCCGCTCAACAGCGGGTAGGCCCGGAATTCATCGGCCCTCTGGGGGTTCTAGCACCCGTCGCCGACGGTTTGAAGTTGGTATTCAAAGAAGACATCGTACCCGCAAAAGCTGACGCGCTGCTGTTCACGCTAGGGCCGGTGATTGTAGTGATTCCAGTTTTTCTCTCCTACTTGATCGTGCCCTTCGGAGAGCATATGCTGATCGCCGACATGGGGACAGCGATATTTCTGTGGATTGCTCTTTCTAGCATTCAGCCGATCGGCTTGCTGATGTCGGGCTATGCTTCCAACAACAAATACGCCCTCCTGGGAGGACTCAGAGCCGCGGCTCAATCCCTCAGCTACGAAATTCCTCTAGCTTTGGCAGTATTGGCAGTGGTGATGATGTCCAACAGCCTCAGTACGATCGACATCGTACACCAACAAGCAGGCTACGGCATCGTCGGCTGGAATGTCTGGCGGCAACCTGCGGGTTTCCTGATTTTCTGGATCTCAGCACTAGCCGAATGCGAACGTTTGCCCTTTGACCTCCCGGAAGCAGAAGAAGAATTGGTAGCAGGATATCAGACTGAGTACACAGGCATGAAATTTGCTCTGTACTACATCGCTTCCTACGTTAACCTCGTGCTTTCTTGCCTGCTAGTAGCAGTTTTGTACCTCGGCGGCTGGGAATGCCCGATTCCGGTCGGAGTCATCACAAATGCCCTGGGATTGAGCGAGACTACTCCGTGGTTGCAGGTAATTACCGGCACGCTGGGCATTACAATGACCATGCTCAAAGCCTACTTTTTCCTGTTTCTGGCAGTTCTGCTCCGCTGGACTCTGCCGCGAGTTCGGATCGACCAATTGCTCAATTTGGGATGGAAGTTTTTGCTTCCCGTTGCTTTAGTTAATTTGCTATTGACCGCAGCTTTGAAACTTGCCTTTCCCTTTGCTTTTGGCGGTTAATTCGTAATAGGTAAAAGTTAATATAATAGCTGTAGGGAAACGGCACTGCCGTGTCCTACTACCGGATACGGCAATGCCGTTTCCCTACCGGACCTCCCAAAAAATGGCTGTTAACTCTCATTACCTATTATCAATTAACAATTACCAAAAACTCAAGTACAGAGAGAGAACACGATGCTAAAATTCCTCAATCAAGTAGGCGAATACGCCAAAGAGACTGTTCAAGCTGCTAAGTATATCGGTCAAGGGCTAGCTGTGACCTTCGATCACATGAGACGCCGCCCGGTTACAGTGCAGTATCCTTACGAAAAACTGATTCCTTCCGAACGTTTTCGGGGCAGAATTCACTTTGAATTTGACAAGTGCATCTCCTGCGAAGTCTGCGTTCGGGTATGTCCGATCAACTTACCTGTAGTGGATTGGGAATTTAACAAAGAAACTAAGAAGAAACAACTCAAGCACTACAGTATCGATTTTGGGGTGTGTATCTTCTGCGGCAACTGCGTAGAATATTGTCCGACTAATTGTTTGTCGATGACAGAAGAATACGAGTTAGCAGCTTACGAACGTCATGAATTGAATTACGACAACGTGGCCCTCGGACGTTTGCCCTACAAGGTTACAGATGACCCGATGGTGACGCCGCTGCGGGAATTTGCTTATTTGCCCAAAGGTGCGATCGACCCTCATGAAGTTTCCTACACCGATCGGCGCGCCGGTCTCCGTCCAGAGGAAATTATCGAAAAATAGGTAATTAGTCATCTGTCAGCAGTCATTAGTCATTAGTTAAATAAATAATTATTAATGACTGCTAATTAATGACTAAAAACGAACATCGAAAACTAATGATTGAGGATTAAAGATTGTGAATCTAGCTGAAGGGGTTCAAATTGTTTCATTTGGCATACTGTCCGTAATGATGATTGGAGGAGCATTAGGAGTAGTGCTGTTTTCAAATATCGTTTACTCAGCGTTTCTGCTGTGCGGCGTATTTACCAGCATTGCCGGCTTGTACCTGTTGCTGAATGCTGATTTTGTCGCAGCAGCGCAAGTCTTGATTTATGTTGGTGCTGTGAACGTTTTAATTTTGTTTGCCATCATGTTGGTGAACAAGCGAGAAGATTTCCGCACAATTTCCAACGCTTGGGTGCGTCAACTAGCAACCGCACTGGTTTGTGCTGGTTTGTTTGCGCTTTTGGGTACGATGGTAGTGTCTACCCCTTGGGCGATTGTCGCTACGACGGGCGCACCGGCCGAAAGTTCGATCGTGACTATAGCCAAACACTTCTTCACAGACTACTTGCTGCCTTTCGAGTTAGCATCAGTGTTTTTGTTGATGGCAATGGTAGGAGCAATTGTGCTAGCGCGCCGCGATTTCTTGCCCGATGAATTGTCCAACAAGCTATCTGAAACGCCAGCTTTTAGTTTGCCAGAAAGACCTCGCGAATTAGTGGCTGCTGGAGATGCTTCCTCGCCAGAATCTAAGTAATAGTAAGGTGCGCAGTGCGCACCCTACTGTCATTTTTGTACTGAGAAAAATTCTAAAAATTTATGCAACTGCAACTCCAGTATTTCCTGTTATTAGCCGCCGCACTGTTTTGTATTGGCATCTACGGTTTAATTACTAGCCGAAATGCAGTGCGCGTGTTGATGTCGATCGAATTGATGCTGAACGCTGTCAATCTTAACTTGATGGGTTTTTCCAATTATCTTGACCCCGTACAGATTAAAGGTCAAGTATTTACGGTGTTTGTAGTTACGGTAGCCGCTGCTGAAGCAGCCGTTGGTTTAGCAATTGTGTTGGCGATTTATCGCAACCGCGATACCGTAGACATGGAAGAATTTAATTTGCTTAAGTGGTAATCTTAAATCCGGTTAATTGCAAATTCTATTTGTAGGGACACGACACTGCCGTGTCCTTACTCATAACCAGCAGTAAACTTGTAGGGACACGGCACTGCCCATTAGTGTCAACTTAAGCCTGAAAGCCTTGATAAATCCCGTTTTTACCCCAGTCCAGATCCCCCTAAATCCCCCTTAGGTCGGGGGACTTTGAGAAGACTCCTGTCCCCC
>JAUBOG010000901.1:0-1191 GCA_036700105.1 Microcoleus occultus BM001215583
GGTCGTGATGGGCGTGGTCGTGATGGGCGTGGTCGTGATGGGCGTGGTCGTGATGTTCGTGATGAGCGTGGTCGTGATGGGCGTGGTCGTGACTGCTAGGAGTTTCCTCAGATTGGAAATATTTGTCAGATTCAAACAATCCGATGCTGAGGACGAGCGGTAGGGGAACTTCCGATTTTACAGCTCGCAGAATTCGAGCACCTTCTTTGATATCGCGAATCTTAACTTCCAACAAATCTAAATCTGCTTCTGGAACCAAATCAGTTTTGTTGAGGATAATTATATCGCCGTAAGCTATTTGACTGTAAGCTGCTTCAGAGTTGAACAAATCTAAGCTGTAATTTGCCGCGTCTACTACAGTAACGATCGAATCGAGACGAGTCATGTCTCGCAATTCTGTGCCTAAGAAAGTCAAAGCTACTGGTAGCGGGTCGGCCAGTCCGGTGGTTTCGACTACTAGATAATCGAGATTTTCTTGGCGTTCTAAAACTTTGTAAACGGCATTAACCAAATCTTCGTTAATCGTGCAGCAGATGCAGCCGTTATTCAGCTCAACCATGTTGTCGTCGCTGGTGACAATCAGTTCGTTATCGATGCCGATTTCGCCAAATTCATTGACCAAAACTGCTGTTTTCAAACCTTGCTGGTTGGTCAAGATGTGGTTGAGCAGGGTTGTTTTGCCGCTGCCGAGAAATCCTGTAATGATTGTAACGGGCAAGCCGTGTTTGGGAGCGTCCATCGCCTGTTCTGTCTCGAACCCAGTTGTAGATTGCATAGCGTTGACTGTCAAATAATATCGATCGCACTTGCGTTGTGCTTCTCATTGTATCTTACTTAGGACAAGGCCTCAGCAGCCCGGTCGATCGGATAATTTTTGGGTTGGGCGGCATCGCACCTACGCATCAACCGAGAATCAGCCCGAGAGTGCAAAGTAAGTTGGCCACTAATTATCGGCAATTGCTGGGGAGTCGCGATTCCCTACCCGATAGCTTCGCACGCGCCTACTTGTTTATTTTTCGATCGCGTTTTTGTCGATAGTACCTGTCGCAGTTGATTTGCACCCTATTTTCCGGGTTGCAGCAGCGACAAATCTGCGTCAGACTCAAGAAAGAGCGCGAGGAAGGCAATTGGGCTGCTCTATAATAGAGTTATTGCAAAAATACAATGCACCCCCCCCCCACCCACCCCCCA
>JAUBOG010000902.1:0-1190 GCA_036700105.1 Microcoleus occultus BM001215583
TGTCAAAATATACTCACCACTGGTTAACAGTATTCAATAAGATGCGTTCCCCCTGTAGACAGAAGCCAGCGATGATGCAGCACCGTCATTCGATTTTAGATTTTAGATTTTAGATTTTGGATTGATTCCACGGATAAATCACGCGGCTTGTACCACCTGTGAAATTCTTGGTCAATGGATGCGAACTCAGAAAGAAATGGTTCCCGCTTAAGTAATTTAGTGCAGAATTTTTATGAAAATTCACCATCTCAATTGCGGCTGTATGTGCCCGATCGGCGGATCGCTATTCGATGGCTTCAGCCACGGTTTGACGGCTCACCTCGTCTGTCACTGTCTGCTGATTGAAACCGATCGCGGACTGGTTCTGATCGATACCGGCTTCGGAATGCAGGATATCCAGTCGCCCACCTCGCGGCTCAGTCCGTTCTTCATTGCTTTCAATAACATCCAGTTCGATCGCAAGTACACGGCGATCCATCAAATCGAACAGCTTGGATTTTCTGCAAAAGATGTGCGCCACATCGTGCTAACCCACCTCGATTTCGATCATGCCGGCGGTCTAGAAGATTTCCCTGAAGCAACTGTACACGTAATGCAGGCTGAAATGGATGCTGCGCGCGATCGGCACGGTTTCATCACTTCCAGGCGCTACCGATCGCAGCAGTGGGATGAAGTCAAACACTGGAAATTCTATGAATCCGGGGGCGAACCTTGGTTCGGGTTTAAAGCTGTCCGCGATCTCGACGGGTTGCCGCCGGAGATTTTGCTGATCCCGCTGGTAGGTCACACGCGGGGTCATGCGGGGGTTGCGATCGATACACCACAGGGGTGGCTTTTGCACGCTGGGGATGCCTATTTCTACCGGCACGAGATGGATGCCGCTAACCGGCGCTGCACGCCCGGACTGCGCGCCTACCAGTGGATGATGGAGGTCGATCGCGCTTCTCGGTTGCTCAATCAAGACAGGCTGCACGCATTATCGGTCGATCGGGCTAAAGACGTGAATTTGTTTTGCAGTCACGACGCCATCGAGTTGAAAGCATTCGCCCACAAACCCAGCAGCTCTCACAACTAGAAAGTTACAGCAGATTGCAGGTTTAGGTCGTAGATTTAATATCCCGTAGGGACACGGCACTGCCCATTCGTGTCAACTTAAGGTACAACCCAGTCACAGACTGCTGTTTAACGAT
>JAUBOG010000131.1:0-14226 GCA_036700105.1 Microcoleus occultus BM001215583
GGGGCTAGGGGGGATCGAGGCCTCATCGTCAGGCAGCAGACCGGTACTAACTTTTACCTTAAGTTGACACTCATGGACAATGCCGTTTCCCTACGGATTTAACCTACTCCAGAAACGATCGCAAAACCCAGAACTGCGACAAACACAATCAAGGCATAAAATTGAGCGCGACCGTTCTCAATGTATTTCAATCCTTCGCCTGTTACCAGGGCGATAAAACCTGTCAAATTAACTACACCATCGACGACTCGTAAATCAACTTCCATGACTTGCCGCGCTAAACGGCGGCTGCCTTTGACGAAGAGAAATTCGTTGATATCGTCGAGATACCACTTGTTGAGGGAGAACTCGTAAAGCGGTTTGATTTTTTGGGCGATCGCCCCGGCATCAATTTTCCGGCTCAAATACATCAGCGAAGCCAAAGTAATGCCAAGCAAAGCAATACCTACAGAGCTCCCGCCCATGATGAGAAATTCCGTCAAATCGAACTCGGCGGCGTGTTCCAAAACTTCTTCGAGAGACTCGCCTGGAGCGCGCACAAACTGCTCGAAATAATTGGCAAACGGCGTACCGAGAAAACCGATAAACACAGAAGGTACTGCCAGCAAAACTAACGGCAAAGCCATTGTCAGCGGAGATTCGTGAGGGAAATGGTCGTGATCGCCGTGACTTTCGCCAGTGGGTGCCAATTCCTTGACGTTCATCGCCCCGGGGCCGAAAACCAAACCGGGTTGCAGGAGTTGCTGTTTGATGGCGCTGTCATTCCCCCGGAATTCGCCCTCAAAAGTGCTGAAATACATTCGGAACATATAAAACGCGGTCATCCCGGCTGTCAGCCAGCTAACAGCCCAAAGAGCGGGATTTGCTTCAAAAGCTTGGGCGAGGATTTCGTCTTTCGACCAAAAACCGGCAAACGGCGGAATGCCGCAGATTGCCAAATTTCCGATCAAAAAGCAAGTTGCGGTAATCGGCATATATTTCCGCAAGCCGCCCATGACTCGCATATCTTGAGCGAGTGCGGGGTTGTGGCCGACGACATCTTCCATCCCGTGAATGACTGAACCGGAACACAGGAACAGCATCGCTTTGAAGTAAGCGTGCGTCATCAAGTGGAACAGTCCGGCACTGTAAGCGCCGACGCCCATTGCCATCACCATGTAGCCGAGTTGGGAGATGGTGGAGTAGGCTAAGCCTTTTTTGATGTCATTTTGGGTAATCGCGATCGATGCGCCCATAAATGCCGTAAAACAGCCCGTACAGGCGATCAAATTCATGACTGCCGGCAGCCCTTCAAACACCGGGTACATCCGAGCGATCAGGAAGACGCCGGCGGCTACCATTGTCGCGGCGTGGATTAAGGCAGAAATCGGTGTCGGGCCTTCCATTGCGTCTGGAAGCCAGACGTGGAGCGGGAATTGAGCGGATTTGGCGGCTGGGCCCAAGAAGATCAGGACTCCGAAAACTGTTGCCAAAGTGGCGCTGAGTGCTCCTGATTCGACTAAGGAGTGCAGGCGTTCGCCCATGACGTCAAATTCAAAGCTGCCGGTGGCCCAGTAAATGCCGAGGATGCCCAGCAGCAGGCCGAAGTCGCCGACGCGGTTGGTGACGAAGGCTTTTTGGCAAGCGTCAGCAGCGGGTTTGCGATCGTACCAGAAGCCGACTAGCAGGTACGAACACATACCTACGAGTTCCCAGAAAATGTAAATCTGAACGATGTTCGGGCTGACTACTAGACCTAACATCGAGGCGCTGAAGATGCTGAGGTAGGCGTAAAAACGCACGTACCCGTCATCGTGTGCCATGTAGCCGTCGGTGTAAATCATCACCAAAAAGGCGACCGTAGTGACGATCGCCAGCATGACTGATGTCAGGGGGTCGATGATGTAGCCCATACTCAGCGAGAAGTCGCCAGCAGCAGCCCACTGAATCGTGCGGGTGTAGGGTAGGTGGCCCTGTAGTTGACTCCAGAGCAATGCGAAAGACAGTACCATTGACCCTCCGAGCGCGGAGACGATTAATATCGCATTCGCTTGCCGGAGTTTGTTGGTTGCTTGGTTAAAGGTGATTAAGCCTAGACCTACTAGCATTGCGCCTGCCAGCGGCAGGACTGGAATCAGCCAAGCGTATTGATAAAGCAGTTCCATGACTGATAGGTAGTTTAAAGTTTCTACTAGATATTGCCAAAACTGTAAACAATTGTGACACACGCCTGCACGACTGGGCAAAAATACTCGCTGCAATACTTAAGAATTGCCGATCGACAATGTAAAAGAAGCGATCGGTATTTTTTCTGGATACCGGTTTTCCAGCGTGGTGAGCTACGAGCGATCGCCATTGGCAATCCCCTATCAACAGGAAGCACTTATGCCCTATTCCCAGCACCAGTTAATTTACCTGAGAAAGGCGATAGCCTGACTTAAATCTATGCCCGCAGATAGATAGACAAATATTTCACTCCTGGGTCAACAGGAGTGCGATATTTATTTGGGTGTCGGGCGGTCGATCGACAAATCGGGAATTCTGAATGCCTTCTAGATCAAATCCGAATGCTTTCTAAGCAAGAGCCTAGTGTCTTTGAACCGTTACCTGTTGGCTGCTGACTGCGGTTGCAGCAATTGAATTTTGGGAAAATTCTGAGCGCTTAACATCCAGGAATCCAGAGTCCGGCGCAGTTCCTCGCGCCCTTGATATTGTTCAAATCGGAATCTAACTTTGTCGCCCTCAAACAAAATCAGCGTGGGCAGACTTGTCAGCCGGTAAGTGTTGGCTAACTTGAAAGATTGATCGGCATTCACCCCTAGGAGCTTGACTTTACCCGCCCACTGTGCCTCAAATGCTGTGAGCGTCGGGTCGATCGCGCGGCACAAACCGCACCAAGGGGCCCAAAAGTGAACTAAAACGGGGGTAGAGGCTTGAAATACCTCTTGTGCAAAAGTGCGTTCGCTAACCGACAACACCATGATCCCTCAAAATTTAATAATTTTTTTCTATCCTAGGGATCATGCTACCAGTATATGTTCCCAGTGACACGCATCAAAAAAGGATGAATTTTCCACAGCAGGCCCGTAAAAATGACTACACCTACGTAGGAAGGGCGCAGAAACTCTTGCAAGTCAAGGGTTTGACGCTTTTGCCAGATTGCCGAAAACGGAAAAATTGAAGTGCGAGATTTGATGGTTTCAAAGGATTCGCCAAAACGCGCTTGAAGTCGCTTGTCGCCGTGCCACACTCCGAACAGGTGGTGAAGTACCAAACCGATGGAAGTGACGAGGGTAAAGCTAGTGCCAATCCACAGGGTGTGCGCCACGCACCAAATCACCTGTCCCACCATTTGCGGGTGACGGGTGATGCGGATAATACCGGCTTCGTAGAGGTGAACTTGGGGCTTTTGGACGGCGGCAATTTCTAGGAGGTTGAAAGTTGCTGGATACAAAAACAGAAAGGAAATTGCCGAAAGTATCCAAACTACCGATTTAACTCCGGGTACTCCCTGTACTTGCCAAAGCTGTACGCCGTCGTAGCGGTGGTTGAAAAAGTAGACAATCAGAATGACTGCTAGCGGCAAACTGACAAGGGCAAATAAAACGCGGTAAAGTCTCGCCCCAATCAGCTTTTCACCTCGGGGGCGGAGGGCTGCTAAACCGCTGTGGGCGATCGCAAAACCGAGTAAAAGTCCGAGAATAATTAAGTGGCTGTCAAGTGCCAAATCGATCGTCATTGCAAATATTAAGAAAAGTTATTGATTCGGGGCCAAATTGTGTCACAAAGTATCTATGGGAGCATTCAGCGGTGATTCAGTCATCAGTCATCAGTCATCAGTCATCAGCACTCGGTCAATTACCAGATGCAGACAAATGACAACTGCTTTCCCGACGACTGCCCGCTGACAAATGCCCGCTGCCGACTGCCAACGGACAACGGACAACGGACAACTACCAAATGACAATTGACAATTTAGATATATGTCTGACCTTCCTTTCACTTTAGACCAGTTACGCATTCTCAAGGCGATCGCCTCTGAAGGAAGCTTCAAACGCGCCGCCGACAGCCTCTACGTATCCCAGCCCGCAGTTAGCTTGCAGGTGCAAAACTTAGAGAGACAGTTGAACGTGCCGCTGTTTGACAGGGGGGGGCGCAGGGCTCAACTCACCGAAGCCGGACACCTGCTGCTGAGTTACGGCGAGAAAATTTTATCGCTTTGTCAAGAAACTTGTCGAGCTCTGGAAGACTTGCAAAATCTCCAAGGCGGTACTTTGATTGTGGGCGCTTCTCAAACAACGGGGACGTATTTGCTACCCCGAATGATCGGGATGTTTCGGCAAAAATACCCGGATGTAGCGGTACAGCTTCACGTTCACTCGACTCGGCGCACGGCGTGGAGTGTGGCCAACGGACAAATCGATTTAGCAATTGTGGGCGGAGAAATTCCCACCGAACTTGTAGAAGCTTTAGAAATTGTTCCTTACGCTGAGGACGAACTAGCTTTGATTCTCCCTCCATCTCACCCGATGGTACAACAAGAAAGCATCGAAAAAGAAGACCTTTATAAATTGCAGTTTATATCCTTGGATTCCCAGTCTACTATCCGCAAAGTAATCGATCAGGTACTGACTCGCTGCGGCATTGACACGCGCCGCCTGAAAATCGAGATGGAACTAAATTCGATCGAAGCCATTAAAAATGCCGTTCAGGCGGGGCTGGGAGCTGCTTTTGTGTCGGTTTCGGCGATCGAAAAAGAGTTGCTGATGGGTGTGTTGCACAAATCTAAAATGGACGAAGTTTTAGTAACTCGGATTTTGTCGCTGATTTACAACCCCAACCGCTACCGTTCTAAAGCAGCAGAGGCTTTCAGCAATGAAATTTTGCCAACATTTGCTACTTATTCGACTATCCAGGACAAAAAAGAACTCCCGGCGATCGATTTGGGATTCATAGAAATAGTAACTCCCAACTCGGCGGGAAGTTAATTTATTAGGTCGCTGGCAGTTAGCAGTTCGCGGTTAGTTGAGAAAATGGAATCTGATTTAACAATCACTTTTTCTTCCTTCTTCCCTCTTCCTTATTCCTTATTCCTTCTTCCCTCTTCCTTCTTTTTTCTTCCTTCTTCTTACCAAACCAAAATGGAAGTTTATTGCACCCGTCCGGGCTGCCCGCGCCCTCAAAACTATTTTTCCGATCTCGATGACAGTTCGATGCTGAAAACGGTGCAGCAAAAGTTTTGCACGACTTGCGGGATGCCCCTGATTTTGAGCGGCCGCTATTTGCCGGTGAGGTTGCTAGGTCAAGGCGGTTTTGGGGCGGCGTTTTTGGCCAGAGACCGCTATACTCCGGCGATGCGGCAGTGCGTCGCCAAACTGTTGCAGCCGTCGGTCAGCCTGACTGCGACACAGTTAATAATCGCTCAAAATCTGTTTGAACGGGAAGCGGCGGTTTTAGAACAACTGGGAAACGAACACCCGCAAATTCCCAGCCTGCTGGCTTTTTTTGAGCTGACTGTTCCGAGTTTGCAGGGCGGGAAAAACGATCGGTTTTTCTATTTGGTTCAAGAATTTATTGACGGTGAAAATTTGGAAGAAGAACTTGCTGTTAAAGGCAAGTTTTCGGAAGCGGAAACAGTGGAGGTATTGCGGGAAATATTGAAGGTTCTCGATTTTGTTCACTCTCGCGGTTCGATTCACCGGGATATTAAACCTGCTAATATTATGCGGGGGAAAAACGGTCGGCTTTATTTGTTAGATTTTGGGGCTGTTAAACAGGTGACGCAAACTGCGGGTACTTCAAAAGCTTCGACTGGTATTTATTCTTTGGGTTACGCTCCGCCAGAGCAAATGAGCGGCCAAGAAGTGTATCCGGCAACGGATTTGTATGCTTTGGCTGTGACTTGCATTACTTTGCTGAGCGGTTTGCAGCCGACGGAATTGTTTGATAGTTATCAAAATGAGTGGAATTGGCGATCGCACGTACAGGTAAGCCCGCGTTTGGCTCAAGTTCTCGATCGACTTTTATTATCAGCCCCCAGCCAGCGCTATCAATCGGCGGCCGAGGTGGAAACGGCTCTGAAATCCAATTCTCAACAGCCTACCGTCGTCGTGTCGCCGCCGACAGTACCGACTGCGACTCCCCCACCGACTCACCAGCAACCGCCGACTCAGCAGCCTCCTGTGCCTGTTTCCGCGACTCCTCCGGGGAACCTGCAACCTGGAGGTAGAAGGGCTTTTTCGATTTGGGATATTTTGGGAGGGGCTGCGTTTACGGGTTTTGAGGGGGGGTTGCTGGCGATCGCCCTGACGAGTTTGCTGCCGTCTCCGGGGCTGAGTGTGGGATTGTTGGGCGCGATCGTGGCGGGTTTGATTTACGGCCAATACCGCAGGGCGATCGAACAAACTGAGATGTTGGTGATTGGCGCTGGTACTCTGGCTTTACTGGTATTTTTCCCGGTTTTGCAGACGGCGGCAACTGTGATTTATCCCGGTGCTGCCATCACTGGCGTGCTGTTTGCAGGGTGGTTGGGTGCTTTGGGGGCGATCGCGGCAACAGCCATATTTCGGTTGATTTATAAGTTACTTTCTAATGTTTTTTAATCGGAATTGTATTATATAAAGTTCTGTTATCGAGTAAGATTAAACGAACCGCGAAGACGCGAAGAACGCGAAGAAAGAACAGCATCTTCTTCTTTCTCTTCCTTAGCGTCCTTTGCGCCTTCGCGGTTAAATCATTCCGATGCAACCGGATATAAATCGATGCAAAATCAGAAGTCGATTAACCCGAATTGGACGATCGCCACTGGCCCAGAAGCCCGATCGCAGCCTGCAACTTGGGAAACCCCCGGTTTTGCCATCATCGGAGCCGAACCCACCTTCAGCCCCAGCCAGCGATTTGTGCTGGTGGGTGACTGCTGCTTCGATCGCACTTGGCTGCTCAAACAACAGATTGATGCCGATGGATTGAGCGATTTGGCGATCGTCGGGCGGCTGTGGGAACAGTCGGGGCCTCAAACTCTGAGCTTGCTAGAAGGACAATTTGCCCTGGCTGTATGGGATCGAGAGGAGAAAACGCTTTGTATCGGGCGCGATCGCACAGGAGCCAAAACGCTGTATTACACCCGCACCGGAAAGACTCGCCAGATCGCGCCCCGACTGCGATCGCTCAATCCCTATCACGATCGCACACTCGATTTAGTTGCTTTGCGAGACTATTTGTGCTGTGCCTTTGTACCCGGCGCGCAAACGCTGTGGGAAGCGGTGCGAGAGTTGCGCCCCGGTAGCTACTTGTATTTACCGGATGTTAAAGCGCAGAGATACTGGGAACCGCAGGAGCAAATTACTAACGCCGATCGCCCTTTGGAATGGCACGGGCAACAAGTGCGATCGCTCTTGGAACAACTGGTGCAGGAAGGGCTACCAACCGGGGAACCAGTCGCAGCATACCTTTCGGGCGGCATCGATTCAAGCTGCGTGACTGCGATCGCAGCCCGGTTGCACGATCGCCCGGTGCACACTTTTTCGATGCACTTTGGTGCCGAATATCCCAGCGAGATTGAATTTGCCAACATCGTCGCAGCACACTGCGGCACCGAGCACCATATTTTAGAGGTTTCGCCAAAGCAGATTTGGGAGTTGCTACCGGAAACGCTGGCTGCGATGGACGATCCGGTGGGGGAAGGGTTGACGGTGCCGAATTTGCTGCTGGGGCGATCGGCAAAGCAATTCGCAGATGTAGTGTTGAATGGGGAAGGCGGCGATCCGTGCTTTGGCGGGCCGAAAAATAAGCCGATGTTGTTGAATAGTTTGTATGGTTCGATTCAGGGTAAACCAGATGCGATCGCAGCTTATTTGACTTCGTTTCAGAAATGCTATGTGGATTTGCCGCGCTTGCTGAAACCGGAGGTTTGGGAAAAGGTGAAAGATGTGCCTTCGGTGTTTGCTGACGAATTGCAGCAGACAGAAACTACGTTTTTGAATCGGTTGATGCGGCTGAATATTGAGTACAAAGGGGCTGATTACATTTTAACTAAGGTAAACAATCTCACGGCTGCTGCGGGGCTGGAAGCGCGATCGCCCTTATTTGATGCGCGGATGGTGGCGCTGAGTTTGCAAATTCCGCCAGAGTACAAGCTTTCGGGCGCGCAGGAAAAGGCGGTGCTCAAAGGTGCTGTTGCCGATTTACTGCCCGATGTCATTGTCAACCGTCCCAAAAGCGGGATGGTAATGTCGATGCAGCAGTGGTTTTTGAGGGATTGGCAGCGGCAAGCGCGATCGTTGCTTTTGAATCGTCGTGCGGCGATCGCACCTTACCTCGATCGGGCATTAATTGACGAGTGGCTAAACTATCGAGGCGAAGTTTTTCCCCGCTACGGGCTGAAACTGTGGCTGTTGGTGACGCTGGAAATTTGGTTGCAGGTGAATCGCCGTTAAAAATGCCAGGGCTGTTTCATTGTCCCGAAATCCGTTCTTAGAATGAATGCCACGGGGCTTTTTCGTGGGGGAGGGCGGGTTTATTTAACCTGTTTGCTACGTTTTTAATCCTTGGCGAACCCGCCCCTACAGCATTGTTGATACAGATCCAAGATATTAGTATTAACCGAAACTATCGGAGACAAACACGTATCCGCCGCCATATCCAACACGATCATCTACTAATATTAAGCCCTCATTGCCCTGCGGATCTCCGCTTTGAGCAAGTCCATAATTCACCACGCGCAACAACCGCTGCGGCGTAAAAGATTCCAATTCCAGAAAATAGCCTGCATCCAGCCATGCTAGTTCTTCTGCTGTTAAACCTTGCCTCACAGCATCGGGTAATTGACGCGCGCTTTGTGCCATTGTTTGAGATTGCTGGACAAACATATCGCGAGTTTCCAAGATTTGACGGGGAGAAATACCCAAGTCAAAAATCGTGACGGCTTGATTTGCAAACCAGTTTGGACTGGTTCGTAATTGATGCACTAAACTAACTCCAGCAGGATTCGCATCGTGCAGCGCGTAGACTTTTAAATCCGCATTGCGCCGCAGCATTTCGATTACGGTGTCGAAGATGCTTTGGGGATAGCCGCTGATGCTGAGAATGGCGCAGTTGTTCTCAAAATGGATGTTGTTGGCAATCAGGAATTGGGCGATTTCGTCGCTGTCGCAGATGATTGCGCGATCGAAACTGTAGGCGCTAACTTCGGGATCGATGCTGGCGGGTAAAGCTTCTTGGCGGGGTGCAGGGAGCAGTTTTTCTAATGCGCCGTTGACTCGTTGCCAGTCTCGCAGCCATTTATCACTCTGCCCTTGATTGACGAAAAATTCTTCACCAGTTATCTGTGGACGATTTTTTTGTGAAATTCCGAGCCAGTACGAAAATAGACCTAGTGCAGCCGCTGCGATGTATCCTGTAAAATAATTAGCAATCAGGCTTACTGCAATGCCTGTTACTAAAATAATTATTCCCAAAACTTGTAGGTTTTTAGTATAATTTTTTCTACCTATAATACCTTGCTGAGTAGAGTTAGCCTTTGCGAAAAATATCCCGATCCAAACAATATTGTAAATAGTCAATACTATCAGTGGCATCAGTAAAGGTTGTACAGATAAAATAGAATTCATTAGTTCTGGAAACAAAATGCCAATGAACAGGATGCCGAATATGGGCATAATGGCGAGTAATATGAAGTAGGGATTAATCCATGCCCATCGGTTTGCGGATGCGGGAGATTTCAGTCGTTTATCAATCAAATATAAAAACTGTTTGGGTGTGAAAAATAGCATATTCTGGCTGGAAATATCTGCGATCGCCTTCTGGAAAAATGGATCGGTGAATGCAAACTTTTTCTCGGTAATTGTAGCTGGATCGAACACAAACGGATGGTTGCACTGTTTGCAGCGACCTGAGTTTGTGGTACGATCGCGCAAATTGTTGCTGGTGTTACACTGGACGCATTTCATTCCCATTTCGGTTACTCCTGATTAATTTGATGGATTTATGTTGTTGACGGTTGTTTCGGAATGATTTAACCGCAGAGGGCGCACAGGGCGCAGAGGAAGCAGAGGAAGAGAAGAGAGATAATAGGTAGAAGGAAGAAACTATGCCCAATGCCCAATGCCCAATGCCCAATGCCCAATGCCCTATTAAAAGATTTGTCCGTTTAACAAAATGGAATAGTCTTCTCGCTGTCGAATTAATCGATCGCCCTTAGCATCAATCAACACCTCAGCAGGGCGGGGGCGATGCAGAAAATGCGATGACATCGCATAACCGTAAGCGCCGCTATCCAAAATGGCGAGATTATCTCCAATTTGCAGTTTCGGCAGCCAACAATTGCGCCCCAAATAGTCGCGCGAATAAGTCGTGTTGCCGCAAATATCGGTTTCGTGTCGCGGTACATCGCCTGTTTCCCAAGTTGCGATCGCCCGATAGCCGCCGTGCACCGCAGGCACCGAAAGATTTGCTACAGTGGTATCGACACCGACAATTTGCCGAGATCCCAACCACTTCACAGACACAACTTTTGCTAGCAAAATACCGCAACCTGCGATCGCCGATCGTCCCGGTTCAATCACTAATTCGATCGGGCGAGATAGCGCACTCAATCGTTGAGTAATCGCCGCACCAAACTCCTCCCAGTCAAACACGGCACCGCCGCGATAGGGATAGCCAAAACCGCCGCCAAAATCGAGAGTTTTCCAATTGGGTAACTGTTGGGCGATCGCAATTAGGCGATCGATCGCCTGCGTAAAAGCACCAGTGGCGTTAGTTCCAGTCCCCCGATAAAAATGCAGTCCAGTAATCCTTAAACCGTGCTGCTGCGCGATTTCGCAGGCTTTTTCAAATTCAGCGGGACGCACTCCAATCCGGCTGTCTCCCGTCAATTCCGGTGAATTGAGTCGCAGTCCGATTTCGGGACGGATTAATCTCGGTTGACTGCGCGCATATTCGCAAAAATCCTGGAGTTGCGACAGACTATCGAAGTTGAAGCGATCGATCTTCCACTCAATTAGTTGCTGAATATCCGCCCTATTGAGGTTACTGCCGGTGTAGACAATGCGCGAGCCCGTAAAACCCGCTTTCAGTCCCAAAAAAACATCACCCGGTGTATTCGCGTGCAGCCCCCAACCAGCTCGCTCAATCAGTTGCAGCAAAGCAATATTGCCGTTAGTGACGGTAGCAAAATGAAACTGCACGTGCGGATAGCCGATCGATCGCGCAATGCGATCGAGAGTCTGAGAAAGGCGATCGGCTTGATACACGTAAAGCGGCGAACCATAGGTTGACAAAAGTCGTTTTGCCATTGCTTCGGAGCACGGCGCCGAATGTATTTGGGTTTCATTTTTTAGCAAACATTCAGTCATATAAAAGAAGGAATAAGGAAGTTCGGCAGCGGATGCAAGTAGCGGATGTAACGGATGTAACGGATTTCAGTCCGAAGGAAGAAGGAAGAAGGAAAATTGTAAAATCGAGTGATATCAAATCCGCACTTCATCGGAATTATTAATCTCTCTCTTCTCTTCCTTCGCGTCCTTCGCGCCTTCGCGGTTAAATCATTCCGATACAACTGGAATTGATATGAATAACAGTCAACTGTCAACTGTCAACTGTCAACTGTTTTCGGTATTTCCAAATGCGCTGCCCGATCGCAGGTGGCAACCAAAAAACATGATCCAGCGATCGCCCAACCGGAATTTCACCTAACACCTCAGTGCGCCATGCCTCCCACATCAACAGCAACCAGAGATTGTTGCCAATATAGCGATCGCGCATGGCAACTCCGAGTTTTCCCGATAACATCGAGTCGGCTAAATGCGGCTGCCAACAATTGGACGATCGCAGTACATTCGGATTCAGCCGAGATCCGATCGCACTCCAAAACTCGCGGTAATACCAAACCTTCAGCGGTACGCCCATCCCGCGTTTTTCCCGCCAGACAATTTCCGGCGGCAGCCAGCGTTCGGAGGCTTTTTTGAGGATGTATTTTTCGCACGCACCTTGCAGTAAAAGCTCGCCTGGGAGCTGAAAAGTCCACTCGGTGAGGTCGGGGTCGCAGAAGGGCGATCGCACCCACAAACCGCAAGCAAAGCCCAATGCGGTAGCCCTCGGCTGGATGTTTTGCGCGCCTTTGAGCATTAGGGAAGCCCGCCGCAGTTTGGCTAGCAGGGAGGGACAGGTGTCGGTACCGATCGCATCTTCCAGGTAAATGCTTAAATCGCGGGATTGAGTGCGATCGAGCATTTCCGGCGAGAAAATCTGTTTTTCATAGCCGTAAAATCGCTGAAATGTCCGCAAATACTGCTGTTCAAAGGTTTCTTTTCCGGCCGGATGTTCTGCGCTGTAAACTCCGTTAGCAATCAAAGGTTTGTTCGTCCATCCGGCAAATAACTGATCGCCGTTTTCGCCGTTGAATACAACTCGCACGTCTTGCGCCGCCGCCTGTTTGAGCAAAAACAATGCAGCCGTTGTGCCGTCTCCGTAGGGTGAATCGAGGGCTTTGGCGGTGGGATCGATCGCGCCCAAGATCGCATCGCCCGTCGCCGCCACTCGGATCAGCGGAATCCCGAAAAAGTCGGCAACCTGTTGCGCGTAGGGCAATTCGGAATAGCCTTCGACGCCAAAATCGAGGGCGTAGGCGCGGACTTTTAAACCGGCTTTCACTAGCAGCGCTGTCACCAGGGAGGAATCGATGCCGCCCGATAGCAAAACGCCGACTGGTTCGTCGATCGGCAAATCGGCCACTTGCCGATCGATCGCCCGTTGCAACAATCCTTGGAATTGTGCGATCGCCTCGTCTTCACTTTGCAGCAATTGCGGCGCTTCTTGCCAAGCTGATTGCAGCGATCGCACTTTTGGCTGAGAATTAACATCGGCGATTTCCCAAACTATCTCCGTTCCGGCTGCTACAGATGCAATTTGCTCGATCGGAGTTAAGGGCGTTGGTACGTAAGAAAAACAAGCGTAACTGTGAAGGGCGATCGGGCTTACTTCAGGAACATCGATTAACGGTAGCAGCAATTGCATCTGCGTCGAAAACCAAATCGTGTCTTGCGATCGCATCCAGTAAAGCGGCACTCGCCCAAACGGATCGCGCCCCAGCCGCAGCTTTCCCGCTGACACCGCAGCCCAAGCATCTCCCGGAAAATCGGTTGGTCGATCGCGCCCGCAAGCATTCAGCGTCACTGTGTCAGCCGCGAGGATTGATGCAGAGGCGATCGCCCATTCTGATAATTTGCCCGATCGGATGCCGTAATCTGGCACTAAACGGCCCAGCGTTTTTGTGCGATCGGTTTGTCCCCAATAGCCGATGAAATGTGCAGGTTTGCCAATTGTACCCATCTATTTCACCACGAAAGATTCACTGCCGATCGCGCGCCCATCCAGAGACATCCGAACCTCCCAGTTTCCCGGCCCGGAAGCCGATCCGAGATCGTAAAAACAGTGCGTATTCCAAACAGCAGTCTCGATCGTGCGAGTTGTATACTTGCTTTGATGAACAATTTGACCATTAGGATTAGTCCAGTCGCATTGCAGAGACAACTGACTGCCGATCGGAGCATTTTTCAACGTCACCTGGTAGTAGATGCGGGGATTGATTTGACGGTTGACTTGACTGAGACTGTCACCCCCCTTTTTCGATAGCGAAATTCTGTCTTCAGTTGAGGAAACTCCAGCAGTTTTTTGCTGCTGATTTTGCCCGAATAGAATGCCGATCGCGATCGCCGAAATCACAGTGGCTGTCGAGGCGATCGCGATGCACCGGTTGCGTCGCTGCTGTTTTTCCAGGGCTTCTCGGCGGTGCATTTGGGCGATCGCATCTTCCAAAAGTTCATCAGGTAAATTCAACTCCCGCAAAATTTCCCTTACTTGATCCGGCGCCAATTCCAACTCGCGCTGCTGCGATAACTTATCGATTTCAGCAACTACCTGCGCTAACTGAGTTTGAGTAAGTCGAGTTTCCATAAAGTTCTTTCCCAATCAAAATTAGATATATAACAATTATCTCTCTTTTCTCAAACTCTGCGCCCTCTGTGCTCTCTGCGGTTAAATTATCCATATTATTCAATAAATAGCTCTCAAAGTCAACTCATAAAAATCATAACCTTGACTTCATAAAAATCATATCTATTAGGATTTACTTACATCGGAATTAACATTACCCATAATCAGGACACGGCAGTGCCGTTTCTTGCGCGCCAGATTAATCGTAGGGAAACGGCACTGCCGTGTCCTCTATATCAATTCCGGCGCAGCCGGAAT
>JAUBOG010000903.1:0-114 GCA_036700105.1 Microcoleus occultus BM001215583
CCGATGGAGTCGGTGTCGGTGTATCTGTTCCCGATGGAGTCGGTGTTCCCGATGGAGTCGGTGTTCCCGATGGAGTCGGTGTTCCCGATGGCGTGGGTGTCGGTGTATCTGTTC
>JAUBOG010000903.1:214-1189 GCA_036700105.1 Microcoleus occultus BM001215583
CCGATGGAGTTGGGGTTGTGACCGGAGTTGGTGTTCCCGATGGAGTTGGGGTTGTGACCGGAGTTGGTGTTCCCGATGGAGTTGGGGTTGTTACCGGAGTTGGGGTTGTTACCGGAGTTGGGGTTGTTACCGGAGTTGGGGTTGTTACAGGTGCGGCAATATTCACACTAAAATTACCTAAAGTGCTAGCAGCAGACAAATTGCCAACAGTATCCCTCACCTGCGATGCTTGCAAATTAACTGTGTAAGTACCGTTGTCAGCATTATCCCAAGTTCCACCAGGCGGCGTTAACGAATATGTCGCTGTGCGGGGCGTACCATTACTATTAGGAGTGGCACTAACAAAGCTAGCAGGAATAGCACCACCTGACCAATTTACAACAAAATCAGAATTATCTAAACTGCTAACATCAACTCCACTACTATCGCTGAAAGTAACTGTCAATGTCTGAGTTGTACCACCTGCTGTAGTAATGTTAGAAATTGCTGCCAAGTTAGGAGTAGGTGGGATGACATCAATAATCGGTATCGTGATATTAGCAGTGCGAGTTAGTTGAGTGGCTGCGGTGTTATTGTTACCCGCAGCATCTGTGGCTTTAGCTGTGGGAATATCAACTGTGACATTACCGCTAACAGTAGGTGTGACATCAAAAGTGTAAGTTCTGGCATCAACTGTGACGAAGTTTCCGACAGCAGCATTGGCTACGGTGATATCAGTAGTATCAAAGCCTGTGACATTTTCACTGAAGGTAGCGGTGACGGTAAATAAGCCAGTTACTGTTGTTGGTGAGGTGGATGTGAGGGCTACTGTTGGTGCGGAGATATCAGCGGTGCGAACAAGTTGAGCGGCTGCGGTATTGTTATTACCAGCGGTATCTGTGGCTGTAGCTGCGGGAATATCTACGGTGACATTGCCAGTTGCAGTGGGTGTAACTGTGAAATTATAAGTGGTACCAGTACCTGTAAATCCGCTAA
>JAUBOG010000132.1:0-10862 GCA_036700105.1 Microcoleus occultus BM001215583
TAACCCCCCTTAATAAGGGGGGGACAAGATTCTTCTCAAAGTCCCCCGACTATCAGGGGGATGCGAGGGGATCGAGATATGTGAAACGACCCATTAAATTGGTATAACGGATGTAATTGAATTAAAGCATACCCAAAAAATACATACTCTGTTATTCGCATATTCCCAGTAAAATCTACTGGATTTTACGGATTTTTTTTACTCCTACAGCGAGATAAAATCCGAGCCAGTTATTCGCAGATCCCGGAAATCCGGCATTCCCTGGTTGATTGGCCCCTGGCCGCACTGAGATAAACTACGGCCGGCGGTTCCTCAATTACAGCTTGAAAATTTGCTGTCATAAACTTACTAATCTCCATATCTAAATTAGCTGAAAAATCCGGTTCATCCCAGTCCTCGCTTTCTTCAATGGTGATTGTTGTTGAGCCGGGAATATCAAGATGAAGTTCATCGCCCAAATCGTAAACTTTCACTTTGTTAGTTGGATCTATTGGCTGAACCGGATCGGCGGTGGCCAAAGCTTGATTCGTATTAGCGATTAGTACGATCGGCATTGCTACCATTGCACTTATCGTTTGTTGTGCCGTGATTTTCCTCATGCTATTTTCCTCGTTCGTATAAACTAAGTTTTGATGCTGCTATAAATTCAGCATCCGGCGCTGCTTTCCGGCGCTGTCATTAATTTAGGACTTACGCATGGGAGCTCCGAAACCGGGTTATTTTACAAAATACTTGGTTGCACGCCCTAAATTCGGTAAACACATTCGGCTTCGCTCAGTGCTTTGTCGGAGTGCGATCGCCAACAGTCATGAATAGCGGTTTGTTTCCGACAAAATACAGCCCCATTTTTGACACTTCGCGGGCAGTTTGCTTGACCGAGGGTATCCCACCAACGGTTCCCATCTCTCTTTACTGCGTGAAAACTCTTAAACAGTCAGGTTTCTCAGCTAAGTAATTCCCGAACTTTTGTCAGTGTCAATCCCAGACTCAAAGCAAAGTGGGTGAGAAGTACGCGCGTGCGTAGCTATCCCGTAGGGAGATTAAGACCAAAAAATGGTCTTGTCTGACCCAAGTAATGGTAAGGTGCGCAGTGCGCACCCTACAGATAGAGTGTGCGTGCTCCCGAACCTCCTGCAAAGTCGAGAGAGATATTACTTAGTCAACCCGTGTTCGAGAGCGAAACGAACCAACTCAGTACGGCTGTTAGTACCAGTTTTGCTAAACAAACGGCTGACGTACTTTTCTACATTCCGCACGCTAGTTTCCAAGCGGCGGGCAATTTCTTTATTCATCAAACCTTGAGCAACCAAATCCAAAACGCTTTGTTCTCGGGGAGTCAAATCAATTTTAATCGGCGAAGCACTTTGGACGATCGAACTCCGCCCGCTCAGCAAAGACTCAATTCTCGCCATTTGGCTTGCTAAAGCTGCAATGTCGGGACTTTCAGCATTTTCGCCTGTCTCCTTAGCAGCCGCGCGCCGCGCCAGCAAATTGGTGACAATTGCCACCAATTCGTCGGGATCGAAAGGCTTAGAAAGATAAGCATCGCAGCCGGCTTGATAGCCTTGAATGCGATCGCCCGTCATCCCCTTAGCCGTCAAAAACACCACCGGCAAAGCTTTGTAGCGGGGATCTTCCCGCACTTGTTTCAGAAATTGATAACCGTCCACCTGCGGCATCATAATGTCTGAAATCACCAAATCAGGATTGCACTGCTGCAATAGTTCCCAGCCGTCGCGAGCATTACTGGCAACCTCAACCGTAAAATCGCTATCTTCCAAATAAGCTTGAACCGCTTCCCGCAAGCCCGGTTCGTCATCTACCAATAATAATCGTGCTGACATATTTGTTACCTTTTGCGCTTTACCACTATCTTTTAATTTAGCTGAATTTAACTATTATCATCGTTAGTAAGGTGCGCACTGCGCACCCTACAACTTGTTAATATTATATTATAGTTGAAATCAAGCAGGAAATGAAAGTAGTTTTGAGTTCAGTTTTGATTTATTAATGAACTTAAGAATAAGTTAAAATTTAACTCAAAACTCACGCGCTCAAAACTATTCCCCTTCCCAAACCCTTAAACTTTCGAGCGATCGGTCAAAATTTCATAGCCGGTGTCCGTCACCAACACGGTATGCTCGAACTGAGCCGACATAGCATTGTCAACCGTTACCGCAGTCCACTTGTCCGCAAGGGTCCGAGTGTACTTAGAACCCGCATTCAGAATCGGTTCGATCGCCAATGTCATCCCCGATCGCAATTTCACGTTCGGCATTTCGCGGGTGCGGAAATTGAAAACCGACGGTTCCTCGTGCAAATTTCGCCCGACACCGTGGCCGGTAAACTCCTCAACGATGCTAAAACCGTTGCTTTTGACATGATCTTCGATCGCCCCGGCGAGATCCAACAAATAAGCTCCCGCCTTCACTTGTTCGATACCTTTATAGAGAGCTTCTTCTGCTACCCTAATTAATTTTGCCGATTCGGGAGTCACTTCCACAACTGCGATCGTGATACAAGAATCGCCGTGAAAACCTTGATAATATGCCCCAGTATCTACTTTAAGAACATCTCCTGCGCGAATTACTTTTTTGCGACTGGGGATGCCGTGAACAACTTCGTTATTAATGCTAGAACAAATCGATCCCGTGAAACCGTGATAGCCTTTAAAACTCGGAGTTGCACCCATAGAGCGGATGCGTTTTTCGGCATAGGCATCCAAGTCAGCAGTAGTCATTCCCGGCTGCACCATTTGGGAAATTTCTTTCAGTACCGTAGCGACAATTTTGGCTGCTTGCCGCATAATTTCGATTTCGCGTTCCGACTTAATTTCAATTCCTCGGCGCTGTTTTTTGACTTGGGGTGCTTGGGCTGGCCCAGAAAGCAGGCTGCTAAAAATATTCATGTATTGATTGGCGAGTAATTTTGTACTGTAACAGCAGGTTGCTGCCAAAAACGGAAAATATCGGGCTTTTTGCGGCCAAACCCGTGTCTTGCTCGCAACTGTCGATCGATAGTCCTTTAAGCTAGCTTAATATTTTTCTCAGAAATCGGCACTCCTATTGGGGGGATGGAAATAGTTTTGAGTGCGTGAGACGGACTCGATCTGTTAGTCTGCGGAGGCAGACTTCGTGTGTGCAGACGCGGTTTCAACCGCCGAGTCCCTTGGAGCCTCCTCTGTCTCGCTCTCGCCTCCTAAGTTGAATGATTCAACAGGTTTTAGCCTCACGGGATTTCCGAGTATTCCTGCGAGATTAGCAATTCCTGCAATTAACTGAGTTACCTCAACAGGTTTAGATAAGTGCATCTGGAAACCAGCGTCGAGCGCTTGCTGGCGCTCTTCCCCTCTCGCGTAGGCCGTCAGGGCGATCGCAGGCATCTTTCCACCCCTTTTCGCTTCCATTTCTCTCACCCGCGCGATCAACTCGTAGCCGTCAGCCCCTGGCATTCCAATATCGCTCAGCAGCACGTCCGGCCAAAAACTCTCCAGTACAACTAGAGCCTGGGCCACCGACGGGGCCGATCGCACCACAGCTCCTTCCTGTTCCAGCAAAGCAATCAAAAACTCCCGCGTGTCGTCGTCATCATCCACCGCCAGCAACTGCAAATTAGCCAGAGTTGGGAGAGCCAGAGCCGCGTCATTGAGCGGGGACAAACCATCCCCTGAACCTTCGGCGTCCGCCTCAAAAACTGGCAGAGAAACCGTAAATTTCGCACCCTCGCCCGGATTGTTCTGGGCATCCACCTTACCGCCGTGCAGTTCCACCAAGTGACGGACGATCGCCAATCCCAGTCCCAAACCCCCGTAAGACCTAGTTGTGCTGCTATCAGCTTGGCGGAAGCGATCGAACACATAAGGCAGAAAATCGGGAGCGATCCCAATTCCGCTATCAATAATCTGAATTTGCGCCTCGCTGCCAACTGACTCCAACCGCACCTCTACCTTACCTTCTTCGGGAGTAAACTTAATTGCATTTGAGAGCAAATTCCAGACAACTTGCTGCAACCGATCGGGATCTCCGACAACTTCACCGACATCTGGACTGCACGTTAATTTTACGACTATTGATTTTGCCGCCGCCAGCGGCTGCAAAGAATCAATTGCCATCTCGATCGTAGATTCCAACCGAATCGGATGCAAATTGAGATTTAGTTTCCCCCGCAGAATCCGCGACACATCTAAAATATCTTCAATCAGTTGCGCTTGAGATTTAGCATTGCGCTCAATTGTTTCGAGAGCTTTATCAATAGTTTCTATGTCAAATTTTTTGGTGCGAAGCAGCCTTGACCAGCCGAGAATTGCATTTAAAGGAGTGCGGAGTTCGTGAGAAAGAATTGCCAGAAATTCATCCTTCATCTGGTTAGCTCTCTCCGCTTCCTGGCGCGCGACCTGCTCGTGGAGCAACCGACCCCGCTCTTCCTCTGCTTGCTTGCGGCTGGTGACATCTCTCACCGTCCCAACGTGACCGATCGGTTTTCCCAAATCCGAAAACATCGGTGACGACTGCACGTTTATCCAACGCACAGTTTCGCTCGCAGCTAATCGAAACTCGATCGAATATTCCTGCCCTTGTTTAATCCATGCTGACAAATCTGCCGCTACGCGATCGCGATCGTCTGGATGAACAGCCCGCCGCCAAGCGAGCGCCAAATCTTCCTCCAAAATTAACCCGGAAATCGCTTGACAGCGGGGATTCATGTAAGTACAGCGGCCTTCAACATCAGCTAAATAAATTCCCAGCGGCGAACAAGCACACAAAGTGCGAAAGCGTTCTTCACTTTTACTGAGTTCGTGATTGACAGCAGCTAGCTGTGTTGCTTGCCGCTTCACCTCAACATTTTTTTGGAACAATTCCGCAAAAACCTGCACCTTCGAGGTCAATATTTCCGGTTCCAAGGGTTTGAACAAGTAATCCACCGCACCGAGAGAATAACCTTTAAACACGTGGGTGTCATTGCTGCTGAATGCAGTGATAAAAATAATCGGAGTCGATCGCGATCGGTCTCTAGAGCGAATCAGCGTTGCCGTTTCAAATCCATCCATCCCCGGCATCTGCACGTCCAGCAAAATCACCGCAAAATCTTCATTAAGCAGACACCTGAGAGCTTCGGAACCCGAATTTGCTTTGACTAAATTGTAAGACGGCTTGTTCAAAATAGCTTCCAGAGCAATCAAATTTTCTGGGCGATCGTCAACTATCAGTACATTTACTCGATCTTCGTGCTGCACATCCATAAATTATTTAAACTTTAATTCTTAGCAAGTTGACTAAACAGGGAGCGATCTCAGACAGCGGTAAAATCCAGTCTACTTCAACATTTGCGATCGCGGCTGCCGGCATTTTCCGGCATTGAGCCGAATCTGGTTCCTGTACGAATGTCAATCCTCCTTCAGCCTTAATTTTTGCCAGCCCTTCACTGCCATCAGAGCTAGCTCCGGTTAAAATTATGCCGATAGCTTTCTCGCCAAAAGCATCAGCAGCAGATTCAAACAGCACATCAATTGAAGGCCGAGCGTAGCAGACAGGAGCCTCCGTTGATAATGCAAATGCAAAACCGCCGCGACAGACGATCGGGGAATTTGAATTGCCGATTGGCTCCCCGGTCGCACTCCCCCCTTTTGTCAAGTCGTTTTCAGGCATCCTCTGTTCCCACTCGCAGGGCGATTCTATCAGCAAGTGATAGTCAGCAGGAGCCAAATAAACCCGTCCCGGGGCGATCGGCTCTTTATCTTCTGCCTCTGCGATTTCCAGAGAACTTTGCTGCTGTAAAAAATCAATCAGCTTATTCTGAGAATCCTTGTGGCGGTGCTGGACGATAACAACAGGCAAAGGAAAGCTGGGCGGCAAATCTGCCAGCAGCACAGTCAGAGCCTCCAGCCCTCCCAAAGACGTGCCAACCACCACTATTTCAAAATTGTTTTTATTTAACTCTCCGGTAGAGTTTATCACTACTTTCAATTGTTTCATAGTGTTTTTCATAAATAGTAAAGTTCAAAGACTCCTGATGCCCCAGTCCTAAAACCCCAA
The DNA here is from genome assembly GCA_036700105.1 of Microcoleus occultus BM001215583. GTDB lineage: Bacteria > Cyanobacteriota > Cyanobacteriia > Cyanobacteriales > Microcoleaceae > Microcoleus. Next base: position 6,033 of record JAUBOG010000132.1, read on the forward strand.
ACATTCCCAAGCTCTCATAAAAAAGCTTGTGTACCCGATCCTGAAGGTATGAATTGAAATAAATTAGCACATTCCGGCACAAAATCACATTAAACTCATTAAAAGAAGTATCCGTTGCTAAATTATGGTGAGCAAACACAATATTCTCCTTAATATAAGAGCGAAAAATCGCATTTTCATAGGCAGCAGTGTAATATTCAGAAAACGCTTTTTTGCCCCCGGCTTGGTGGTAAAGCTGCGTATATTCTTGCATTTGTTTCAGCGGAAAAATCCCAGCCTTGGCTTTTTTCAAAACAGCTTCATTCATATCAGTAGCGTAAATCCGACAGCGGTCGTAAAGCCCTTCTTCTTGCAGCAAGATTGCCATAGAATAGACTTCTTCTCCCGTCGAACATCCAGCGTGCCAAATCCGAATAAAAGGATAAGTACGCAGCAGCGGCACCACTTTATTTCGGAAACTAATGTAAAAAGTCGGATCGCGAAACATCGTCGTTACATTCACCGAAAGACCCAGCAAAAAACGGTCGAGGTAAGCCCGATTGTGCAGTACCTTTTCCTGAAGTCCCGAGACAGTCGTCAGCCGTTCCGAGCGAATAGTGTTCCAAATGCGGCGCTTGATAGAAGCGAGAGCATAATTGCGAAAATCGAATCCGTAATAGCGAAATATCCCTTCTAGCAAGAGTTGAATTTCGATTGTTTCAAGTTCATGGCCTTCGGACATTTTTAATTGGTAATTGGGTATGGGGAATTGGGAATTGGTTAATGTCACAGGTAAACTGTAGGGTGCGTCGCTCATCGATGGTCGATTTTTGTTTGGGATTCAAAGTGGCGACGCACCCTACGACTAATGACTCTTGGTTTGGTGCGTCGCTCATCGATGGTCGATTTTTGTTTGGGATGGTTGATAGCGACGCACCCTACGACTACTGACTAATGACTAATGACTAATGACTAATGACTTCTTCCATTATCGATAAAGCCAAACGCGCAGCAGCGAGAGCAACTGTTCCGTATCCACAGGTTTGGTAATGTAGTCAGACGCGCCTGCTTCGATACATTTTTCCCGATCGCCCTTCATCGCTTTTGCAGTCAAAGCAATCATCGGCAGCGAAGCGAACTGAGGCAAATTGCGAATTGCTTGCATTGTTTCGTAACCGTCCATCTCCGGCATCATCACATCCATCAACACGATATTGATATCCGGCGTATTTTGCAACATCGCAATGCCATCTCTGCCGTTTTCAGCATACACAATTTCCATTTGATAGCGCTCCAACATACTCGTCAGCGCGAAAATATTCCGCATATCGTCATCCACAATCAAGACTTTTTTGCCCGCCAGCGTCGAATCATTTTGATACAACTGCTCCAGCATTTGGCGCTTCGGTGCCGGCAAATTTGCTTGCACTCGGTGCAAAAACAAAGCAGTTTCATCTAGCAAACGTTCCGGCGATCGCACATCTTTGACAATAATTGTTTCCGCCATCCGCTTCAGTTGAGTTTCTTCGGCTTTCGTCAACTCTTTCCCGGTATAAATAATCACCGGCAGGCTTTTCAAAGTTGGATCTTGCTTGATCTGCTCGATCAGTTCAAAACCAGTCATATCCGGCAGTCCCAAATCCATTACGATGCAGTCAAAATGCCCTAATTTTAGAGTTGCTAGCGCCTCTGCACCGCTACCCACAGCCGTGGTAGAAACATCGTTATTGCCGATTAAATCCACAATGCTCAGACGCTGTGTTTCGTCGTCTTCCACGACTAGCAGATTCTTGACTCGCCGATCGACAAAACCTTTAATATCAGTTAAAGCCTTGTTCAAAGCTTCGCTGCTAACAGGTTTTTGCAAATAGGCGATCGCCCCCAACTGCAAACTGCGCTGCCGCCCGTCTTCAACTGATACAATCTGAACCGGAATGTGGCGCGTACTCGGATTGTGCTTCAGGCGATCGAGCACAGTCCAACCATCCATCACCGGCAAATTCAGATCCAGCACGATCGCAGTCGGTTTAAACTCTTGCGCCATCGCCAAACCGATATCGCTGCGCAAAGCCACCAAACCTTTAAAACCCTGTTCCCGCGCCATATCCAACAGAATCCGCGCAAAATTAACATCATCCTCGACAATCAACAGCACGCGATCGCCCTGAGCGATATTTTCGCGATCGTCAGCGATCGCAGGTGACGGATAAGGGGCGATCGGCAACTGGAAAGAAGGCGCAGCAGCAGCAGCAATAGCAGGCGGTAACTGTGCTATTTCCTGGCTTGTTTCCGATGGGCGATCGTCCGCGATGCGCGAGTCGTGATAAGTTTGCGGCAGATAAAGCGTAAACGTACTCCCCGCACCCGGGCGACTCGTCAATTGAATTTCTCCCCCCAACAAATTAGCAATTTCTCTGCTAATGGACAAACCCAAACCCGTGCCCCCGTACTTGCGGCTAGTGCTCCCATCAGCCTGCTGGAAAGCCTCAAAAATAATCCGGTGTTTTTCAGGAGAAATCCCAATCCCCGTATCGCTGACAGAGAAAGCCAAAACAGTAGCAGAATTCGTTAAAGTTTCTATTTCTAAATTCCAGCCTTCCCGCACCACTTCCACGCGCAATTTCACCTCACCCCGCTCTGTAAACTTAAACGCATTAGAGAGCAGATTCTTCAAAACTTGCTGCAGCCGCTTGGCATCAGTATACAGACCTTTTGTCAGCCCAACCTCAAGCTCGATCGGAAAACTCAACTTTTTATCCTGCGCGATTTGGCGGAAAGTGCGATCCAAATGCTCTCGCAAGTCCGCAAACAGCACTTGCTCGATTTCCACCGACATCGTACCCGATTCAATCTTAGCCAGATCCAAAATATCGTTAATCAGCCCCAGCAAATCGTTACCAGCCGAGTAAATAGTGCGCGTATATTCAACTTGTTTCTGAGTCAAATTACCCTCACTATTGTCAGAAAGCAAGTTCGCCAAAATCAACAGCGAATTCAGCGGCGTCCGCAGCTCGTGAGACATATTCGCCAGAAACTCCGACTTGTATTTAGAAGTAATAGACAACTGCTCGGCTTTTTCTTCCAGCGACCTCCTCGCCTGTTCGATTTCGCGATTTTTCTGCTCTACTTCCTGATTTTGCAGCGCCAGCAATTCCGCCTTTTCTTCTAATTCTTCATTCGTCTGCTGCAACTCTTCCTGCTGGTTCTTCAAAAGTTCCTCAGATGCCCGCAAAGATTGCGCTTGCTGTTCCAGCCGCTTGTTACTTTCCGTCAACTCCTTTTGCTGGGATTGCAACTCTTCAGTCAAAGACTGCGACTGTTTCAGCAACTCTTCCGTCCGCATATTCGACGCAATTGTATTTAAAACAATCGCGATACTTTCCGTGAGTTGGTCGAGGAATGTCAAGTGAATTTCGCTGAAGCGGCGGAACGAAGCCAACTCAATCACTGCGGTTACTTGTTCCTCAAAAAGTACAGGTAAAACCACAACATTCAGCGGCGTAGATTCTCCCAAACCCGAACTAATTTTCACATAGTTATCCGGAACTTCTGTCAGCAAAATCCGCTCTTTTTCCAAGGCGCACTGTCCCACCAAACCTTCGCCTAACTTGAATTTATTTCCCAAGTTTTTGCGTTCCCGGTAAGCGTAGGTACTCAACAGTTTGAGAAACGGATCGTGTTCGATACCTTCCATCATAAAGAAAACGCCGTGCTGGGCAGAAACCAGCGGCGTCAACTCTGATAAAATGAGTTTAGAAACCGTTTCTAAATCCCGCTGGCCTTGCAGCATTCGAGTAAACTTAGCGAGGTTTGTTTTTAGCCAATCTTGCTCGGTATTCTTCTGCGTCGTCTCCCGCAGATTCGCGATCATCTGGTTGATGTTGTCCTTAACAATAGCCACTTCTCCTTCAGTAGCGACAGAAATAGACCGCGTTAAATCGCCTTTAGTAACAGCAATTGCCACTTCCGCGATCGCCCGCAACTGAGTAGTCAAATTCGCCGCCAATTCATTCACATTATCCGTCAAATCCCGCCACGTCCCCGCCGCCCCGGGCACCTTCGCCTGACCCCCCAATTTCCCTTCAATTCCCACCTCCCGCGCCACAGTAGTCACCTGATCCGCAAACGTCGCCAGCGTATCGATCATCTCATTAATCGTATCCGCCAGAGTCGCAATTTCGCCCTTAGCTTCCAGCATCAACTTGCGCTTCAAATCGCCATTAGCAACCGCCGTCACCACCTTAGCAATCCCCCGCACCTGCGCCGTCAAATTCCCCGCCATCGAGTTAACATTATCAGTTAAATCTTTCCAAGTTCCCGCAACTCCTTTCACCTCAGCTTGACCGCCCAATTTACCCTCAGTTCCCACCTCCCGCGCCACCCGCGTCACTTCCGAAGCAAAGGAATTAAGCTGATCCACCATCACATTAATAGTATCTTTCAGTTCCAGAATTTCCCCTTTCACATCAACCGTAATTTTCTTAGACAAATCGCCATTAGCCACCGCCTTCGTCACTTCCGCAATATTCCGCACCTGCGCCGTCAAATTCCCGGCCATCAGATTAACATTATCGGTTAAATCCTTCCAAGTTCCGCCTACACCCCGCACGTAAGCTTGCACCCCCAATTTACCTTCGGTTCCCACTTCCCTAGCAACTCTGGTTACTTCCGAAGCAAAGGAACTCAACTGATCCACCATGATGTTAATCGTGTTTTTCAGTTCCAGAATTTCCCCTTTCACATCCACAGTAATTTTCTTAGACAAATCGCCATTAGCCACAGCCGTTGTCACCTCAGCAATGTTGCGAACTTGTGCCGTCAAATTCCCCGCCATCGAGTTAACAGAATCCG
>JAUBOG010000132.1:10962-14223 GCA_036700105.1 Microcoleus occultus BM001215583
TGCGAACTTGTGCCGTCAAATTCCCCGCCATCGAGTTAACAGAATCCGTTAAATCTTTCCACGTTCCGGCAACTCCCTGCACTTCTGCCTGCACGCCTAATTTCCCTTCCGTCCCCACTTCCCTAGCAACTCTAGTGACTTCAGACGCGAAGGAATTTAACTGGTCAACCATCGTGTTTACGGTGTTTTTCAGTTCCAAAATTTCACCTTTAACATCGACGGTAATTTTTTTAGATAAATCGCCCTTTGCCACAGCGGTTGTAACTTCAGCAATGTTGCGTACTTGCGATGTCAAACTGCCAGCCATGAAATTAACAGAATCCGTTAAATCTTTCCAAGTTCCCGCAACTCCCTTAACTTGTGCTTGTCCGCCGAGTTTGCCTTCCGAACCCACTTCTCTAGCCACCCGCGTTACTTCAGATGCGAAGGAATTCAACTGATCCACCATGATGTTAATCGTGTTTTTCAGTTCCAGAATTTCGCCTTTAACATCAACAGTAATTTTTTTAGATAAATCGCCCATTGCCACCGCAGTCGTAACCTCGGCAATATTGCGAACTTGGGCTGTTAAATTCCCGGCCATCGAGTTAACTGAATCCGTTAAATCTTTCCAAGTTCCCGCTACTCCTTTAACTTCTGCTTGCACGCCTAATTTGCCTTCATTTCCTACATCTCGCGCCACGCGCGTTACTTCCGAAGCAAAGGAACTCAACTGATCTACCATGATGTTGATCGTGTTTTTCAGTTCCAGAATTTCGCCTTTGACATCCACCGTAATTTTCTTAGACAAATCGCCATTTGCTACCGCCGTTGTCACTTCAGCAATATTGCGAACTTGGGCTGTTAAATTCCCCGCCATCGAGTTAACTGAATCGGTTAAATCTTTCCAAGTGCCGGCTACTCCTTTAACTTCTGCTTGCACGCCTAATTTGCCTTCGGTTCCTACTTCCCGCGCTACCCGCGTTACTTCAGAAGCAAAGGAGCTCAACTGGTCTACCATTGTGTTGACAATTTGAGCAGTTTGGAGGAATTCTCCTTTGAGGGGTCTGTCTTCTATTTCTAAGGCGATTGTTTGGGATAAATCTCCCTTGGCTACGGCGCGAATTACTCTGGCGGTTTCAGAGGTTGGTTGCACTAAATCTGTAATTAAGGTATTGACAGAATCGACGCTAGCTGCCCAGGAACCTTCCGCGCTGCCGATGGTGGCCCGCTGGGCGATTTTACCTTCTTTGCCGACAACTGTGCTGATGCGATCGAGCTCGATCGCCATTCTCTGATTTAGTTCGATAATATCGTTGAGGGCGTCGGCAATTTTCCCTCCCATACCGGTCTGGTCTATGGGCATACGAACTGAAAAGTCTCCTTTTTTGACAGCTACGAGGGTTCTGAGTAGCTGTTTGGCATAAAGTTTATTTGGACTTTCCTGTGTGTTCTGTGCAGTTGGCATGACCGTTTCCTTTGGCGATTGGGAAGGGAGAGGGGGAATGTTTTTAAGTTTTGATATTTATTGATATTATGGGGCTAAAGTAGCGGCTGATTGCTTCTATCTAAAGATGGATGACAGATTGCTGTTTATTTGTTATTGGTTATATTGTTTCCGGCTGCATCGGAATGATTTAACCGCAGAGAACGCAGAGGACACAGAGGGAGAGAATGGAGAGATGCATAATTCAGATGCTGCCGGATTTGATATTATTTGTTATTTGTTATTTGTTGTTGGTGATTGGGTTATCAATAGTTAAGAACAGGCAAGATGCCTGTTCCACAACAATTATGGGAGAATTCTACTGGTTATTAGTTGTCATTTTTGATTTCCGATTCTCGATCGCAAATAACAACGAAGAAATCACCAACAACTACTAAGATTATTTCCAGTTTTGCCACGAACTGTTGAAAATAGAAGTACCGGGAAATGCGATCGGATTCTTATTTTGCTGCAACCGCAATTGCAATACTTCTAAGTTCGGTTCGCGGGACGGCAATTCGTCCACCAATTCATAAGGTACAATCCCATTTTCTAGGGAAAAAGCAGCAGTAACTCCCGCCGCCGCACCGGCTGACCATTCAAAAGAATGCACTCGATAAGCCGCCGCCGCTGTGTGGCTGACAGCTATACTTTTGCCGGCTATTAACATATTGTCAATTTTCTGAGGAATCATTGCCCGCAGCGGAATTTGGAACGGATAAGCTTGTCCTTGACCTTTGCGAGTTCCTTCTCGTTCGGTGTTTCCCGGTGCTTCTGGGGGGCTGTTGGCCATGCACGGGTGAAAGTCGATCGCGTAGTGACCGATGCCCACACTGTCAGGATATATCGTAGCGCGCGATCGCAATTTTGTATCCTCTACAGATTGACTTCCCACAGCCAAAGCCGGCGCATTCAAACCGCCCACAGCCAACCGCAAATTCCGGTACTCTTCCTCCGACAAATTCTGGCGGTAAAAATCAGCCTTAAAATCAGTGCGAGACATATCAACTTCCCAAATTGTAAAGCCTTGAGGTTGACTGAAAGTAGGTCTGCCAATAATTCGCCTGCCCTCCCGCATATAAGGATATTTAGAAAGTCCGTGAACCGTCCCCATCGGCGAATCCAACCCGCTCAAAAAACGATTGTTGGGATAAGGCTTTTTGACGTTATTTCCGAGCTGCGAGTCAGTAGTTCCTGCTACCAACCAGTAGAAAAATCCTTTGGCATTTTCTTCGCCGCGCCGCAAAGTTTCCGTTCGCAAACCGCCCATCCATCCGCCCGGTTGCAGTTGACCGTTCGCTTCCAGTTGCGCGCGAGAATAAATTAAATTGTCCTGGGCCGAACCAGGGCGGTAATCATTGCCCCAAGTCCAGTTTTGCATCGAAATATCCCCGGGATAAATCGGGAATCGTCTCGGATCGGAAGGGCGGGGTTCATCCGGTCTCATGCTTCTAATTTGGCGGTAGCTGAAAACGAGCGGAAAGCTGGCCAATCTTTGCAATTCGTAACTGTAGTAAGGAGCGTATTGTTGATAAAAAGGCGGCAGTTGATGCTGCTGCGGTTCCTTGGTTGCCTCCATCGCAAAAGTGTAGGTAAAACCTTGAGTGCAGTAAGGGTCGCCTGTGGGGCTTGCTGAAGAGGGTTCGAGAGGGGAACGCGGGTCAATTCCGAGGCGGTAGGGAACATCGGCAAGTGCGATTAATTCGCCTGTTTCTGTGGCATCTACAACGTACCAATCAGCACCCCTTGGTAAAGGTGAACTTGTGGAATTCCCCCCCCTTAGCAAGGGGGGGTTA
>JAUBOG010000904.1:0-1182 GCA_036700105.1 Microcoleus occultus BM001215583
AAAAAGAAGCCTGCGGTCTAACTGTACCCAGTTGACCGTCAGGTTAGTTCACATCGAATGGGGTATCGCCTAAAAAAACACAAAAAACCAAGCCCTTGAAAAAAATTCCCGAAACAGAGGCAATTTTTGAGAATGTATTGAAGGAGAATCAAGCCTCCGATCGAGATGTCAATTCTCTGCGAATATCAATTGATACCAAAGCGAAAGTAAAAATTGGCAACCTGTCACGGGGTGGTAAATCCCGAACACTTGAACCGAAGTCAGCAGATGACCGTGATACGGAGTGGCAAGCCATATTAGTCCCCTTTGGAATTCTCAACACTCAAAGTGACCAACTATCGATTTATATGGGGCAGTCCGCTGAAACGACAGATTTTATTGTTGATTGTCTAACAGATTGGTGGCACAATAACCAATCTGATTACACCGAACTCGAAGAATTAGTGATTGACCTTGATGGTGGTCCGGCTATCATTCGCGATCGTACACAATTCATCAAACGCATCGTCGAGTTATCTCAGACAATTGGCTTAAGAATCCGACTAATCTACTATCTGCCGTATCACAGCAAGTATAATCCAATTGAACGGTGCTGGGCAGCACTTGAACATTATTGGAATGGTGCTATTTTAGATTCCGTTGAAACTGCTATAAACTGGGCAGCCAACATGACGTGGCAAGGAATTAAACCCATTGTACATTTGGTTCTGACCACTTACGAGAAAGGAATAAAAGTCTTATCAAAAGAGTTAAAACAGTATTTACCCGAATGGCAACGTTCTGAAACTTTACCGAAATGGGATATCACTATTATCCCCATTTGACTGGTACTTTATTTTTCCGCGAGTCCCTTATCGCAGTGGCTACGAAAACTACGGGGCGTTGCTGAATCAAGGTATGAATGCCCCAGGAATGGGAATATCACGAAATTTCAAGTAATGTATTAATAACTTAATAGAATGCTTGAGCATTTCCTCACATTTAGAATAACAAAGAGTCTTACGATTTAGCCTAGCCAAATAATGTCTTAGTCTGGTATTTTCGCCTTCTACTCTGGTCATATAAGTCTTGCTAATAATCCGATCCCCATCGGTCATAAACATGGGATATACAGACCATCCATCAGTTACATAGGGCTTGCTGAAAAAGTCTGAAAACAGCATTTAGAAAGATCGGTGAATT
>JAUBOG010000905.1:0-1178 GCA_036700105.1 Microcoleus occultus BM001215583
CGATCGCGCGTAGAGTCGATCGCCCGAAATAGAAAATTACCTCAAAACGGGCGATCGACGAGCGAGGAAGTTGTACGGGCGATGTGCGATCGGGAGATGCAAATTTAAAGTTAATCCGTGTCGTAATCAAGATCCTCCCACTCACCCCATTCATCCTTACACCATCCCAAACTACGCCAAGACCCATGACTATCAGATTGTTTCTCAAAAACAAATTCAAGGAGGCTCTCACCTGTTTTTAAGCATAAACGCTTTTTGCTAGTCATGTCGAACAAAAATAGAGTAAGACTAACGTGAAAAATATCTTCCCCACTTTCAGTTCCTACCATACCCCCACCAATAACAGCCGACCATGCTGTATGATACAAAGGAGCATTTTCTTGTTCTTCACTCCAAATCCATCTATTAAATGATGGGGAATGTGAATATTTGATAGTTAAGTTGATTTCAGGAGCGCGGTGAAAATTCTGTCCCAGAAAAATCTGAAAATCATCAAGGATTGCCTCAATAATTTCCTGCCAGATTTCTTGGGTATATCCTGCTGGATTTTTCCCTGCATTCCAAAGCTGTTGTTCGAGAATCGGGTTCATATTTTGACCTCCAAGGTACTCATTTACTGATTTCAAAATAGTTGGGACTATTAATCCATTTATTAGGAGATACAGGCGTTCCTGGTCTGACTCGACCCCCTGGGAATCTACTGATTCCGCTACCACCGTATGCAGTGATGACGCGAGTAAAATCATTATCTTGAGTGATAACTACGTTCCCGTCCTTATAAAATACAGTAACTTGCCGACCATTATCATTTATCCCAATAAACACACGCTCTGGTTTGTTGATGATATCAGCTTGTAGCTGCTCAGAAAAATCATGCTTACCCGCATGTCCTGCCTGACCAGACGGATTTGGCAATGCACCCTGCATATCTTTTTCAGAAAATTGTGGTCTATTGTGAACCCGCAAACCCTGTGATAATGATTCTTCATCATTTAATGGGCGCGGTTCTGGATGAAAAGTACCAGCACCGTTCCCAGAATTTGCCTGAAAGACTTGACTTACAAGACTGAGGATATCTCTGGCACTAGCTGCAGTCATATTGCCAGCCGCTATCAATGCTGCTGCCTGTGCGGGCGCTGCCACTAAAGCACTACCACCACTACCTCCAATAGTCAGTC
>JAUBOG010000906.1:0-1177 GCA_036700105.1 Microcoleus occultus BM001215583
TTTAGTTAACTGCAACAGCGAGGATCTTAGTCAAATAGTCATCATCCCACCCGGCTCGGAGTCGCTTATTCTTTACTCCGGTTTTTGAGGTTTTTTCTTGATTTAAAAGATTGAGCGAAATGTGTCTAAGGATGGCAAAGTTTTGCGGAGCATTATCTTTCCTGATCCGACAATCATCTTCACGAAAGCCCACATCTAACACCCAATGTAAACGATTTTCAATTCCCCAATGGCTGCGGACTGATTCACCAAACTTTTGAGCATTGTTTGGCGAACTACTAATGTAATAACGAGTTTCAATAGTTGTTTTTCCCTTCACTATTCTCACGGATTCTATCATGCCTATACTATGAAGTTTCTCCCATTGATTATCGGGATCTATTAGCTCTTTGATGTCACTTAACATTAAATGATGTCGGATTTCTGAGCGACCATGATTACTTTCTTTCTTGGTCGAATAAGCTGTATGTGTAAATCCCAAAAATCCTTGTTTAAGTGCTTGTTTAAACAACTCTTCTACTCTGGCATACAGGGATGGTTGGTTCTTTTTTAAGGTGATTACGTAATCTCCTCCTTGTTCGACAATTGACTTCACAATTGACTTCTGACAGCCCATGGCATCAATGGTGACAATGCTTCCATTTAATTCTAATACTTTGAGTAAAGCCGGAATAGCTGTGATTTCATTAGATTTTTTATCAACTTTAACTTGTCCTAAAACTAATCTTTGACTGGTTGCCCAAGCACTGACCATATGAATTGCTTTTTTATCTCCTCCCCGATCGTAAGAATGGCGAAGAGTTTTTCCATCAAGTGCAATTACTTCTCCTGGATTTAAGCAGCTAATAGATTGAATCCAACTCAAAAAACATTTCTGAAATTGTTCCGGATTGAGGCGAGAAAATACCCGTGCAATTGTGTCATGAGAAGGTATGCCATTCGGCAATTCTAAAAATTTCTTTAACCATTCGTATTTAGCTCGACCGTAACCTTCGATATCCACCCATGTATCAGCACCGCAAATCACGGCACAAATTGAGAGGGTAATAATATCAATTAATTGATGATGTCTCGTCCGCTCGACTCTTGGGTCTTCTAAGTCAGCAAAATGGTCGGCGATGGTGATTTTAGGTTTAAGTTTCATGCAGGGCAAACTCTAATTAAATATTTTTTGAGT
>JAUBOG010000907.1:0-1176 GCA_036700105.1 Microcoleus occultus BM001215583
CCCCTTATTAAGGGGGGCTAGGGGGGATCGGATTCTACGGGGCATCATAAAAAATTGGTTTTAGCCGTTGCTCGTTTATGAGGCCGCAGTATGATGTTTGTTAATAATTTCGGCTAAATCCGGCACTCCTTTTTCCACGTAAGTCTTAGCTGAAGGGCGGAGTTTGGCATAGGCGCCTCTAACCACGGCTCTTGTGCTGTTCTCGGCTTTTTTGTCGCTGATTTGGAGCAATTCGTCTGCTACTTCAGCTTTTCTTTGGGCTAGATATTCGACTGGATCGCCATTGTTTACTGCTTGAGTCCACATCGGATCGAGCGCGATCGAGATTTCGGGCAAAAGTTGATCGACAACTTGGGCGCAATAGTCGGCCCGTATGCCTTTGACAGTAGAGTAGGCTGCTTTGAGGGCAAGACCGCCCAATCCGGGCGCGGCAGCAACTTGTTTGTCGATCAACTTTACACAGTCATCAACAAAAGTATCTCTGTTGTTTTCATTCAGTAGAATATCGCTAAGTCCCATTTTCACTCTCTTTGATTTAATAGTCGATATGCTGATTAGCTTTGAACTGCATCTGGAAAGTATATATCTATATTCGATCCTTTAATCAGGATTGTACAAGTGTTTTAAGTTTAAATAGAAAAGAGAACAGCTCTCAAAAAATATTGCAGGCCAACTTGGCTCGATCGCTCGTTAGCGAAGCCCTCGAAGAGGATCGCACTTGTTGCACGCATCATCGGGCGCGGATCGTTAGGATTTGACGTTCGACTTGAAACCCGCAGGTACTGTAATCAAGGGAAGTTTCTGGGTTTGAGCCGGACGATCGCCCGATCGAAATACCAAAGTTTTCGGAAATTTCGCGTTCGAGCTGACTCCGGCAAAGATGTGAAGCGATAAGGTTAAAGCGGCCGATAACAACAGTTTTTCAAACATGGGACTGTCTCCAATACATATGCCGCTGCGGGCATAATTCTTCTGACACCTACAACATACAGAACATATTCTCCGGCTTGTGCGATCGTACCACCATAGAAAGAGTGACAAACATCACGGCTCAAGAGGGGGCGAGAGGGTGAAGGGGTCTCATCCGTTGACAGTTGACAGCTACCCATAGCCGTCGATAGAAGAGGATTGGAGCAATGAATCATTTTGTTTGATTTCCCCCATTTAGGGGGAGGC
>JAUBOG010000908.1:0-1175 GCA_036700105.1 Microcoleus occultus BM001215583
CAGAAGTGTTGAATGATAGGAAAAAATTGCTAAAATTGGTCGAACAATGTATAATTGCAGAGTTATAAATTATTAATAATCAACTAAAATGCTATTTTCTAACTTCCCCAAAATTGTCAAACGGTATCTCGCCCATTTACCCAAAGATGATTATCCTGTTTTAGATAGCTTCACATTTGTCTCCTGCTGGCTAGGGTTTAGTCTTGACCAAAGTCTCGATACTATGCGTTCCCTATTTTCCCGTTTAAACAGTCGAGATATTTCCCTAGATATATCAACTTTTTCCAAGGCTAGTAAGCATAGAGATATTGATGTTTTTGTAAAAATTTTTGAAAAATTACAAGCCGATATAAAGCGTCAAGTAATTAACAAAGATTGTCTCAGCTTATTCCCTTTAGATTCAACGATAGTTACCTTGACAAGTAAATTACTATGGCAACAGGAATACCAGCAAGTAAAATTATTTGCTGGAACGGACAATGAACGGGGAATAATTGATGGAGTACACATTCATTTTGGCCAAGGTCATGACAGTGAACATGGAAATGAAACTATAGCATCCACACCTAAAAATGGAATCGCTGTAATGGATAGAGGTTTTTCTAGTTCTGAACGAGTTCAAGCATTAATGAAACAAGAAAATCAATATTTTGTACTACGAATTAAGAATAATTCTACGCTCAATATGAAGGAGGACGGAACTTATGAAGTGTGGAGTGACAAACGAAAAGTTCAAGTAAGATTAGTGACTTTTTCAGATTTAGAAACACGGACTGAATTTAGGTTTGTAACTAATTTACCTGAATCAGGAAAATTAGCATACACTAATGAAGAAATTGGAGAAATATATCGAAGACGATGGCAGATTGAATTGCTGTGGAAATTCTTAAAAATGCATTTAAAATTGGCTCGTCTAATTACTAAAAATACTAATGGAATCAAGATACAAATCTATGCTTGTTTAATTTGTTATTTATTGCTTCAGTTAGTTAAAGTTCCTGATATTATTGGAAATAAACTATTAGACAAGTTACGATATTTACAGGCTTTTATGTGTGAGAAAATCAGCTATATTCACTGGTTTAAAGAACTTGTTTTCAATTGCTGAAATCAGCAGTTTATAGGATTCGTATGTCTATTTTCAGAATCCTATCAATAAGCGTTCAACACTTCTG
>JAUBOG010000133.1:0-14190 GCA_036700105.1 Microcoleus occultus BM001215583
CATTAATTGTAGGGACACGGCACTGCCGTGTCCTCCGTTTATATCATTCCGATGCTAACGGAATTGATATAACGGACTCTCCGGCCCGTTCCACAAAAGATGAATTTTCTGCTTGTGGAACAGGCATCTTACTTGTTCCTAAAAGGCTGATTGAAAATGCTGCAAATAAATGTCAGTTAAACCAGACACTTGCGGAAATCCTCTCGCAATTGAGTTTCGTTTAAGTTGCGGCCGATGAATACGAGCTCGTTTTTCGGAGTTTCGGTGGCTTTCCAGGCTCTATCTAATCTGCCGTCGAACAGCATATGCACTCCTTGAAAAACAAATCGCTTGTTGTCTCCGGCCCTATTCAAAATGCCTTTTGTCCGAAAGATATCCGGGCCTTGAGTTCGCAGCAGTTCGCCAATCCAATCGCTGAATTTGTTGCCGTCAATAGCACCAGCTTCTACTATGGCTACGGAAGTTACTGTTGCGTCGTGATCGTGATCGTGTTCGCCCAAAAAATCGGGTTCGATTTCTAATGCCCGGTTCAAATCAAAGGCTTTGACACCTAACAAAGCATTCATTTCTAATTCAGCGTTGCGGGTGCGGTGGATTTTTGCCATTGCATTCATGGCGCGAATTCGCTTTTCTAATTCTGCCAATTCTTCGTCAGTCACTAAATCTGTTTTGTTGAGCAAAACTACGTCAGCGAATGCAATTTGTTCTTGAGCTTCGTCTGAGTCCCAGTGCTGCCAGATGTGCTTGGAATCGACTACGGTGACAACTGCGTCAAGCAGCAATTTGTCCCGCATATCTTCGTCTACAAAAAATGTCTGAATTACGGGTGCGGGGTCGGCTAAACCTGTGGTTTCGATGACTATGTGGTCGAATTTGTCTCGCCGCTTCATCAAGTTGTTAATAATCCGAATTAAATCGCCTCGTACTGTACAGCAAATGCAGCCGTTGTTCATCTCAAAAATTTCTTCGTCGGCATCAATTATCAGTTGGTTGTCGATGCCTACTTCGCCGAATTCGTTGACAATCACGGCAACTTTTTTGCCGTGTTCCTGTGTTAAAATGCGGTTTAGCAGTGTAGTTTTGCCTGCACCCAGATAGCCCGTGAGAACGGTCACGGGAACTGATTCGATCGCCCCAGCAGTCACCATACTTGACCTCGTTTTTTGTAAAATGATAACCATTATCGAGATTTTACACCATACTTGCTGCTAGCAGCCAGAATATTACAAAATTTTAATAAATAGTTCGCTGGAGACTTTAAGGGCGGGTTGTAGGAAAAATAGACAAAATAATACTTGCCGGCTATCATAAATCAATCTATACATTTAATCTAAAAACCATGACTCAGCTATCAGAAAAGCGAAAAGCGCTGCGGAGTAGAATCTCTCCCGAACGGATTACACCACCGGAAGAATTAGCAAGGCGCGAAGTAGAAAGAACTGAACTCCGTTTGCGCGGTCAAAAAATATTTGAGCGAATTCGCCCGGAACTGATCGGCGAGTATTACAATTGGTTTATTGCGATCGAGCCGGACAGCGAAGAATACTTAATTGACCCTACACTGTTAGGCATTGTCCAAAAAATCAAGGAATACGGCGAGAAAAATGTGATGCTAACAACCTTCCGCCTCAATGAAACAGGAACCTGTGGCAGAATATGATATCAGGTTGGTTTGGGGAAAACGGAGAATTGTTTTTTGAGATAGAGTTGATTGCATCTAAGGGCGAGATTTTTCCAGTGGAAGTAATGCTAGACACAGGTTTTACCGCAGGCTATCTGGCAATTAATTTTCAAGATATGGAGGCTTTGGATTGGCCGTTAGTTCGGTCTAAATTCAAGCTGGCTACAGCGCGGGGAGATGCTTTATTTGACCTCTATGAAGGTCGAGTAATTATTGATGGTCAAGAGTCGATCGTTCCCGTTCATGTTGGAGAGGAACTCCCGGAGATTTTAATCGGTTCGCAATGGTTAGATAGGATGCAGCTAGTTGTTAATAAACCGATCGGCATTTTGACGTTAGAAACAGTATCGAATGAAGCATGAGGGAAGATCGATCGCCCTTTATACAAAAAAACGATCGCCCGCATTCAACTACAAGAATGACTGTATTTTAGCAGAGTCGAGCTCTCGACCGATAAACACCAGTTTGGTTTGCCGCAGTTCGGAAGGTTGCCAAGGTCGATCGTAAAAATATTCTATCCGATCGCCCACACCTTGCAAAACCATCCTCATCGGTTTCTTGGGAACCGCCACAAACCCTTTAATCCGATAAATTTCTTGACTTTCCATCAAGGTTTTCAGTTTTTTGACCAAATCTTCAGGTTCAAAATCGCGATCGGCAATAAAGAAAGTAGAGTTAATATCATCATCGTGTTCGTGTTCCTCTTCAGTGTCGTGGTGACTCGGGCGAGACTCCAAATCATCCTCAACCGCCGCATTAAATCCCAACAGCACATCGGGGTTAATTTCGCCACCTTTGCACGGCACAATTTTAACACTCGGACGCAACTCTTGCTGCAACCAAGTGTGAACTTTCTGTTGAGTTTCCGCATCCACGCGATCGACCTTCGTTAACAGTACCATATCCGCACAGGCCAACTGGTCTTCAAACAATTCCTCGATCGGAGTTTCGTGATCCAAACTATCATCAGCTTGGCGCTGGGCCATCAAAGCATCGATATCGCCCACAAAAGTACCGCTAGCAACCGCTTCGCAATCGACAACAGCAACAACACCATCTACCGTCGCACCAGTGCGAATTTCCGGCCAGCGAAAAGCTTGAATCAAAGGCTTAGGAAGTGCGAGACCAGAAGTTTCAATCAAGATACAATCAATTTGTTCTCGACGCTTCAACAATTCCTGCATAGTCGGCAAGAATTCCTCTTGAACGGTGCAGCAAAGACAGCCATTTGTGAGTTCTACAATGTTGGTAATTGCCTCTTCTCCATCGTCGCAAATTTGGCAATCGCGCAGCAGTTCGCCGTCAATTCCAATTTCGCCAAATTCGTTAACTAAAACAGCAATGCGGCGGCCTTGATTGTTTTGCAGTAAGTGGCGAATTAAAGTAGTTTTGCCGCTACCGAGAAAACCAGTGATAACTGTAACGGGAATTTTGTGCATTAAATTTTTCTCTTTTTTTAGATGTACTGTAGGGTGCGCAATGCGCACCATTCTTCAGGTAGGGTGCGTATTGCGCACCATAAAATTAGCAGTAAGGTGCGCATTGCGCACCCTAAGTTGAAGTGTTTTGCGCAAATCCTAGTTTTAATTTGGCAGCGGCGGAATCTTCGCCAAAACGCCTTTTTTCAGAGCTTGAGGACGCTCCGACCAAGGCAGCAAACCGTCCGGTTTAGCATAGTATTGACCCGCGCATTCGAGTACAGCTTCCGCAGTTTCCGGCTCATTTGCAGGCAAGTCGCCAAACAGATAGGTGTACTTTCCAGCAGCAGCAAAAGACACAGCGCAAGAGTGGCTGCAAGCACTCATGCACTCTACTTCTTGAATATCAAATTCATCGGAAAATTCCCAATCTTTAGCGAGTTGCGACAAATTTTCCATGAATTGTTGCCCGCCGCTTTTGCCTTCTCGCTTGCCGTTTTTCCAAACACTCGCGCAAGCAGTGCAAACAAACAGACTGTGCTTTGTGCGTACAGCCGCATTAATTCCATCCATCATCCGTACCTCGCAGATGCGTTCAAAAGTGAGTTAGATATCGGCGGGCATTCTGACTTGAGAAACCACAAAGGTTTCATTACAGTTGCGGGACAGCGCCGGACTTGCACCGAACTTTCCCCGTTTCCTCTAGCGGCTGCTCCCCGCTAGAACCGATCGCGAATCACATCATACCGCACTTGCCGCCCTTTTGGAAAAAAGTTATGTTGGTAAGAGCGATCGTTTCGTTCGTAGTAAGGACTTTAGTCCTTATCAGATAACGGCTTAAGGACTAAAGTCCTTACTACAAACCATATGAACAGCTTCACCGATTTTTCAACTCACGGCTATCAGATTGAAAAAGAACTCGGATACAACAGTCTCGGTGGCCGCGTCACCTATCTCGCCACAAAAATTAACACAAAAAACTCCGTTGTAATCAAGCAATTTCAATTCGCCAAATTAGACTCTAGCTGGACAGAATACGAAGCTTACGAACAAGAAATTAAAGTTTTGCAATCTCTCAATCATCCCGGCATTCCCCGCTATCTCGATTCTTTCGGGACTGACAGCGGTTTCTGCATGGTGCAGGAATACAAAAATGCCGAATCTGCGGGAAATCGCAGCTTTGCGCCGCCGGATATCAAGCAAATTGCGATCGCCACTTTAGAAATTATAGCTTACCTGCAATCCCAAACACCGCCCGTAATTCACCGCGACATCAAACCGGAAAACTTGTTAATCGATGACGAGTTAAATGTTTATTTAGTAGACTTCGGTTTTGCTCGGATAGGAGGCGGAAATATCGCCGCCAGCAGCGTTGTCAAAGGCACGATGGGATTCATGCCGCCGGAACAAATGTTCAACCGCCAACTCACGGAAGCATCGGATCTTTACGGGTTAGGCGCAACGCTGATTTGCTTGTTGACTGGTACAAAATCAGTGGATGTCGGCAACTTAATTGATGCTAATTATGGCATTCATTTCCGGCATTTAGTGCCGCCGTTACAGCAGGGTTGGATGAACTGGTTGGAGAGGATGGTAGCACCGAGATTGCAAGACAGATATCCATCGGCTGCGGATGCTTTAACGGCGCTACAATCTTTGGATGTCAGCAGCTTGCCGAAAGTGAGAATTGAGCGCGATCGCATTCAATTCACCGCTACAGAATATGGAGAAATACTAACACAAACGTTGACCGCAAGCAACCCAATTCCCGATACAATCTTAGCAGGGAGATGGGAAGTCGCCCCGCATCCAAACGATCCGCCGCATACCCCTTACGACCACCCTTGGATATCCTTTGAACCGCAGTCATTTGAAAGCAATGAATTGGAGTGTCAAATTGCGGTAAATACCAGCAAATTGCTGGCAAATCAAACTTATCAGCGCCAGATTATACTGCACGCTAATTCTGAACCAGATTCGCATCAAATTACGATTCAAGTTAAAACTGCTCCTCTTCCAGAAGCAAAACTAATACTAGATTCATCTATAGATAGATTAGTTTTTATGTTTTTATTCAGTTTAGTCGGTTGGCTGCTGCGTACTGAAATAATATCTACATATGGAATAAATCAAGTAGTTTATTCGATAATAGGTACTATACCAGTTATTGGATTTGCAGCAGCAGAAAAAACGTTGAATGCAGAAGTTGAGCGAACTGAAATAAGTTGCTTTGGATCTATTTTTGGAGCAGTCATGGGAGTTGTAGTGGCGTATGTTGGAATAACCAGTATTTCATTAATTGGTGGTTTTCGGATGTTTAGTATTACGACACTAGGCAACGTCACTTATATAATTAGCTTTGTGGTGTCAGCTTTACTTGGCTCTTCAGTTGGGAGCATTAAGAATAATAGGGGTTTTAAACTCGTGGCATTTTTAGTTATTGGATTTTTGATTACCTCTTCTGGGGTTTTTCTATTCCCTGAATATATATGGATATTTCCTGTGCAAGTTAGTATTATAATGGTCGTTCTTTTTTTTGCCAGCTCTGCTTTTTGGCTGGTAGTTTATTATTTAGTTAGAGGTAGAATTTACGGTCGAATTAAAAGAGGTTTTCCCCAAAGAGATGCTGTAGCGATCGAATTGCTAAGCGCTGGATTTTATATCAATTTAGGCTCGGGATTTCAACTACTTTTTAAGTATGCAAATAAGATAGAATCGATTGAACCGTTGGAAATCGCTGTGTTAGGAGTAAGTGCGATTCTATCTCTTCTCGTCATCGCTATTCCGTTACTTAACTTGATTATTTTTAAAATAAATAAAATTATTGCCGAGTATCATCGCTCCGAGCCAAATTTGATTAAACCGTAATTAACTTTACTTTTTTAGTAGCAGATCATCTGATGAATACATACCCAAATTTTTCCAATTACGGCTATCAAATAACTCGCGAACTCGGACACAATCGCGCAGGCGGCCGCGTTACCTACCTCGCTACCGAAATTAATACAAAACGTTTTGTTGTTGTCAAACAATTTCAATTTGCCCAAACAGGAGCTAATTGGGATCAATATCAAGCTTACGAGAAAGAAATTCAGATTTTGCGAGAACTCGACCATCCCAGCATTCCCCGCTATTTAGATTCTTTCCAAACCGCGTCGGGTTTCTGCATGGTGCAAGAATACAAAAATGCTGCTTCCTTGGTAAATTGTAGCAGATGGAATCCCGAACAAATCAAGCAAATTGCTATCTCTGTTTTAGAAATACTTACATATTTACAAAACCGCGTTCCGCCAGTCATCCACCGAGATTTAAAACCAGAAAATATCTTAGTAAATGACCGAATGAATGTCTATATTGTCGATTTTGGGTTTGCGAGAATTGGCGGGGGAGAAGTTGCCGCCAGCAGCGTTGTCAAAGGCACGCTGGGCTTTATGCCACCAGAACAAATGTTCAACCGCCAGCTAACTGTTGCATCGGATTTGTACAGTCTGGGCGCGACGCTAATTTGCTTGTTAATCGGGATTAATTCTACGAAAGTTGGCAGTTTGATGGATGATACGGGGCGGATTAATTTCAAAAGTCGTTTACCGCAGCTAACTCCCGAATTTCTTGACTGGCTGCAAAAAATGGTGAAACCTAACTTTAAACAGCGCTATCCTTCGGCTGATGCAGCTCTAAATGCTTTGATTTCGCTGGAGGTACTTCGTCAGAATAAAAAACAAAGATTGGCACTTCTCGAAGTTGGTTTACTGACAGCAAGCTTGGCGATTATTTTCTCATTATTTATAAAACCTATTGCACCTCAGAAAGTAGTTAAACCTCAGAGAGTAGCACGCCAAGAGAAGTTAAATCCTCGTATTCAAGTGATGCTAACAACAGAACTAGAATCAAGTCAAATTATAGATGTTATTTCCACCAAAAAGCAAGAAAAAGTTTATTTTGTTGTAAATTTTGGTAGCTTGCCAAGTGGAGAATATGAAAGTGTTTGTAAAGTATTGGATGTTGAGGGAAAACCAGTGGTTCAGGGTAAATCTCTTTTGAAAACATCAGCAGATAGATTAAATACTTGGTGCTGGTACGAATTTAAAGATTATGATAAACCGGGTGATTGGAACTTTGAGTTTTATTTAGATGGTCAAAGAGTGGTGCAAAATAGTTTCAAAGTATTACCTTGAAAGTAGAGTAGTGCCTGTTGGACAAATAATTTGATGGTTATAAAAACTTGGCATAGTAGAAGGTAATGGAGTGTGATAATTAGTCACGCAGATGCCAGCATTTGTAGTCACCTGGTTGCTCGTATTTTTTTTGAAAGCAAATACTACTCCTATGTAGCTCCTGTCGTTGGTGTTTTTAGCTTCAGCGATTGTAGTTATACTCTCAAATTGTGCTGATTTACTTTCGTTATATAGGCTTTGAAGTGGTCTAATTAATGACGACATTCGGTAATTATAGTTAGATCTATATGATGTTCTCCGAAATTCTTTTAATTGTTCAGGCTCACTTGTAAGCACTTCAGGAGCATCGCTAAATAGTTCAGGAGAATCGTTGAATTCGCCATAGTGTGCATAGTAGGCTTGTTGCTCCTTATTGAGATTAGCAATCTCTAGTTCTGGTTCTGAGTATGAATTTCCTTTGTCTATTAAAAAACTTCGTAACTCCGAATGAATGGGATTAGCAATCAGCGGAAAGAAAACGCTACTATAAATCAAAACTCGCACTAGAAAACCGGATGCAGATTGTCTATAAATTTCGATTGTCTTAGCTAACTCTGGCGAAGGATTCTTAGCTTTCATGGCTGCTTTAGTGATAATAATTGTTTGTAAGGTGCGCGCGCCGCGCACCTTACAAATTGCAAATTATGCAGTTTCGTGCTGTTTGTGCCATGCGGGATGCCACAGCAATTCAGCAGTCGATCGCTTCTCGACCATTTCTTTAGTAATCGTACAGGTCGCAACATCCTTGCGAGAAGGCAACTCGTACATCACATCCAGCATTAACTCCTCTAAAATGCTGCGGAGAGCTCTCGCGCCGGTTTTTCGTCGGTAGGCTTCCTGGGCGATCGCCCGCAGCGCCTCCGGGTCAAATTCCAACTCCACGCTGTCCATCTTCAACAGCTTCTGATACTGCTTCACCAGCGCATTCCGGGGTTCAGTTAATATCTGCATCAAAGCCGCCTCATCCAGCGGCGAAATCACCGTCACCACCGGAATCCGCCCGACAAATTCAGGAATTAAACCGAACTTGACTAAATCGTCCGGTTGTACCTGCTGCAAAATATCTGCCGCCCGCTTATCTTTCGCCGGTAAAGTCGAGTTGCTTTCGCTTTCTGTCGGCTGAATAAAGCCCAAAGATTTTTTGCCCAAACGCTGTTCGACTATTTTTTCTAAGCCTACAAAAGCACCGCCGCAAATGAATAAAATTTTGCTCGTGTCAACTTGAATAAAATCTTGGTAAGGATGTTTGCGGCCGCCTTGTGGGGGCACGTTAACCACCGTTCCTTCCAGCATTTTCAGCAGCGCTTGCTGCACTCCTTCTCCCGATACATCTCTAGTGATTGAAGTGTTTTCGCTTTTGCGAGCAATCTTGTCAATTTCGTCAATATAAATAATCCCGCGCTGTGCCGATTCGACATCAAAATCTGACATTTGCAGCAGTCGCAGCAAGATATTTTCTACGTCGTCGCCGACATATCCAGCTTCTGTCAGCGTCGTCGCGTCGGCTACTGCAAACGGAACTTCGAGCATTTGCGCCAAACTTTGGGCTAACAGAGTTTTGCCGCAACCTGTGGGCCCGACTAGCATGATGTTGGATTTTTGCAGTTCCACATCGCTGTCGGAGGAAGACTTGCCGCTGTCTTTGGCTTGGTCTGCGCTCAAGCGTTTGTAGTGGTTGTAAACTGCTACAGAAAGGACTTTTTTGGCTGAGTGCTGGCCGATGACGTGGTTGTCTAAATGCTGCTTGATCTCTGTGGGTTTGGGAATTTGAGCTAAAACGATTTTCGATTTGTTCGATCGACCCTGGCGTTTCGTTCCTTGTCCCTGAGACTCTCGCACCTCTGACTGGGGAATCTGTTGACCAATTGTTTTGCTGGAGTCAAAAAACTCCTCTTCTAAAATTTCATTGCACAGTTCCACGCATTCATCGCAAATGTACACGCCGGGCCCAGCTATTAACTTGCGGACGTACTCCTGCGACTTGCCGCAAAAAGAGCATCTGAGATGGGAGTCATATTTTGACATATTTAGCCTCTTACTTTAGGTTGCGGTTGCTAGTTTTGACGAAAGGAAGTTGCCGCGGGAGCGACCGAGTGACCTGAAGAAAGAAAAGTTTCCCGATCGGACACCAAAACCAGTCAAGCTTCGCGGACTCTATTTCTAACTTAACACTTGTGAGGCATTAGTGATTAGTCATCGGTCCTTCGACACAATTAAAAAAAATTAATTTTCACCGACCGAGTTTAGCAAACTGGCTCACCATTTTTTGTAGGCTAAAAATTTCCCCGACATAATTATTTTCACTCGATCGCCTTTTGGGTCTGCTTCTTTTTCCACATCCAAGGTAAAGTCGATCGCGCTCATAATCCCGTCACCAAATTTTTCGTGGATCACTGCTTTGAGCGGCATCCCGTAAACCTGCACGATTTCATAGAACCGATAAATCAGAGGGTCAACTGGAACCGCAGGATCTAAACCGCCTTTTAAGGGAGGTTCTGTCAAAGCCCCCGTCTCGGAGATGTCAAGTCCTAAAGCTGATAAAATTTTCTCGGCTTCCTCAACAGATGCTGCTGCTTGGCGGTAAATAACCGCTGCAATCCAAACTTCATCGCGACCTACAACTTTTTCCAACTCTGCCAAACTAATTCCCTTAGCTTTTTTAGCAGCCAAAAGCTTTTCTGTAATTTCTGAAATTGCCATTAAATATTCTCCGACTCACTGCGGTGCAAGATATGAGATATCTCTCACATTTTGGGATTTTTGTCAATAGCAAATTGAGAGAAAAAACAGCAGTTATCTAGCAACTGCCAAGACAGTTAGGATGTTGTTAATCGCCAAACCCATGCGTCGATTGGTTCTTCGTTCTTCGTTCTTGCGAGTTCGATCGGACTTTTGCTGCAACTCGGAACTCGATCCAAACCGGGTCTCCTCAACCCCCACAACTCGCTATCGATAAATTCCCAAATAACTCCTAACAGCCCTGCGGCAATGGTACAGTTGTCAGTATATGTAGTGCAAGCTACACAAACTCTCGGCCGTCAGACCGAATGCGCGATCGCGCCAGCCTGACTTCGATCGACCTACTTACAAGCCCCCGGATTCATTCCTTCGAGGACTCAGGACGCAGAAAGAAAAAACACAGTAGCCGATCGCCAACCGCCGGATTCATCCGTGAGGTCGGTTTCTTCAATTATCCAAAATCTCAAATCTCAAATCTTAAATCGTGCAATCGATTGACCCTCAATCCTCGCTCCCGCAGCCAAAGCCCCTTTACCGCTCACCGCCGGCAACAGACAAAAGTATGGAGATTCAGACCAAAGATTACAGCATCGAGTACGATCGGGCTACCCAAACAGTCACCTGCTGCGGCTCGTTCCGGCTCAGCCAGATGGAAGAATACGCGCCGATCGTCGAACTGCTCAACGCAGTCACAGAGTCATCGCCAAATACGATTACTCTAGACTTGCGAAAGCTAGAATTCTTAAATAGTTCGGGAATTAACATTGTCTCAAAATTTGTGATTAAAGTGCGCCAGCAAAAGAATATTCAAATCGCCGTAAAAGGCTCTAAACAGATACCCTGGCAGGGAAAATCGCTGAAAAACTTGCAGCGGTTGATGCCTGCGCTGCACTTAGAATTGGAATAGTGAATCGAAAAAGGTAAAGGTGAGCCCCGGACGCGGGTCTCGATCGCGGGCTGGGGGGGACTGAAGTTAATCGGCATAAGCCATAGTTAAGCTAGCACCAAACCGCGAACAACTTCAGAACCGATTAAACACTACCAATAGTCAATTGCTATGCAGGAAGAACCATCGAGAGAACAGCTACTTTTGGACGTTCAGCGGCTGAGCGCGGAAATTGAAAACTTGAAGCGCGACAAGGCTGACCTAGAAATTTTGCTGGAGACTAACACCGAACATTCGGATACGATGGAAGCTCACTTGCTTGTCAAAGCTGAGTTGGCCGTGCGCGAAAGCGAACAGCAGTTTCGGGCGATCGCCTCGGCAACTCCGGTTCCGGTATTGGTTTCTCGTCTCTCGGACGGCTTGATCCTGTATGCGAACGCTCAATTGGCTGCTCTGCTGAACCTGCCCCTAGCAGAACTGATCGGCAGCAGCACCCCAGACTTTTACTTCAATCCGGGCGATCGGCGGCATATACTCGACGCCCTCGCCAAAAACGGATACCTCCAAGACTACGAACTCCACTGCAAAAAGTCAGACGGCACCCCTTTCTGGGCAACGCTCTCGGTTCAGCCGCTGCTGTTTGGCGGCCAGCAGACGGCTTTGTGCGCCTTGCACGACCTCACCCAGCGCAAGCAAGCAGAACAAACCCTCCAAGAGAGCGAAAAGCGACTCCGCCGCCAGAGTCTGGCTTTGCTGCAGCTAGGTCGCCAGAGGACTCTCAACACCGGTGCGCTAAATGTGGGAATTCGCGAAATTACCGAGGCGGCCGCCCGCACTTTGGAGGTGGAAAAAGTCAGCGTCTGGCTTTACAACCATTTCCGGTTTGGAACTCGCTACCCGACGATCGCTCCCCAGCTAAATTTTACGGCAAGAGCCCTGGCCCACAAGCAGCCAGAGGCAATCGATACAGAGGCGGCCGGAGATGGACACGACGATCGGGCAGATCGTTCTAAGTTTAAAATCCCCAACCTCAAATTAGTTTGTCTCGACTTGTACGATCGCACGATCGAAAATCATTTGAGCCGCGAGTCGATCTCGCCAACAGATTTAAAATGTTCAATTTTAGATATCGAATGCGGCACAGGGGGCGAAAACTGGCGATCGGACAGTGATTTAGAACCTGCGCCAAATACTCCCAACTCTCTAAAAACAAATTTGTGCCACCTATCATCCGTAGCGGAACATTCCGCCGTGATGCCCAATGCCAGCAAGCCCAATTCATCGATCTTAAATGTAGCAATTAGGCTCGGCGGTCAGATCGTAGGCATCCTCTCTCTCGAACATATCGGCGCGCCCCGCCAGTGGGCTCTGGAGGAGCGCACCTTCGCCGATTCTTTGGCAAATTTGGTAGCGCTGGCGATCGAAGGATTTGAACGCCAGCGGGCTCAGGAAGCACTCTCCAAAGCCAAAGCCCAGCTAGAAATGACTGTCGATCGGCGCACCGCTCAACTCACCGCAGCCAATAAACTGCTGCGCATCGAAATTGCCGAGCGCAAAAGAGCCGAAATCGCTTTGCAAGAAGCCTTGCACAAAGCTGAAGCAGCTTCTAGAGCAAAAAGCACTTTTTTAGCCAATATGAGCCACGAGCTGCGGACGCCGCTCAATGCGATTATCGGTTACAGCGAAATGCTAGAAGAAGAAGCGCTGGAATCGGGACTCGAAGACATCATTCCCGATACCCAAAAAATTCACAACGCCGGCAAACACTTGCTGACTTTAATTAACGATATTCTCGACCTTTCTAAGATAGAAGCCGGTCGGATGGAGCTTTACTTAGAAAAATTTGACCTCGGCAATTTAATCGAAGAAGTCATCGCCACTTTGCACCCTTTAGTCGAAAAAAATCACAATCAATTGCAAGTTTCTTGCTCGGCAAATTTGGGAGTGATGTACGCAGATTTGACAAAAGTCCGGCAAATTTTGTTCAATTTGCTCTCGAATGCCCTGAAGTTTACCGACGGTGGAACCGTTAGCCTGAGTGCGACTCGCGAAGCATCAGAGAACCGCGATTTGGTTTATTTGCAGGTATCTGATACGGGGATTGGAATGTCGGCCCAGCAGCAGCAGGGTTTGTTTCAACCTTTTATGCAAGGGGATGCTTCGACTACTCGCAAGTACGGCGGCACCGGTTTGGGATTGGCGATCAGCCGCTTGTTTTGTCAGATGATGGGCGGCGATATCACTCTTGAGAGCGAGTTGGGTGTTGGCTCTACTTTTATTGTTAAATTAAAGGCAAAAGTTGATATTTAGAAGGAAGTTCGGCAACGAGCAATGTACGGGATGTAGCGGATGTAACGGATGTAACGGATGGGTGGAAGATGGAAGAATCATCGATTACCAATTACCAATTACCAATTACCAATTCCCCAGGACCAATTACAGATTCCCCAGGACCAATTCCCGATTCCCAATTCCCGATTCCCCATTCCCAATTCCCGTTTTTATTGTGACACCGATCGCGATCGACCTTGTTGCCGATCGCATTTTCCGCATTTTTCCCGGCCTAGAATAGCTAGATTATCCCGAGCTTGTGCCGAAAGGAATATCTAGGGCCCCGCTGCATTCAAAAGCCCCACCGCAACTTAATTAAGGGGGGGTGGGGGATTGCTTTTAAACAGGCAATTTGGTAAAAGTAATGCTAGGGTCGCTAACCAGTAGAAGGCAAAAGTTAACAGGAAATCACGAATTATCAAAGGTCTAAGGACGCACAAACATCATGCGTGCCTTTTGCCGAATCCGGCATTGCCCTCAAACTGCTGCCCCTACTGCCGAGATAGCAATCGCGCCGATCGAGGCGCGCAAGTTCTCAGAATCAAAGGAGTGCATCTACATGATTAAACCTTGCAACCAACCGCTAAAAATAAATCCTTTCACTTCTTATCGCGATCCCGCAACAGGGCGGTGGACTGTAGTTCCAACAGTTCTAAATGGCGAAACAGAGTGTAGTTTGAAAGCAACAACCGAGGGCGAAAACGAAGGTAAAGTAAAAAGGAGTGTTTCTGTTTCGCCTGCTGTCTCGCTGCCGAAAAAACGCCTTTCCTTCTCCTTTCCTCCGCTGAATAAACTTGCTAAAAAATCTGCTGTCACCCTCAGCAGATAGCGATTGCGGAGGTCTAATAAGAGTGTCCGCGGTTAGTCAAAAAGTAGGGACACGGCAGTGCCGTGTCCCTACGGTGAATTTAGACGCGGCAC
>JAUBOG010000909.1:0-1167 GCA_036700105.1 Microcoleus occultus BM001215583
CAACCCTAGCTCTGTGCAACTAATTGAATCAGTTGAGGAACTTTCAGAAGTCGCGCCAACTCCTTGTCAAGGGCGATCGCTATCCGTACCGGCAACTCCTTGTCAAGAGCGATCGCCATCCGTATCGCCAACTCCTTGTCAAGAGAGATCGCCATCCGTATCGCCAACCCCTACTCAAAAGCGATCGCCGTCTCAACCCCAAGACATTGCTGCCAGCCCCGCCCACCTCTCACAATTGCTGAAAGATGCCATTTGTGAAGCATATAACCAAACTGGAGAAACTACAATTCCTGTGGGAAATTGGACAGCTTTTATTAGCAAATCTCGCAACAATGTTAGGTGTTTAGTCAGAGATGAAGCTGATAATCCAGTCTTAGCTGCTGACTTGAAAACAGGTCAAGTTATTAAGAAGCTTTCGGAAAATAGCAGCGCTCACTTTCTCAAATATCTCTTAAAAGTCGATGCTGAATTAGCTTCGGAATCTTCAAAGTTTAGAGTTGCCGACGCACAACTTTAACGTAATTCCGGAAGTTATATTATGTCCGCTAACTAGACCGTAATTGCAATTCTATTACTTTGCTGTGGCGAATTTACAAATACCTGCTCATGCAAATCATAGAAAAAGCGCAAACCTTTTCAATGCGTGTTGCCTAAATGTGTTTTGCTTGTCGAAGGTGAAAGTCGAATGACGCAAGAAAAGACACATTCGACTTTCACCTCCCTTGAGGACATTTGTACAACACACATTGAAGCCTGTGGTTTTATAGGTGTTTTGACGGACATGATATGACACTTCTTTTGCTCCCGCTTAACCTTCCCCCTCCGATTGGAGGGGGTCACTTTAATTCCCCAAAACCGCTCTTTCGAGTGAAGTCACTAGCCACACTGCTCGAATTTCATGGGAAATATCCACTCACCCCGCCACAAAGATTATGCCCACAAAAACAGCATCCCGAAGCCGAAGCCAGGGAAATTACATCACCCCTAACACAGCCGAGGGCAAGAAAATCCTCAACTACCTAAGAAATCGCTGCGAGAAAGCTTTAGATTACTGCCTGGAAAATGGACTCACCAGCGTAGAAGATTTTGCCGATGCAATTGAAGAACTAACAGAAGCAGACGGCAAACCTGGCATTAGCGTGGAGGTCAAGCACAACGGACTCGTCC
>JAUBOG010000134.1:0-14166 GCA_036700105.1 Microcoleus occultus BM001215583
TTCTACCCATCACTTCTGCTGTTCCCAACGAGGGTTTACGAGCCGTTGTTTTGCCTGTAATTCCTTCGACTCTCAATAATCTGAGTACCGAGAGTTTTATCGTGTGCGTCGATCCGATGACCTTTGATAAACGCCGACTTGTGCGCTGTCTTGGGCAATTGGAGTTGCACCAAATATCCGAAATTCAACTGATTTTGGCTCGATATTTAGAACTTGAAGAGTAGGGTAATGGAAAACAGAAGCCGATCGCACCAAGCCTAAATATCAAACAGAGTCAACTATAAATTAGCTATAATAAAACTTCATCTGTTATTCTCCGTACAGTCAAGAGCTTTAAATCCTTGTCGCGCCTTGCTTCACTTAACCAAGTAATACTGCATCGACCTCAAAGATGAAAAAAGTTTCATGAAGGCTTCATTAGCGATTCACGAAGGTCGTCGATATTACTTGGTATTGCGAAAGTAAATCTCGTACTAAGGAAAGTAATGCGATGAGTTCATCAAAGGAAGTAGCTAAACCTAAAAAGACATCTGCTTACAATCAACTGTGGTCTATGCACTGGATTATGGCAGCTTGCTATCTAGCGATATTCATAGGTGGGTCTTTTATGGCTCGCTTGCCAAGAGAGCTATTTATTCGCTACCCTCTCTATGACTTTCACAAGAGTATGGGGGTAATAACGATGGCTTTATTGACATCGAGAATTTTTTATCTTCTCCGCGTTTATTGGACTAAGTATACGCGGCGTCAACCAAAAATTAATGCGGATTGGATTCGGACATTTGCGTTGCACGCATTCCTATATCTTTTTATGTTAGTGACCCCTGTTACGGGTTTTTTCTTCTCTAATTCTTTCAAAAGCAATAATGTGCGCTTTTTTGGTATCACTATGCCAGATATTTTCCCTGAGAATGCAGCAATGGTTGAGATGGGTAGAAGTTTACATTTCTGGCTGGCTTACGCATTTCTCGCTTTTATCATCCTGCACACTGCGGATCAGTGGAAGTTTGTCCAAGGGTTTTGGCGACGTGTTTCAAAAAGGAATAAGGTCAAAGAAGTAGATTTTAAGGACAGTCCATGAAAGCCAAAGATTTTTCATTAGGCAGTCAAACCAGGGGAACCACAAGGACTAATCAACCCAATGGATGGCGTCGAGTTTTCTCTGGAGTCCGGTTCCGAATTCTAGTTTGGTATTTCCTGATAACATCCTGCACGATAACGGTTTCTATCTTGGTGACTCGTCAGATTTTTTGTAACTTACTAGAAGAGCAGGTTCAAACTTTTTTGCTTCAGGAGGTGACAAGGTTCCAAAAATCATTGAGCGAACTGAATCCTCAGTTATCTAAGAAGTCCGATGTTACTGTCATTTTCAAGCAGGTCTGGTCTAGCTATATTCCCACTCCTAATAAGTTTTTGTTAGCGCTGGTAGACGGTCAGCGTTATCTGCCCAATCATTATCCACTGCCAGACTTTATCGATCGCAATCCAAACCTGATCGATAAGTTCGCTCAACTCGATCGACGCCAGCAAAACACTATATTGACGCCAAATGGCCCTATTTACCAATTGGCAGAACCGATCGGGATTGACGGGAAAATTCATGGTGTAATTGTGGCTGTTTACGATGCGACCGATCGCTATCAAGTAGGGACAAAGACCATTATTCTGGTAATCAAAGTGACTGTGTTCACTTTGGCCGTATTCTCCTTGCTAGCCTGGATTACGGCGGGACGGGTGTTATCTCCCTTGCGCCTACTCACTGAGACTGCTCGCTCAATCACAGAGTCGGATATGACTCAACGCATTCCTGTCCGAGGAACAGACGAAATTGCCGATCTGACCGCTACTTTCAACGAGATGCTCGATCGGCTCCAATTTGCCTTTGATAGCCAGCTAGAGTTTCTGAAAGACGCCAGCCACGAATTGCGAACGCCGATTACCATTATTCAGGGTCAAATAGAAATGTTGAAATACAGACCCGATCGACAAGATGAGACGATTGAGTTGGTTATCGACGAGTTGAGCCGGATGACTCGCCTTGTCAATGACTTGCTACTTCTGGCAAGATTGGAGCGACCAGATTTCCTTGAGCCGAAGCTCGAAGATTTAGACTGGTTGACAGAAGAGCTATATCTCAAGACAAAAACTCTGGCGAATCGGGATTGGCAATTGGAGTCTAAGGGCTTGAGTTTTGTGATGGTCGATCGACAGCGCCTCACGCAGGCGATCGTGAATTTGGTTCAAAATGCTATTTGGCACACGGAAGAGGGGGATACTATTACTCTTGGCTCGACTTCGACGGGCGGCTATCTCCATTTCTGGGTACGCGATACTGGAAAGGGAATTGCTCCTGAAGATCGAGAACGGATCTTTAAACGTTTTATCCGAGCTTCTAACAATGATTCCTGCTCGGAAGGGGCTGGTTTGGGGCTATCCATCGTCGAGGCGATCGCTCGCGCTCACGGTGGCCGAGTTGAACTATCCAGTCGCCTGAATTATGGATCTACTTTCACAATTGTGATTCCCCTGATTTCTACACAGGAAATTGTTGCTGATGAATCGAATTTTGATTGTCGAGGACAACCCCCGTATTACAGATTTTTTGGAAACCGGGCTACAGGCTCACGGCTTCACGACTGCGATCGTTAAAAGTGGCCGCGCAGCCATTGAGATGTCTGATAGTCAATATTTTGACCTTTTGCTCCTGGACTTAGGGCTTCCCGATATCGACGGGTTGGCAGTCATCAGAGAACTAAGAGGGCGAGGAGAATATTTGCCTGTAATTGTTTTGACTGCTCGTGATGGGGTAGAAGATACTGTTACAGCCCTAGAAGGCGGCGCTGATGATTACATTACCAAGCCCTTTCGCTTTGAAGAACTGTTAGCTCGAATTCGGGTGCAGTTGCGCAACCAATATTTACCCAAAATCAAGGAGGAGACGAAGCTTAGAATTAACAATATTACCTTGGATATGATTACCCGCCAGATTTGGGTGGAAGGAAGCTTAGTGAATTTAACAAATCGTGAATTTATCTTAGCTGAGGTGTTTTTACGACACCCGATGCAAGTGATGAGTCGAGAGCAGTTGTTGGATCGTGTTTGGGGATATGACTATGCCCCTGGTTCTAATATTGTGGATGTTTATATCAAAAACTTGCGTAAGAAGTTGGGGGGTGATTATATTGAGACGGTTAGGGGTATGGGATATCGGTTTCAACCTGACAAGTAATGCGCAAAGTTAGTCTTCAGATTTAATATCACTCCCAGTAATTTTCCCAATCATCCTTAAAGGCTGCCCGCAATCTCTGCATATACGCATCAGTTTTAATCTTCACCATCCACAGATTACTCGCACTGCTGCCTCCCTTGCAGACGACACCTTCATCCACACCGTATTTCCCAGAGCGAATATCATCCATAAACTTACCATTCAGTTTGCCGCGATAGATCGCTCGCGCAATATTTAATTTAGCAAAGTCCTGAATGAAGCGATCTGGAACAACCATACCGCGATCGGTTTCCACATCAAAAAGTACCAATTGTTTGCGATCGCCTTGTTTGTGCATTCCCGCAAACGAATTAGCACCAAAAAACTCTGCAAATACAGTAATTTCAGCACAGTGATACTGTTCGTTCTCTCGAAATATAGCCTCTAACGGACTAGCAAAGTCTCTCATAAATATATCGGGAGCTTCCTCTAAACCTGGATGTGCAGCATTAAATTCTGCAATTCCGATTTCATCTAAATCAAATCTACTGCGGCGCGTACCAAAAGCATACCAACCGAGTTCAAATTCCCAAACCCAATGCAAATTAGTGCCATCGTACTTCTCAAAAGCTATACATTGTCGCTCGGGGCAATTTTTACTATCGGGAATTTTGGGATAGGCAAGCTGAGTTCGTGTCATATGAATCACCCATAACAAAACTCGTTTGTAGTAAGGATTTTAATCCTTATTGGCTAAAATAATTCAGATCGGACTAAAGTCCTTACTACAAACTTTGTGGGGGTTTTTAACAGTTTTAGCCCGGCCGATCCTGCTCTAAAAATCTCTCAATTGAGCCGTTTGAACAGTAACATCTTTCGTCACAGAACCCCGCCGCAATTTCAGTTTCAAACTTTGACCGATTTGGCTATTTTCCACCAAATTTTGCAACTCTTCGGCGGTGGTGACAGCCTCGCCGTCAATTTGGACGATCGCATCTCCCTTCCGAATCCCGGCTTTCTCAGCAGGCGTATTTGGCATCACTCGCATGACTAATACTCCTTTGACTTCCGGTACGATCAAAACAGCATTTGGATCGGCGTTATTCTCTCTGGCAATTTCAGGAGTTAAAGCAATCATCTGAATGCCTAAAAATGGGTGACTGACTTTTTCTCCCTTGGCTAGCTGCGCGTAGATGGCTTTCGCTTTGTTGATCGGAATCGCAAAGCCAATTCCCATCGCATCGGCTCGAATCGCGGTATTAATCCCGATTACTTCTCCTAAACCGTTTAACAGCGGGCCGCCGGAATTGCCGGGGTTGATGGCCGCGTCTGTTTGAATGAAATCGAGGCGTTTGTCGGGAATTCCTACGGCTGCGCTCGATCGCTTCAAAGTGCTGATAATTCCCAAGGTGACGGTATTGTCAAATCCTAACGGGTTTCCCACGGCGATCGCCCAATCTCCCACTTTCACCGCATCGGAATCTCCCAAAGCTGCTACAGGCACGTTAACACCCTTGGTATTAATTTTAACAACAGCCAAATCCGTCACTTCGTCCGTACCCAACACTTCTCCCGGAAAAATGCTGCCATCGTTTAAGGTGACACTGACTCGATCGGCTTTGTCAACTACGTGGGCATTGGTTAATACAGTCCCGCTTTTGTCGATGACGAAGCCGGAACCTTGACCCCGCAAGCGTTCTTGTCTGGGTACTTGGGTGCGCAAGTCTTCACCGAAAAATCTATTGAAGAAGGGGTCTTCCAGGAACGGATCGAGGTTGCGGCTGACTGTGCGCTCGGTATCAATTCGCACAACGGCTCGCCCGACTCGATCGACGGCTGCGGTGACAAAGCTGTTGCTGCTAGCAGTCGCCGGGAGTTCCGCGCCCCGGAGTGCCAATTTTGGGGGATTTTCGACAGCCGGTGAGAATTCCTCTATTTGCACTTTCGGCTGACCTGTTTTAAGCTGTTGGCGGAGGTTGAACGAAGGCTGTACCTCAATGGCTGAAGCTGTTGCAGGGTTGACGAGCCAAGCATTTAGGGCGATCGTCACGGCTAAAAATAGGCTTGACAGCGAAGCCGCCATTCGGGGTGCGGCGCCCAAAAACTGGAATATTCCCATAGCGTGAATTTTATTTTAGCTGAGTTAGGTGCAGGAGTTGTCGCGCGGGGTTAATTTGCTACTAGGAGCTCCCAAATATATTTTGCCAAATTCTCAGTGCCTTGGGAGCAGCGTTTTATTCGAGGCGCGGGTAAGTAGCTGCTAGCCATAAATTAAGCTCTTATGCAATCTAGATTGTTTGTGGTATTGGAAGGGGACAGGGGGAGAAGGGGAGAGGGGGAGAGGATTTGACGATTTTTGATGCGGACTCGAAATGTACAGTTTAAATGCACTAATTTCTCTAGCTTTTAATAAGCGGTTAGAATACATTAAGTGATTAACCCTGGACTAACTCAAGATATTCTGAATTCTAACTATTAAATTTTGCCTCATGATTATCTCTGATACTTCTGCTGACAAATCTTCGCCCTCAAGTTCTGACCACCATCACGACAGTGACTCAGTTCACCCTCACCCTCACCATCACGATGAAGAATCGCGGCGGCGGCTGGTCAATCGCTTGTCTCGGATTGAGGGACACGTTCGAGGTATAAAAACAATGGTACAGGAAAATCGTCCCTGTCCGGAAGTTCTGGTACAGGTTGCTGCGGTTCGAGGCGCGCTCGATCGCGTAGCCAGAATCATTCTGGACGAACATTTGACTGAGTGCATCGCCAGAGCAGCTAAAGAAGGCAACATTGATACAGAAATTGAAGAGTTGAAAGCCGCTTTAGATCGATTTTTGCCTTAAATTCTGAACATCTAGACTTCAAAATAACAATAGTAAAAACGACAAAACCTGCAAGCTAGACAAAACCTACAAGTTAGCCGTCATGTTAGGCTTTTTTCAGCTTCTTTTTGAAGCTGAAATTTTTTACCCGATTTCAAAAATAATGAAAACCTGCAACTGAGACAAAATTTAGAAGTTCGCCATCCTGTTAGACTTTGGTCAACTTCGCTTTTAGTTGGTACCGTACCGTCGCATAAACGGCTTTATAGGAAGCTTCAATGCTGTATTCCTGCTGCAACCACTCTTGAATTTCTCCATAGCTTTTAAAGCCTTTTTGGGGGTCGCTCAGGTGCATTGCCAAACTAGCGCGGGCCAGAGGAGGAATTGCCGGCTTGCGACCGCCGCTGTGCTTGGTTTCCAGGAGTCCTTCGAGTCCGTCAGAGCGGTACTTTCTCAGCCACCGCTGTACTGTGATTCGGTTTACCCCGATCGTCATTGCCAATTCTTTGACTGTCTTAACGTGACAAATTTTAAACAGGTAAAGTGCTTGAATTTTTTGAAAACCGCTTGCCGTTTTTTGTTCGGTTAACAAGCTTTTTAGTTCTTCAGTTGTCTCTGTGATGCTAAGTTTACATACTCCGGCCATATCAGTTTCCTCACGATTCGCGCTCTACAATAGCTTTGTTTGACAAGGGAGCAAAATCCGCTCCGCTCCTAAATTCAGGCTTTTATGCTTGCTAAGAAAGCAATCCAAAGATGCTTTAAATTAAACTTTTTTAGTCCTGGATACTCTCGGACGCTCAAAAGCATTTTTCTTGCTTTGACTAAGGGGTGCAATGAAGTTTTTTTGCCAAAAAAATGGTTTCTTGGTCAGCATTGTATCCGATGGGACAAGCATCATTGCTAATATTGGTATCGGTTAACTGCTCGACTGCAATATTAGCCTAATAGTTGACTTTTAAGGAATACCATTTCTTCTATTTTCACTAAATATATATCATGGTTTTCCTGGTATTTATTGGTAGTTTTTGCGAAGGTATTAGCGATTTTATGTCATTAGTGGCTAGCAGGCAAGCTTGATTTGTATACGAGCGATCGCACTTTTATACATAGATACTCCCATTCCCTGAAGCGGATTTCTGGCTTTCGCTGTGCGAGAAATCCTGAGATATCGGCAGTCTTACTGACCGGAGCGGAGCTGCCCCGAGTCACGTTGCAACCGACCTTCTTGCCGCGAGCAGGCATCTGTGAAATTACTTGCTCGATTGCCAGTTGAGTAAAACATACTGACCGTGGCTTTGTCAATTTTTCAGCAGTACAGTACCACTATCTGCTATTTTTTTCTGCCAGCCGTGATCGAAATGGCTGCTTCTATGTGATATTACTAACATCAACCAGTGATCGTTGTCACACTAATACCCAGTAAACTCAACTAGCTACAAAAAGTTATGGGTTCGATCGCGCTTTTTACCCAAAATTCCTTTGATTTAGTCCAGAAGTGCGATCGGGATGATTGTGAAAAATATTAAATGTTAATTTGTTTGCCCGAAAAATTTATTGAGTTTTGTTCTTCAAACTTCCAAAATAATCTAATTTATTCTGGAATTTTGCAGGTCGAAGCAAGTGCCGCGCTGGTGTGAATCTTTCGGCATCTAAAATCTAACATAGCAGAACATCCGGTTCAGGCAGTTGGCTGAGAGTATTCTTCATTTAAAAGGTGTAGAGAAGCGATCATGAACGTTGACGAACTGCTCAAGCTATATGCAATAGGAGAAAGAAATTTTAGCGGCGTCTACCTGCACGAGGTCTACCTGTACGAAGTAGAATTAATTGGAGCCAATCTGTATGAAGCCGACCTGATTGGAGCAAATCTGTGCAAAGCCAAACTCAACAGAGTCAACTTTGGCAAAGCCAATTTGTGCAAGGCCAATTTGAGCAGAGCAGACTTAGGTGGAGCCGACCTCACAGAAGCACTTTTAGCTGAAGCTAACTTGAATCGAGCTGAGCTGATGGGAGCAAATCTTAGCAAAGCAGATTTGAGCGGAGCTTCTCTGATCCAAGCAACTTTAATCGGAGCCAACATATCTCGGGCAATACTCAGCGGTGCAGATTTGCACGGAGTAAATCTTTACGGAGTCAACTTGCGCAGGGCGGTGCTCACAGAATCCGATTTAATTGGAGCAAACTTGAGCAAAGTAGACCTCAGCGGAGCCGACTTAATGGGAGCGAGCTTGATTAGGGCAGATTTGACGGAAGCGATTTTAAGTGCGTCAGATTTAAGCGGGGCAAATTTGCTGGGAGCAAACCTGACAAAAGTCAACCTGAGCGGAGTATATCTTAAGGGTACGACGATGCCCGACGGCACGATTCACGACTAATTCATTTGTTGGATTTTATGGTTTGGCAGAACCGCTACTAAAGGGTAACAAGTTTTTTGTTGCCCTAATTTATTGGTGGCGAAATGTTTATTTGACAGTCATATCAAATCCGTTTGCCTCGGAATGATATCAACGGAGAAGACGGAGGAGACGGCAGTGCCGTGTCCCTACAATTGATTGCGGTAGGGACTAAGGCACTCGCCGTCTCCTCGCTGGTTATTCCGGCGCAGCCGGAATTGAGATCGGGTAAAACCCAGAATTTCAATGTAGTAGAGTGCCGATCGGTACGCATCTAATCGCCGATTTAGCGGACAAGAGTGGAAAACCCATACATATAACCATCATTGCGGTGAACTATTGTGCAGTATTTGTGACGCACAGGGCTAATTTTTCCCCAAGCTGTCCTCAAATCAAAGACTCCACTCTCTCTAACTGCCAACCTACCAACATGAGTACCTGCAAATTTCCCGATCGGCAAAACTGCTCTCACCATATCTCCAGTCTGGAACCCAAAAAAAGTCTTACACCTAGTTCTATGCTTGTTGGGAAACCCGTATTTATTGGGCGTACACATTTGACGGTTGCCCCATCCTTTAGCGGTTATCAGTAATGGTTGCTTTGTCAGTATCACCAGTTGTTCTACTTTACCCACACAGGCAGCATCCATCCAGTGAGTTTTTGGCAGTCCCATTCTCGTTCGATTGTACTGAGTGCGCCCTCCCGTACCCGTTGTTACTGGCAAGCCTGTTTGTTGGAGTTTCTCAAACAGCGACCATCCAGTAGAATTCACGGCTGCTGCATCTTTCAATGGCAAGCAAGCAAATTTTAAAACTCTCGATAAAATGTCGGGTTTTTCCGAGAGAAAATCTGTGATGTGTCTATTACCTTTAGCCAGATTGCAGTTTCTACAGGCAAGAGTCAGATTCGACACCCGCGAACTTCCTCCTTTCGATTTGGGGTGAATGTGTTCGACTTCTAAAGGCGTATTCTTGATGCCACAGTAAGCACATTTCCTGCCCCATTTTTCTAACAAATATTGTCGGATTTCATAACCTGCTAGTTCGCCTTGAGTATATTCAATTCCTGATATTTCAGGAGCCAACATGGCTTGGGTGTCGAATTTAACTAACTCTTGAGATATAGATGTTACAGGAACATACCGCCGCAATCGATTCACCCAAGTCACAATATTCGATACTCTTGAGGCTAAGCTAGGTGGCAACCATCCGGGAGTGCGAGTACGATTGAGAAACCTAGGTTGACGGTATCTAGTCTTGCGATTCCTGCGGTTACGACGGATTGCGGCTCGGGATGCTAAGTCACCAGTGATTTGATTTCCCCGATGAACTAACTCGGCTGCCCAGATCACTTTGTTACCACCTTGCAGTATGGCTAATCCTGTGGTTTTTGAGCCGGGATCTAGCTTAATTTCGTGCGGTTTTGTAAGGGGTTTGTCACAGGAATACTTGATAATTATTGTGAACGGGTAACGTTTGTAAACTGCTGCTTTACCTTGAGTTAACATCCGTCTGGCAAGACCTGGAGTTACAGGATCTAACGGTTGTTTGTTGGTGTCTAAAACGAAGACAAAATTAGACATAATCGTCCTCCGATTGCTCGGGTAATGTTTTCCTCGCCAATGTTTTCAGGGCTTGTTGAGTCAACCGCACTTCTTTAACCAAATACAGATGTTTAACGATTGACGACAGAGCCACAGGCTGGAAAGTACCTGTAGGTGTCATGACCCTGAAAACGTAGTTGTAACTGAGGCTGGCTATCTCTTCACCTTTAGGTACTGGTTGTCCAGTTATGTCCGGTGATTGGTGGATAGCACGCATCACCCCTACATATTGCCAATCATATCGAATCCGGTAGCATCGGAATTATTAATATTACTCACAGCTTTCGAGTGGCACTGGCGGTCTCCTTTATGTCACAAGGAGTGTTACCGGAATCGATCTCAAAAGACTTGTTGGCTTAACCTGTGATACAGCAGATTCCAAATTTATGAAGTACACCCGCCTATCCTTAACTCCCCTCCCAGGACACGGCAGTGCCGTGTCCCTACACTTCACAAACCTGGAATACGCTGTATGTTAGGTTTCAATTGCTTCAATAAAAGCTATTTTAGATTTAATATTTTGGATTTGGGACGTTTAATAATGAAACTCAGAATCCTCGCTGCTGCAACGCTGTTGACCGCGATCGCCCCGATCGCACCTGCACCCGCCGAGAACATCCAACACATCCAACAATTACTCGCCACCCGGCAATGCCCCAACTGCGACCTCAGCAGTGCAGGTCTGGTGCTAGCGAACTTAACAGGAGCCAACCTCAAAGGTGCTGACTTGAGGCTGGCCAACCTCAGCCGAGCCAACCTCACCGGCGCTGACCTCAGCGGAGCCAACCTCAGCGGCACCAGTTTGTTTGGCGTCAACCTGACGGGGGCTAACCTCAGCGGAGCAAATCTCAGCGGTGCTGACTTGAGAAGTGCCTATCTGGGCGACGCCAATTTGCAAGGCACCAATCTAACTAACGCGCAACTGCTCGGAGTTAGAGGAATGCCAACTAATATCGGCAATGCTGAAGACTTCTATCGGTTGGGAGTGCAGGAAGCTCAAGCGGGAAACTACAGAAATGCTGTTGATTATTACAATCAAGCCCTGAATCTGAAACCGGATTTAGCAGCAGTTTATTTTGCGCGCAGTATGTCTCGCGCTGATTTGGGAGACTTCGCCGGCGCGACTCAAGACGCAGCAAGAGCAAACCAACTCTTTGCCGCTGAGGGAAATGCTCAAGGCCAAGAGCTGTCAAAGCAGTTAGGCGAAGCCATTGTAGCCCGCCAAAAGCCAACAGAACCCCGCACAGCCAGCCGCGGCGACTTTATGAGTCTTCTGGGTTCGATCGGCTCTGTGCTGGTGAGGTTGATCTTGCCTTAAAGACTTTTGGCTAATTCAGCGGAATCTCGATCGAGAACTCAGTACCCTGACCCGGTAGAGAAACACACTTGAGTACCCCCTCGTGTTTCTCTACAACAATTTGGTAACTGATAGACAGTCCTAAACCCGTACCCCGACCGACGGGTTTAGTAGTAAAAAAGGGATTAAATATGTGAGAAATTAACTCTTTGGGGATGCCGTGACCGTTGTCGGCTATGCAGATTACTGCCGTTTTTTTATCGATTAATTTGGTGCGAATCCGAATGCAAGGGGAGGGAAAATCAGGAATCAAACACTCGGCGCTGTCATTGATATCTACTGGCTCGACAGCCTGTTTTTGGGAGCTTAAATATGTCGCCGTTACACTTTCCCACTTGGATGGAACATTCATATATAGCTCTTTTCCTCCCATTTCTAGGGCGTCAACGGCATTGCCGAGCAGATTCATAAATACTTGATTGAGCGAGCTTGCATAACACTCAACTAGCGGCAAATCGCCATACTCTTTAATAATGTTTATGCTTTCTCGATCGGACGTGGCTTTGATCCGGTGCTGCAAAATCAACAGCGTACTCTCGAGCCCCTCATGAATGTCAACAGCTTTTTTCTCAGATCGATCGCTCCTGGAAAAATTCCGCAAAGATACAACTAACTGGCGGATGCGCTCAACTCCCACTTTCATAG
Source organism: Microcoleus occultus BM001215583 (assembly GCA_036700105.1). GTDB lineage: Bacteria > Cyanobacteriota > Cyanobacteriia > Cyanobacteriales > Microcoleaceae > Microcoleus. The sequence goes on from JAUBOG010000134.1 coordinate 12,038, forward strand.
AACCTAAAATTTTGGGCAAATCTTCCGCAAGGAATTCGATGTCTACGGCTTCGGAACACTCGCTAATTTCTGGGTGGGGATTGGGGTAGTGTTCGCGGTAGAGATCCACCAAGCAGAGCAAATCTTTGGTGTATTCGCTGGCGTGGGAGAGATTGCCGTAGATAAAGTTAACGGGGTTGTTGATTTCGTGGGCGACTCCCGCCAGCAGTTGTCCGAGACTGGACATTTTCTCGGTTTGAATCAGTTGGGCTTGGGTATTGTGCAATTCTGTGACGGTTTGAGCTAGCTGTTCGGCTTTTGCCCGATCGGCTGCTGCTGCATTCAGACTTTCTTGGTAAAGTTCTGCTTGGTGAATGGCGATCGCAGCTTGAGCGGCCAAATGCTGCAGCAACTCCTGTTCTGCTGTTTGCCAAACCCTCGGCCCGGAACACTCGTGAGCAATCAGCAACCCCCAGCACTGGGAATCTTTGCCCGTCATCGGCACAATTAAACTTCCCCTCACCTGCAAACTTTCCAAAAATTCGCGGTGACAGGGCGTTAAATCCTCAGTATAAATATCATTAATTGCTCGCACCCGTTCGGCTCGGTAAAAACACACTGAGCCTTCGGGAAAACAATTTTGTGGAGATTTGAGACCTAAAATTGACTCCCACTCACCGCGAACAGCTTCGACAACGACCTCGCCGCTTGATTCTGCTGCAAATTGGTAAATCACCGTGCGATCGGTATCCAACAAAACTCTCACTTCTCGCACAATAGTTTGCAGTATCGTTTTCAAATCCAAGGTGCTGCGAATTTGGTCTCTAACTCGCGTCAATACTCGGGCAAAGTCCAAGGATTTTTGCAATTGGGCGGTGCGTTCTTCAACTTGGCGCTCTAAGTTAGCATTCAGGGCTTGCACTTCTTGATAAAGAACGTACTGCCCGATTGCCGCGCAAAATTGGCTGCCGATCGCTAAAGCTTGCTCTATCTCCTCCCGTTTCCACTCGGGCGACTGACCTTTTTTGATTTCTCTCCAGGCTTCAAAGGATTGTCTGGGCAATATTTGTCCGGCGCTGCTGTCAAAACGCCCGGCCCACATTTTTTCGGTATCAATTTCATTGCGAAAAATGGTCAAACAGCCTACTACTTGTTGTTGGTAGTGCAGGGGAATTACCAGCAAACCCCGGATTTTAGTAGCTTGAAAAGCGGGGACTAAAACTCTAAATAGAGGTTCTTTGTATAAGTCGGTAATTATCCAAACTGGCAATTGAGTATTAACAATTGGGAAGTTGGGAATCTCTTGGGTATTGTTAAAACCTTTAGTTAGCCATTGCTGCCACAGGGGATGAGCTTCGATCGCCCTGACTGTTTCCCAGCCCGGAAGTGTCGGTTGCTCGCCGGCTTTGAACAGTTCAAAGGTAGCATCGGCTTTGGCCGCCGCCGTCGAATTTCGATCGCCGGCCCAAATGGGAAATGCTCGATCGAGCGAGGCCGCCGATAACTTTTCGCCGTTGATTTTCGGGCGGGTGAGATAGAGTCTGCCGCCGCTGCCGCCCAAAGCGGTGACAGTGGCTTCTAAAGCCTGCTGCAGTTGAATGTTGGCGTGACCGTACAACAGGCCTGCTATGCGGCTGACGGTGGCTTCGCGGGCCGCTTGAGAGCGAGTTTGCTGGAGCAGGAGCGAGTGGCCGATGGCGATCGACAATTGATCTGCTACGAGCTGAATTACTTCTAAATCTGTTGGTGAAATATTGCGGGGGGAGGAGTGGTGAGACACTAAAAGTCCCCACAGTTCGATGTGAGTTTTGCGGTCGTTTCCTGCATCGTATCTAGTCACGCACGCCGGGGCCTCGCAAATCTCTGTTTTGCTGTTTTGCGACAGGCTCCTGCGGTGCAAAATCGGCACGACCAAGGAAGATTGCACTCCCATTGCCATCAGGTAAGCTGTGTGGCAAGGATCGAGCGATCGGTAGTGCATTTCTTCCTTTGCTAAAGGTTGGCCGGTTTCGGCAGCATCGAGGGGGCTCAGGACGATCGTCCCGGAGTTAACATCGACGATCGTGCGCTGGCGCATACTGACATACATCTCCCGCGCCTGGGGAGGAATATCGTCTCCTGGAAAGTGGAGGCCTTTCAAAGAAGGGAGA
>JAUBOG010000910.1:0-1161 GCA_036700105.1 Microcoleus occultus BM001215583
AATGAAGCGCCATCTTCTCAAAAATTACTGTTTCTCGGAACGGTTTGGCAACAAAGTCATCGAAGCCATTCGACAAAGCGAGTTTCTTGGTTTCAACAAACGCATTAGCGCTCAAAGCAATAATTTTTGTATTGGAGCCGTCAGGCAGAGAACGAATTTTTCGAGCAGCTTGAAAGCCGTCTAAAAGCGGCATTTTCAAATCCATCCAAATTAAATCCGGCTTGTACTTTTGCCACAATTTAACAGCCTCAGTTCCGTTATCCGCAAACCACACAAGAAAGCCGGCTGACTTCAATATCTGAGTTAGTAGCAACCGATTTGCAGACTCATCGTCCGCTACCAGAATGCGATATTTTTGTTGGTTGGGTGCCAGTCCATTCACTTGTTTTTGAGGCTGGATGTCACGGACTTCGCTCTGTGTTGCACGACTCACTTTAATGTAAAAACTGAAAACCGTTCCTTTCCCCACAGAACTTTTGACCTTGATATCGCCACCCATCAGCTTGACGAAAGAGCGGCTGATGGGCAATCCCAAGCCCGTTCCCGTTTGTGATTTCCTGCCAGTTGCTGTTTGCACGAACGGCTTGAACAAAATGCTAAGCTCGTCAGGCGCAATACCAGGACCTGTATCCTTCACTGAGAACTGGAGAAAGAATTTGGGTAACGGTTTTTTTGCCAGCGGCTGAAGGCATTTTACAGTCAGCTTCACCCTACCCGCCTCAGTAAATTTAACAGCATTACCTAACAGATTAATCAAAACTTGACGCAGCTTGCTTTCATCAGTTCGGATGTATTGCGGCACATCAGAACTGCGTTCAAAAACAAGTTGCAAGCCCGACGACTGAGTTTTGAGCTGAAATAAAAGTTTTAAGTCATCGAGCAAACTGTACAAGTCAACAGCAGTTTCTTCGAGGGTGATTTGACCTGCTTCAATTTTGGACAGCGACAAAATATCGTTGATTAGTTTCAACAAATGCTCGCCGTTGCGATTGATAATATTTAAACTCGGCTGCTGTTCCGGGGCAGTTTGTTTGGAGCGGACAAGAAGGTGGGCAAAGCCGATAATAGCATTGAGAGGCGTTCTCAATTCGTGGCTCATGTTCGCCAGAAAGGTACTTTTAGCGCGATTGGCACTTTCGGCTGCAATTTTAGCTTGTTTTA
>JAUBOG010000911.1:0-1159 GCA_036700105.1 Microcoleus occultus BM001215583
TTCCCAATTCCCAATTCCCAATTCCCAATTCCCAATTCCCAATTCCCAATTCTCAATTCCCAATTCTCAAATCTCAACTGTCCCACCCCCAAACTAAGCGGGCGCTCCAAAGCAGGATCAAGCAGCCTAGGGCTATCCAGTCTCGGATTTTGAAGTGCAAGGAGTGCCATTCTACGCGGTGTCGATCGGGACTGGTGAAGCCGCGAACTTTCATGGCGCTGGCGATTTGTTCGGCTCGCAGCAGCAAGTTTTCTAACAGGCGCTCCGCTATCATCAACCAAACTTGAGCGGCGCGCCGAAATCCGAGTTTTTTCCAGTTGATGGCTCTGGTACTGACCGATCGCACTAAATTTTGTATTTCTTCCAATACTAGGGGAATGAACCGCAAAGATAAAGTTAATGTTAATGCTATTTCGGTAATAGGCCAGTTCAAGCGGCGCAGGGGCTGCATTAAGTTTTCGATCGCGCTGGTGATTTCTTCGCTGGCTGTGGTAAGCAGATAGAGGTTAGTGCTGTAAATTACTGTGAAAAATAAGGTACTGACGTTGATAGCTAAATCTAGGGATTTGCGGGTGATTTTAATCGGGCCTTGTTTAAATAAGACGTAACTGTATTTTGTGGGTTGGGGAAGGGAATTTTCGATTTGCGATTTGCGATTTGCGATTTGCGATGTTGAGTTGAAATTGAAGGGATGATGATACCAGGGTTTTTTGGGGGCTGGTTCGGGAAGGGTTGCGGGCTGCTGGAAAAAGGTTAATTCGTCGGCGGGGAGGCGGGGCTGGTGTTCTGAGGGGAGTGCGTCGGGGGCGATCGCGCTGAGGCAAAATACTAATAGGCAGAATAGCAGCAGCATTCCCATTTGCTGTTTCCACACGCGCAGGGGAATTGATGCTGTGAGTGTGAGGATAATTAACATTCCGACTAGCATCAACCGCCAGATGGGATTGGCGAGGATTGGGGCGATCAGAAATGTCATCAACCAAGCTAATTTTACGCGGGAGTCGAGGCGGTGGAGCCAGGTAACGGGTTGTTCTAGGTAAAGTCCTATGGGGAGCGATCGAAGTAAGTCCATTTTTTAGGTTTTAGATTTTATATTGTCGATTTTTAATAATATCAATTTATTGAACCGCGAAGACGCGAAGGACGCCAAGGAAGAAAA
>JAUBOG010000135.1:0-14151 GCA_036700105.1 Microcoleus occultus BM001215583
ACTGGAATCTTCTCAAAGTCCCCCTTCTTAAGGGGGATTTAGGGGGATCTAGACTCGGCTGTAAACTAGATTTATCAATGCTTTCAGGCTGGTTGTTGACACCTATGGGCACTGCCGTTTCCTCGCTTGTCATTCCGGCGATTCAATCTTTTGCTGAATTTAACAGCTTTGCCAAAACATTTCGCATTATCTGCTGAGCTCCAGCATTTAAAACTGACGATCGCAACTGCGGCGCATTGTAATCGTCCAATCCCCACGCCCACTGCATCGAACCTGTCGCGAATACTGTCGCCCCCGAATCGGCTGTATAAACTGTCATGTCAGCATACCGAGTGCCGCCGCCGTAAGGGTAGGTCGAATGGGCGACGCGAACTATATTTTTCGGGGCATTGCCAAACATTCGATCGACTTCGTAACCCAGCAGCCCCGGTAATTTGTCGCCTTTTTTTAACCCCGTTTTTTCTAACAGCCAATCGGGGGCGCTTTCAGCGATCGCAATATCAGAATTCACTTGAAATGTTTCGTACATAACGCCGATCAAAGCGTCTTCGGGACTGCCGACAGTGCGATCGCGCCAGCGAGTTGTTACTAAGGAATAAACTGCGGGCGATTTATTGGAAGTAGCTATTTGAGCGGGTTCTGGTTTGCCAATTCCATAATTGAGCTCCCCAGAAGCAGCTATTTCTAAAGGTAAATTAACTGCACCAAATTCTTCTTTCAATTCGCCCATAGGGTCTAAATCTGCCATTTCTTTATAAGCAACTACAGTTCGGTTTACGTCGCCGGTAATCCGGCTGGGTTCTAGGCGAATCTGCCAATAGCAAATATTAGCACCCAAAAAGCCGAGACTGACGCCTTCATCTCTAGCTGCTTCTATGTTTTTTCGCATATCTCGCGACCAATATTCGTCGTGTCCAACCGACAAAAATGCTTTGTGAGACAACAGCAATCGGGAATTAAAATGCGTGTCTATGTTGGTAGCATAAGTAATATCGCAGCCTTCTTTTTCCAGCCATCTGACCGTATTGTATTCCCAACCAGCGCTCGAAGTTCTCCTTTTTGGCTGAAAGTTTGTGAGAAATTCCCCCGCCCCTATACCGTAAGCGGCTTTGCGGTTGGGACTCATGGCGTAGGGCCGATTAAAAGAAACTTTGTAGGCTTGTTTGGCACGACTGTTCCAGCGGTAAAGCGATTTGTAGCCCCAATTGTTGTAGGCTTGATAGGTGGTGACGCTGGATTGAAATAAAATGTCGGATTGGCGATCGTCATCCCGGACTGCAAAGATGATATAACTTTGCTTTTGGGTTCGGCTGGCGGTTAGTTTGGCTAAATAAATGCCGCTCGTCCAGTCATCGGCGCGATCGATTCGCAAAATATACGGGTCTTTCCAATCGCATTCTATCAGCCCCGATGCTTGATCTTCTTTCGGCGGAGGCTGTCTGATTCCCTTTCTAATAATTGGGTCATTTATCCGCCTGCCGCCGAGTCCGCCATACCATCCGGTGCGGAATATTTCTATGGTATAATTGGGTTCTTTAGTGTTGACAAATAGTTTAATTTCGCCGCCGATATTGACGCTGGTCAAAGAGGCGTAACCTTCGATTTCTCGCTTGGTAGCCGGATTTTCTAACTCCCAGTCTGCGGTTCCCGGTTTTTGGTTTTCTCGGGCTGTGGGATTGGTGGCGATGGCACTTTTTGCGGAATTTGAATAGTCTTGAGAATGTGCTGCGCTGTTATAAAAAAAAGGGGCTGCTAAGCCGATCGCAAAAGCTTTCAGAAACTCTCGGCGGCGCAATTTCCACAATAGTTTAACTGTCACTGGTAATAACTATACGGTTTTACAGTTGGATTTTTGTGTAGCGGGCATAAAATCACTTTACATCAGCCCAAAACACATCATACCTCAGACAGATTGTGTCCGAGATTACCGTGTCAAGTGCGTTAGCCTTAGCGAAGCGATCCGTTCGCCGAAGGCGTTCCCGAAGGGTAGGAAAGCCCTCAAACAGGATCGCGAGCCTTTTCTGCAAGGATGCGTCTTAGTATTTCTTCACATATCATGCTTTCGGTCTATGATATATGCCTTATGGCGTATTTGTGTTCAAAGCCCGTTACCGCGTACCGCTGATGAGTCAATCAACCAATCCACCGCTATCGCAACCAGTTTCTCGACGAACCGCCCTCAAATTCCTCGGAGTCGGTGCCGCAGGCGGGCTGCTGGGCTACTCTCGATTTTCCAAGCCAGAGCCCGCCGTGTTCGTGCAAGATTCCTTAGACTTGCCGCGAATGCTGAATAACCGCAAAACCGTTGCAGTTGTGGGTGCAGGCTTGGCCGGGCTCGCCTGCGCTTACGAACTCTCCCAGCGCGGTTTCGCCGTCACGCTGCTCGACAAATCGCCCCAACTAGGCGGCAAAATTGCCAGTTGGCCGATACAAGTCGGGAACGAAACCTTCATGATGGAACACGGTTTCCACGGTTTTTTTCCGCAATATTACAACCTCAAAAGTGTGGTAGAAGAACTAAAAATTACCGATAATTTTGTATCTTTAGAATCCTACGCCGTTGTGTTTCGAGACGGCAAATACCAACCAGAAGTCTTCCGTCCCAACCATTCAGCTTTTCCCTGGAACATAGTTGATTTGGGAATATCTTCTCCCAACCGGCTCAAGTGGGGAATCAATCTCACAAAACCCGCTCACTGGCAAGTATTTCGAGAAATCGGCGGTTTTCAAACTCAAAAAAGTTTCGCTAGACTCGACAACATATCAGTTGCTGACTGGGTAAAAGGTGAATTTCCGCGCGGACTTTACGACTTGTATTTTCTGCCTTTTGCCAAATCCAGCCTCAACGCTCCCGACGAATTGAGCGCGGGAGAATTAATGCAATTTTTCCACTTTTACTTCTTCGGAAATCCCGAAGGTTTGGCTTTCAACGGCACGCGGCAAGATATGGGAACCAGCTTAGTGCAGCCTATTGCCAGAGCCATTGAAAGCAAAGGCGGCAAAGTATTGACAGATGTCGCAGTTAGTAACATTCACTGGGAGAACGGCCAGATTGATTCTCTGAGTTATCAGTCGGGAGACCTGCAGAGTAAAGTACCTTTTTGGGTGAAGCGAAACGCGCTGTTAACTGACAGCAATTCTACGGAATATTTCGGAGCTGGGGACAGCGTATTTGCCGCCGCACCGTCGGGGAAAGAAGCAATTTCTCTGAGCTGCACTCACCAAGGCTGCACAGTTAAGAAACAAGACGACGGTCAATTTCACTGTCCTTGTCACGGGGCAGTTTTTGATGCCGAAGGGCGAGTTGTCAGCGGGCCAGCTCAGCGGGATCTGCCTCGGTTTAAGGTAGTTGAAAAAAAAGCAGGTGAAATACAGTTGGCAGCAGTCGCTGACAGTTCGCAACCGCAGAATGCAGTAGAAACATTGAAGGCTGATTACTATGTTTTGGCGGCGGATGTTCCGGGAATGCACCATTTGTTTAGTTTGGGAACCGGTGAGGTGAATCCGCAGGTGCAAAGCCGGATTGAGAGTTTGAAAATAGCCGATCCGTTTGCGGTGGGTCGTTTTTGGTTCGATCGCGAATTTCCTTGGGAACACAGCAATTTCAGTTCGCTTTCCGGCTACAAACTGACTGACAGCATTACGCTTTACCACAAAATTCAAGATCAGTTTATCGAGTGGAACAAACAAACTGGCGGCAGTGTAGTGGAACTGCACGCTTACTGTTACAAGGAGAAGGAATTTCCCAACCAGGAAGTTTTGCTGGCGACTTTCGAGCAAGAACTGTACGAAATTGTACCGGAATTAAAAGAGGCAAATATGCTGCACCGGGAACTGGTAAATCAAAAGAATTTCTCGGGTTATCCGCCCGGTAGTTATGCGGAACGCCCGGAGACTTGCTGCGCTGTTGGGAATCTTTTGTTTGCGGGAGATTGGGTGAAAATGCCGTTTCCTTGCGGTTTAATGGAAAGAGCTGTGAGCAGCGGTTTGTTGGCGGCTAATGCTATTTTATATCAGGAGGGTTTGCAGAGGCGATCGCTCTTGACCGTGAATCCCGAAGGCGTGCTGAAAATCTAAGGTTTGCAGTGACGACTTTAGCCCTGAGATTTTTACGGCTAAAGTTTTCACTGCAAACATCCCGATCGCAGGATTAAGGGCGATCGGGCTGCTGAGGAGAGTTGGTAATCTCAGTAACAATTGAGTTCGGTGACGGTAAAAGGTAGAGCTTGCGAACCCAAAAAATATCTGCATCGATCGGGGTGCACCTGCGGTTAAAATATTGAATGAGTATAAAGCAATAATAGATGCTAAAGAGTCACTGGAAAATTCGCAATAAATCTGTAATGTTTGATGCTTTTGCCACAGAATACGATTTCGCTGCCACTTTGCAAACCAAGAACGATTTCTTTATTAAAAACCTATCTACCAGCAAAGGTACAGCGTTAGATATTGGCTGCGGTTCGGGAATTCTTGCTTTTGAATTAGCCAAATATTACGAGAATGTAGTGGCGGTCGATTTGTCTGAAAAAATGCTAGATATAGCCCGTCAAAAACGCCCAGCACCCAATATTGAATACATCCAGATGGATGTCAGCAGCTTAGAACTCGATCGCCAATTCGATTTAATCGTCAGCGCCACCACTTTTCACCACCTCAAACATCTCCCCAGCACGCTTCTCTCAATAAAAAAAATATTAAATCCGCGCGGCAAAGTCGTTTTTTTAGATAATGTCTCGGAAGTCGAAACACCTGGTACAATAGGCTACATAGTAGGTGCTGCGAGAGATTACATTCCCGACTGTTCCAAATACGGATTTCGCAATGCTTCAAGATTATTAAAGTTTCGACTGTCGCCTAGTTGGTTGAAGCATTTAGCCAGCGACAGGTATTTGTCAGAAGGGAGATTTAAAAAAATTTACGGTCGTTACTTTCCGGGCTGTTATTTTGTAAAATTGGGTTGTTTGATGGGCGTAATTTGGGAATATTTGTAATGCAAGACAACGCGATAAAATCGGTATCTGCAAGGGGAGAAAAAACTCACATCCGAGAGTTGGGGATTAATCTCGATCGCTGGTACGCAGTCGCGCGCAGTACCGAGGTGGAAACAGGGCCCGTCGCTGCGAAAATCTGGCATCGGGCGATCGTGCTTTTCCGCGACAGTGCAGGCAAAATTAACGCTTTAGAAGACAGATGCCCGCACCGGCAAGTTAAACTCAGCCACGGCCAAGTTAAAGGCGATTTAATCGAATGCGCTTACCACGGATGGCGGTTAAATGCAAGGGGAGAATGCGCCGAAGTCGATTATTTAGCAGAAAATCAAAAGCTACCTAACTGCAAAATTCGCTCCTATCCAGTCAAGGAAAAAAACGGTTTTATCTGGCTGTTTCCCGGCGAAGAAACCCAAGCCGAAAAAACTAATTTACTGGATTTGCCAGAGTGGGAACATCTCAATTATATTGCTACTGTTTCAGTCATAGACTGTCAGGCACACTATTCATTTTTAATTGAAAACTTGATGGATATGTACCACGGACACTTGCACGAAGACTTGCAAGCTTGGGCAAATCCGGTATTAGATACTTTAGCAGAAGACGAGCATCGAGTAACTGCTCGCTATCAGGCGCAAAGTTATTACAAAATAGATAAAATTTGGTCAATTTCCCAGTTATTTTTCAAATCCCTGCGCCGACTGCACCCGGAACCGCTGGAGGTGAGTTACCTTTACCCGCACTGGGTTTCAACCTTGGGAAGCGACTTTAAGATTTACTGCTTGGTTTGCCCGGTAAGCGAGACAGCAACTCGCGCTTATTTAATTCACTTTACCTCACTAAATGCGTTTTGGCGGCTGCACAAATTGCCTGTTTGGTTTCGCAAGTTTATCAAAGATAGTTGTTTCGGTGCGGCTCAAAAGTTATTAGATGGTTTGGTGCGGCAGGATGTGTTGATGATTGAGGAAGAACAGCAGGCTTTTTTGCAGAATTCAGAAAGAAAAAATTATGAATTAAATCGAGCTTTAGCCAGCGTGCAAAAGTTGATGAGAAGTCAGGTAGAAAAAGAGTAAAATTCGTAGTAACCACTTGACTTCTTTATTTCTGGAATAAACTTATGGAATTTTTATACATGGATGAGTCTGGGGATAACGGTTTGGTGGAGGGAAGCACTGATTTTTATATACTGGCGGGAGTGGCAGTTGAAACCAATTATCTCAAAGAATTGTTTTGGATAATACTAAACTTTAGACAATCAATTTCTCAAAGATACGGCTTGACAATTCAGGAATTAAAAGGCTCCGACCTCTTTGCTCACAGAGGAGCTTTTTTTAATTCATTGGTAAATCCTGTCGATTTGGAGGATATTTACACAGGCATCGTGAATATCCTTTGCGACTCACCAATTCAACTATTCGCTACTGTCAAATCAAAAAATGAATTCAGAAATCGTTACAGTCAATCAAATAAAAACTCGGTGAAGATTTTTAGCGAAGAAATATGGAGAGAATTTTTGTCAATCTATGAGAACTATCTCCACGATAAATCTCGCGAAACTAAAGAATCCCAGAATGGGCTAATCTATTACGATCGTAATCAATCTCAAGAGAAAAACATTAGAAAAATGGTCAGAGAGCGGTTTCGGAAATTCGATACCCAGTCTGAATATCCAGAATATGGCATCGTTGAAGATGTAGTTTTTCGTGATTCCCACAGTTCTTATTTTATCCAATTAGCTGATATTTTAGCTTTTACAGTTAGTCGCCTGACAACAGGACCGGGGGATAAGGACGTGTTTTCCATCAAACCAGAAATTGCTTCAAGATTGAAAGCTAAAATCAAAGGAAAAGTTACTCATCTATAAACTCAAAGAGAACCCTGTTGGGTTCTCCTTGAGTTCTTGATGGGTACAAGATTTAAGTTGATTACTTGGCGCGGCCTACACTGCTCTATCGAACAGTTCGGTCGTACATTACTTATTATAGCTTGCTTTTTAGCAGAAGGCAACCCATATTTCTAACTTGCCCGAAGGCTACACAGCCCAAAACCTACATCCGATGGCTCGATAGGATTGGTTACACCTCTGCTAAAAATCGCAATTCATCTGAGTTAATCTGCTGCTATCTGCGGTCAAAAAAATCTAAATCCCGCAGCACAAACCTTACTTTTTAGCCCGCTGCTGCTGGTAAACGCTGACAACTTTATCGGCATAAGTAGCAGTTGCGCCACTTTTGCAAGCTGCTGATTCCCCAGTCATCCACCAGCAAGCGGCGCGGCGGATGGCGGCTGTTTCATTGTTACCGCTAGCTTTGTATTCGTCGCGCAGCAAATCGCCCGCGATACAGGTAACAATTGATTTGGCTTTTGTCGCGTCGGCCTCAAATTGTTGGGGTGTTAAATCTTGTTTGGTGCAGAATTTTGCCCAGCGGGAAATATTGCCCGGTAAAACTTGCCACTGACTGTACATTCCGTCATTTGCGGCTTGCGGCGGGGCGGCTTGTCGCAGCGCTTCTACGAAGGCGGAAACTTGCGCGTCGGTGACTGATTGCGCGGAGGCTGGAATTGCTTGCAATCCGAGGCTAATTATCAGGCTGCCGAATAGTAGATTGGTTTTTGCGATCGATCTTAAGTTCATTCACAATGCCCTGTTTGATTTAAACTTTGTTTCCTGAAACAAGGTTTACTATTTTGTCGATCGAATACCTCTGTCTTAAGTATGATTTGTTTGCCCACTTAATGCACTGTCACCGCGCTTACGATAGAAATTGTTAATGAAGTAGGATAAAATTATGGAAGTACAACCGAGGGAAATTCGACGTTACATCCGACCCGATGGCAGGATTCCTTTCTTAGAGTGGTACTATTCCCTACGAGATGGCAAAGCCCAAGTTAAGGTTGATGCAAGGCTTGAGCGAGTTAGTCTCGGCAATCTGGGGGATTATAAGTCAGTCGGAGATGGTGTCTGCGAACTCAGGATTAACTACGGCCCTGGCTACCGGATTTATTTTAGACAAATAGGAGCGACAATTGTGCTTCTGCTCTGTAGTGGGGATAAAAGTACCCAAGAACAAGATATTCTCAAAGCGAAGGAGTATTCGGCAGACTATGAAAGAAATGAAAATGCCTACCAGCGATAGCTACCGCGAGTCCCTAATTGAATCTCTCAAAGATGCCGAACACGCTGCGGGTTTTATCGGGGCTATCTTGGAAGAAAAAGACCCTGAACCCGCACTTTTGAGAAATGCCATCAGAAAGGTGATTGAGGCTAAAATCAGGATGAATGCTCTTTCGGAGTCAGCAAAACAGCATCACGAAAAACTTGACAAGATGCTGACTGAAAGCGCAGGTTCGGAAATTTACAGTTTGGTAGAATTGCTCGAAGCGTTGGGATTTAAGCTAGAAATTACTGTTGAAGATATTGAGTTGCGCGCTGACTCGGAATCAACCGAGTTTGTAGAATCAGAATTATCGCCCGAACCTGCTAATTTATAGCAGATTGCCGTTTCATTTCGATCGCACTAAACGTTCATTTAGGTTATCTGTTGTGTGTCGGCGGGTTTATATAAATTGTTTGCGGGTATTAAATATTATTGGTGAACCCGCCCCTACATATCCCTCGCAAAATCAAACAACCGGTGAGCCATTTCTAGCTTGCTGCAAGGTGCGATTTCTACTTGCTTTCCTTCTGCATTAATCAATATTGCTTGATTGGTATCGCTGCCGAAACCTGCACCTATTTTGTCGATCGGGTTTGCGGCTATTACATCCAGTTTCTTCGATCGCAATTTCTCCAACGCAGGCTTGACAATATCCCCAGTTTGTGCTGCAAACCCGATCAGTTTTTGGTGCGGCTGTTTCAATTGTCCCAACTCTGCCAAAATATCCGCTACCGGTACCAAAGGCAAACAATTGGGGAGCGATCGCTTGGGCAATTTTTCGCTGCTGTACTCAGCCGGTCTCACATCCGCAACCGCCGCCGCCATCACCGTCAAATCGGCATCGTGAAAGCATTCCAGCATCGCCTGCCGCATTTCTTCAGCACTGGTAACTGCGATCGCCCGCACGCCAGACAGCGCTAATTCGCCAGTTATGCTGTGTACCAGCGTCACAGCCGCGCCTCGGTGCAGTGCAGCTTGCGCCAAAGCTATGCCCATTTTGCCGCTGGAAGGATTGCCGATAAACCTTACCGGATCGAGGTGTTCCCGCGTGCCTCCTGCAGAAATTAACACCCGCTTACCCGCTAAATCTCGATCGCCCTTCGCATACAAAAGCGATTCGACGTGCGCCAAAATCTCACCCGGTTCTGCCATTCTACCGACACCCGCGCGATCGCACGCCAGCATTCCCGCCCCCGGATTCTCCGCGTGATAGCGCCGGTAACTCAACACTTCCCGCCAATTTCGCTGTACCGCAGGCTGTTCCCACATATCCGTGTTCATCGCCGGCGCCAGCAGAATAGGGCAAGTAGAAGCTAAGACAGTATTAGTCAGCAAATTATCCGCAAAACCCCCCGCCAACTTAGCCAAAGTATTAGCACTCAGGGGAGCGATCGCAAAAACTTCGGCCCATTCTCCCAGTTGAATGTGCAAAGGGCGGCCGTGATTTGATTGCCAAAAATCTTTGTCCGTAAAAGCAGGATGGCGGCAAAGAGTAGCAAAAGTCAAAGGCGTCACAAACTCCCCGGCCGCATCAGTCAGAATAGCTTTAACTTCAGCTCCAGCTTTCGCTAAACTTGAAACTACTTCGCAAACTTTATAAGCCGCAATCCCGCCGCTAACGCCGATTAAAATTCGTCTGCCCTTCATGATTTTTGGTAATATAGCAACCTTCTAGGTTATGAGAACTTGATGAATTCCTGAAACCATTGCGGATAATTGCCCGATCGCATCTCTTAATTCCTTCTTCCTTCTTCCTTCTTCCTTCTTCCTTCAGCTATAAAAAAAATCAAGAAAGAAGTTAAGATGAAAACAGATAAAAATCCATAACTCATCTGTTCAATTCACAACAAAATATGCTGTTAACTTCTTCCTCAATTCTGTGGAAATTTTAGAGCTAGATTTTTAAGGCTATGCTTCGTCGTAGGCTTCCATATCCAGAAGGTGGAGATAAGGTTCAACCATCTCCGGCCGCTGAAAGGCAAGCGATCGCAGCAAATGCCAATCATTCAATCCCTCAAAAGGATCTGTATAATCGTCAACTTCCAAACGGACAGCCAGTTCTGCCACATCCTGAGAAGTAAGTACAGCAATATCGCGCGATGCTTTGGTTAAAGTTTTCATTGTTTGACCCTGCCCGAGACTTCCGCCATACTATATACTAAGGCTTTAATCAGATTTCGACACAGTTTCTACAACAAAACTTCGCATTACATCTACAACTTCGGGCAGAATTTCGTGTCCCATGTTAAATTCTCGATACTGCACCGGAGTTCCCCAAGCAGTCAAACTATCGCGCGATCGCACAGCCGCACTAACCGGGACAATAGTATCTAGAGTACCGTGCACGATTAAAACAGGGGGCAAAGCACTCCCCGCAACGGGCGAAATCGGGTGCAAATAACCGCTCAGACAAATTAAGCCCGCTAGAGGCAAAGTCAATCCCACATCCAGAGTCATCGCTCCGCCTTGAGAAAAGCCGCCTAAAATCGTGCGAGACAAAGGCACGCCCGTGCTGCTTTCCAAAGACAGCAAAAATTCCCTCAGCAATTGCCGGCTTTCTACCAATCCCCGAGCATCTTTGCTTTGCAGGTCATACCACGCTTTGCCGCCGGTTACGTGCGGATGGGGAAACGGGGCATCGGCAAACACAAACTGATAATCCGGCAAATTGAAAGCCGGTGCTAAGGAAGTCAAATCCCGAGCATTAGCACCCCATCCGTGCAAAGCGACAATCAAAGCGACTGGTTGGCCGGTTGTTGGCGGAATGCTAATAGATTTTAAAGACATTGTAATTAGTAATTGGTAATCGAGCCTTGGGGAAATTATAAATGCTTCTGGCGGGTAAAATCAAATCCGCTCTTCATCGGAATTAATATTATCCGAAATCGTGACAAGGCAGTGGCGTGTCCATACAATTAATCGGGGTAGGGAAACGGCACTGCCGTATCCTCCGTCGAGTTCTCCGACTCACCCTCCTAAAGAAAAGCCTTTGAACAAGTCAGAATCCTCCCTTATCCTCTAACTGAAATTGACACCTACCGCAGAGGAAACATCAGCAACAGATTGCTTAGACTGCTGTCGCACCGGCACCTCAATCCAGAACTCAGTTCCCTCTCCCAGAGCCGATACGCACCTGAGCGAACCTTGATGTTTTTCCACTATTTGATAGCCGATCGACAATCCCAATCCGGTACCTTTCCCTACAGGCTTGGTAGTAAAAAACGGTTCAAACAAACGTTTTTTTACGTTCTCCGTCATGCCCGCCCCATTGTCAGCGATGCGCACGCATACACAATTAGAATCTAAAAGTTCAGTGCGAATCCTAATTGTAGGTAGAAATGCCGAATTTTTCGCCGATTTTACGCGAGCATGATTGGGGTCGTTTCCTTCATATAAAACATCAATCGCATTGCTCAAGACATTCATAAATACCTGATTCAATTGCCCCGGCCAGCATTCTACTAATGGCAATTTGCCGTATTCTTTGATAATTTGAATTTCCGTAAAATTACCGTTACATTTTAGCCGATTATCCAAAATCATCAACGTGCTGTCAATGCCTTGATGAAGGTCAACCGACTTCATTTCAGCTTCATCCAATCGCGAAAAATTCCGCAAAGAAAGCACTATTTGGCGGATGCGTTCAGCTCCGACATTCATAGATTTTAGGATTTTAGGCAAGTCTTCACTGATAAACTCCAAATCAATTTTTTTTAATTTTTCTTGCACTTCTGGTGTTGGGTTCGGATATTGCTGTTGGTATATCTCGACAAGTTCCAGCAAGTTTTTAGTATATTCCCCTGCATGGCTCAGGTTGCCAGAGATGAAGTTGACAGGATTGTTAATTTCGTGGGCAACTCCTGCCACTAACTGCCCCAAGCTGGACATTTTTTCAGTTTGAATCAGTTTAAGTTGAGCTTGCTGTAAATTTTTAAGTGCCGTTTCTAGTTCGGCGGTGCGCTCTTTTAGTTGAATTGTGCGATCGAACACTTGCTGTTCTACTTTTGCGGTACGCTCTAGAGACATCAGCAGGTAAATCGTCAAACTACCAGTCATCAGCAGTCCGATCGCGCAAATAGCCAGCGAACCCTGATGCGTCCTCAGACTGGTGTACCCGTTCCCAGGCAAAACCAGCAGCATCCACTGGCGGTCTGCTACGTTCAATAGGCGAGTGCAAGCGCTAATACTTTGACAGAATTGTCCCAGATTAATTAACTCCGG
The DNA here is from genome assembly GCA_036700105.1 of Microcoleus occultus BM001215583. Taxonomy (GTDB): domain Bacteria; phylum Cyanobacteriota; class Cyanobacteriia; order Cyanobacteriales; family Microcoleaceae; genus Microcoleus. The sequence goes on from JAUBOG010000135.1 coordinate 12,368, forward strand.
CTTTTCCAACTTTGGGTCATCTATCAACTGCTTGGTTTGCGAGTCGTAGCGCATCAAAAAGCGTTCTTTCCCTGTAGCAGAGTTGTCGTATACATAAAAATTAATGTTGTCTAAATTTAGCTGTTTTAAAGAATAATTGACCATATTGGTAATCTGAAACAGACCCGCAATAACTCCCATGATGTTTTTGCGATTGTTAACCGAGTTATCAGCAGAAGTTGTGCGGCGCCCTGCTGGCAGAAATACTTGCAATCCGGGTCGATCGTTGGTGACTAATTTAATCTTCCCCGAAGCCGTTATTTTCCCGGTATTCACCGACTTCTCTAAAGCTGCTTTGCGTTCGGGACTGGAAGCAATATCAAAACCGAGGGATTTTGTATCTGCTTGTACGGCTTCTCTGTAGGTAATTGGAAAATATTCCGATCGCGCTTTTGCTTCGATCGGCTTTTTGTCAGCATCTCGCTCGTAAATTTTAAATCCCGGAAAACCTTCTGCTCGAATTGCCGATTCGTAAGCGGCTTTTTGAGCTGCCGGCACGCGCTGAATCCAGTTAACAGAATAGATAGCAGAATTTCGTCCAAGTGTAGGTTGAGTGAATAGCTTAAAATCTTGTCTGCTAACTTCAGTAGATGCGCTGTAGAATGCTTGAAGTGAGTATAAAAATTCTAAATTTTTGTTGATGCTTTGCTGCAAGGCCGTATTCAGGCGATCGGCTTGCTGATAAAATTCAGCTTGCATTCGTTGATTTTCCCAATTCCAGACAACAGCCGCCGCTGCAAATGACAATATCGTACCGGTGCAAAGAGTCAGCGCTGCTGGAATGTAGCAGCGAGACGACAGTATTTTTGTAGTCAGCGAATTAAAGCAATTGGTCGCAGCATTCATTTTCTCACAGCTTCTCCCGGCGGAGGGCGATTCGTTTCAGTGCTTGTGAATTTCCTTGATAACACGATCGGCACCGCAGAAACCAGATCGTCTCAAAAATTACGATCGCACAAGTAGTCAACCGTAGGGTGCGCGCCTAACTGTCAAGCGTAGGGTGCGCAATGCGCACCTTACCTAAGTTATGAATGTGCACCTAACTATCAACCGTAGGGTGCGCAATGCACACCTTACCTAAGTAGGAATGCGCACCTAACTGTCAACATTACCGTCCCTTGCCTACAAAACAGTCCCGATTTCCTTCAAATAAACCCGCGTAAACGGTTCCCCATCGCCCAAATTATACTGTTCGATCAACCCTTGGCGGCGAATAGAAATACTATTCCCTTCCCTCACCACAACAGTATCGTCATCAGTGCTTTCTCTGACCAACATCATCTCAATTTCCCCGGGATTGTCCAGCACCACCATATTGCTGCCACCATAAAACATCCCCTCAGCTTCCAAAACATCTTCGGGATATTCAGCAATTAACAAATCGAGCTTGGGATTGCGCAGCAAACCTTGCACGTTAAGATTGTAATTCTTATTCAAAACTTTTTCAGAACGGTTGACAAAAAGCCCACCGCGACAAACAGCACCGATCGTCCAATCGGGATGCTGCAACAAAATGTGGTCGATTGTTTCTTGCAGTTCGTGCACCGAAATTCGGTTGAAAGTAATAATCGGAATTCGAGCGGCTTTTCCCGATTCAAAGAAAGTTTCGATAATATGCGAAGGCACATCAATCCCTTCTCCGACAGCCGGGTTTAGGTGCATGAAAATTCCCGGCGCGGCATTGATTTCCAGGGTGCATCTCACTTTTGCAAATCTCTGAAAAAAGGGCTAAAATGAAAAAGCTA
>JAUBOG010000912.1:0-1152 GCA_036700105.1 Microcoleus occultus BM001215583
CCTTGCAAAGGGGGGGAACAAGAATACTGTTGCATTCTTTTTTAAAATTGGTATTACTTGCGATTCGATTATGTGTACCACATATACATGGAATATGCTGTAACTTATGACTAATCACTTAATTCGCGCTGTCGAACAAGCAGATTCTTCCGAAGGCTTGTTAAACGCAGTCAAAGCACTGGCTGCTGCTGGATCGAAAGAAGCAATTCCTACCTTAATTACAGTGCTCGGTTACAACAACCCAGGCGCCGCGGTTTCCGCCGTTGACGGGCTGATTCAACTCGGAGAACCTGCCGTGCTGCCGCTGCTAGAACAGCTTGACGGCTACAATTACGGGGCGAGGGCTTGGGCGGTTCGGGCTTTGGCTGGAATTGGCGACCCCAGGGGTTTAGATATTTTGCTGGATGCGGCGGCGAATGACTTTGCTTTGAGCGTGCGGCGGGCGGCTGCTAGGGGTTTGGGGACGATTCGCTGGGAAATGATGCCCGCAGAACAAGTTTTAGAGGCTCAAAGAGGCGCTGTTAAAACGCTGCTGCAAGCGTCGCAAGACCCGGAATGGGTGGTGCGCTACGCAGCAGCGGGGGGTTTGCAAGCTTTGGCGGGTGGTGCGGCTGTTAAACCGGATTGGTTAGCGGAAGTTTCGGCCAGGCTTGACGAAATTGCCGATCGCGACGAAACTGTCTCAGTTAGAGCCCGAGCAATGCTAGCCAAGCAAAGATTGTCACTTGGCTAGGGTTAGGGCGATCGTCTCTTCCAAGTCCCCTTGACTGAGAGTGGTTAATATAAAGACTTCTTGTACGGTTGTGCCCTGTCTGGCAATGATTTTAAATCCCCCGCGAATTGGTACTGACACTCTTAATGTCATGCGGGGGATGTGTCCTTTAACTTTGTTGATGACTCCTGGAGTAACGGTTTGAATGCCCATTTTTAGAGTCAGGCGCTCTAAAATTGGTATTAAACCGGGTAGGTGGGTAGAGTGATTCCAAACTAGGCGGCCTTTGGGTTGTGCGTTCATAATTTTTTAACCAAATTCAACATACCCAGTCTAAGCCACCTCTGGCTGGAACCAATTTGAAATTCCCCCTCAACTTATACCAATTCTCGCCTCCAGAAAGCAACAATCATGAGTGTTAGGTTTGTTTGCGCTCACGC
>JAUBOG010000136.1:0-14070 GCA_036700105.1 Microcoleus occultus BM001215583
ACAAGAAATTCACTCTTTGTGGAACAGGCCGGACAGCCTGTTCATAAAAGACTTATTGAGAATGATGCAATATCTCAGTTTGACCGGAATTGATATCAACCATCAACGGCTGCGGGGCGGACACCCAAGCCCGCCCCGCAGATGCCAGATTAATTGCTAATAACCGGGTTCTTCCTCGTACTCAGGAGTCTTAGTCTTTTCGGGGATATTCACCCGAGGAGCCTTGTAAGGCTTCGGCGCCTCATCGTCAGCCCAAGCATCCGCTTCCACATCATCCTCATACTCGTACTCTACCACCGGCTCCTTCGGGCGAGAACTCTCAGAGCGAGCGTACTGCTTTTCCTCGTACTCTTCGTCCTCGTAATCGTCCTCCTCGCCGCCCCAATTATCCTCTTCGTACTCCTCGTAATCATCAATGGGTTCGGGCACCGCCGCGCGCATTTGCTGCTGGCGCACCGGAGGCCGGTTCCACTGCGAATCCTCGTCCCAAGGAACTTCCTCCACCACAGGCTGTGCTACCTTGCGACGCATTTCAGCAGGTATCGGTACGCCGGGGCCCAATTGATATCCCGTAGCGACGGGTTTCGGATAGTAGCCTTGCTCGTCCTCGTCGCGTTCCCAAGGTGCTTGTCCCAAACCGACGCGTTCGAGCAAACCCACTGTCAACTGCCGCATCCGTTCCTCGGAACCTTCAAACACAATCAAGCGATTCGGGCCGCTGCTGACAATTTCCTCGATTCCCAACTCGTAAGTGCTGAGAACTTGTTCGGGGATTTGCGGGATTCCCAGGGAAGCGATGATGATAGAAACTAACTTACCGTCTTCGGGGTCGAACCTAAAGCCGCGCACCCTACCCAAAAGTTCGCCAGTTTCGGTAATAACTTCGCTGTTAATCAAAATGCTGTAGACTTCAACATCAACATCATCTTCGATCGCGCTTTCATCTTCCACCAACAGCACGTCGCCGATTTCGCTGACATTGCTGAGGAACATAAACCTCGGCATTCCAGCGACTGCAAATATATTATCTCGCAGACCGATCGCCACAACTTCCCGCCGGTCTATGTCTACCCACAATTGACTGACTACACCCAAGCGTTTACCTCTGTCGCGGGTGATTACCTGAGTGCCGAGAATGTCGGAGCGTTGGCAAATTTGTTCGGATGTCATCTAGCTCTAATCCTGATTTATTGAGTACATATATCACTGAACACCATCATCGACAACCGACACTCCGGGACTACAACTTCAGTCCTATGACTTGAGTATAAGCTCCCCGCGCTTGAGTAACACCAATTGTACGCTGGGCCGATTGAATCATAGGTCGCCGCAAACTCACAACAATAAACTGGGCTTGTTCAGACTGTCGTTTTATCATTCTAGCCAATCGCTCCACATTTGCCCCATCCAGAAACATATCCACTTCATCAAAAGCGTAGAACGTAGACGGGCGGTAGCGTTGCAGCGCAAAAATAAAACTCAGCGCCGTCAGCGATTTTTCGCCTCCAGACATGGAAGCCAGCCGCTGAACGGGTTTGCCTTTCGGGTGAGCGACTAGATTCAAACCGCTGCTGAAAGGGTCTTCCTCATCATCTAGCTGGAGATAGCCGTCACCTTCAGAAAGTTCCGCAAAAATAGTTTGGAAGTTCTCGTTAACAGCATCGAAAGCTTCTTTAAAAGCGCGCCGCCGCAGTGTCGTAAAGTTTTCGATCCTCAACAGCAGTTCCGTCCGTTCTCCTTCCAATGTCGTCAATTTTTGACTTAATTCTTGGAGGCGTTCTTGAGTGCGGTTGTACTCTTCCAAGGCTAGCATATTCACCGGTTCTAGAGCTTGAATGCGTTTGGCGATCGCCTTTACTTCCTGCTGCAATTCCATCAAATTGCCCTGCTCCACATTTTCGGGAATCGACGGCACCGGGTCGGGCATTTCCGCCCGCTGCGCGTCCAATAGAGTGCGGACGGCGGCCAATTGTTCCCGGCGTTCTTGCTGGGTTTCGTGCAGTTTTTGCAACTGCCACTGCAACTGCTGTTTGGCTAAATGCTGTTCTCGCAAATTCGATTCCGCCCGATCGCGATCTCCCTTGATCGCGCCCAATTTTTCCTCAATTTCCCCCAAACTAGCCTTAGCTTCGGCAATTTGCCCGTCGAGTTCCAACTGCTGCGAAACTATCAGGTCGATCGCCTCCGCCCCCGCCTTTTGCTGCACTTGCCATTCCTGCAATCTCTCGCTGCCCTCCTTAATTTTCTCCTCCAAACGCCCGAATTGATTTTCCAAGTCTACAAGGCGCTGCTGGACGTTTCTGTGAGCCAATTCTCGCTCTTGGAGCTGCGCTTCCAGAGTGCGCAAACCCGACTGCATTTGCTGCCATTCGCTGTGACTGTTCGACTCTTCCAACTGCGCCAAAGTTTGGCGGTACTGCTGCAATTGAGATTCTTGCGCCGGCAACTGCTGTTCCAGCAACTGCAATCTCGACTGAGAATTAGTTAATTCCTGAGTATTTTTCGCAATTTGCGATCGAACTTGTGTTTGCTGCGCTTGCAAATTCTTAATTTCAGCATCCAACTGTTCCGAGCGCAACTGATTTTCGCGCAAACTCTGCTTCGCTTCCATCAATTCTTGGCTGCGAGTTTTGACTGAAACAGACGCGAGTTCGATCGCGCTTTTGCACCTGACCAAAATCCGCTCAATTTCCTCAAGCCGTTCTTGCAGAGAGGCGATCGTCTGCGCTTCCACAGCAGCCTCGCTAGCATCAACCGTACCAAAATGCAAAGTCGATCTGTTAGCAGAACTTCCCCCAGTCATCGCCCCGCTAGTTTCCAAAATTTCCCCGTCCAAAGTGACAATCCGGTACTGTCCCAAATAGCGCCGAGCGTCGCTGAGGTTGCTAAACACAACCGTACTGCCAAAAACGTAAGCAAAAATTTCCTGATACCGCGAATCGCAGTCAATCAAATTAACAGCCGCATCCACAAAACCCGCCGCGCGCCGCAAATTTTCATTCACCGAAAACCGGCCGCCTCTAATCTTATTCAAAGGCAAAAACGTCATCCTTCCCGCCCGTTTTTGTTTCAGCAATTCGATCGCAGCAGCCCCCACGCTGTCGTTTTCCACCACCATATTACCCATGCGCCCGCCCGCCGCAATTTCCAGCGCCAACTGATAGCGCGGCTCCACCCTGCCCAGTTGAGCCACCAAGCCGCAAACTCCGCCAATTCCGCTTTGCGCGACAATTTTTGCAGTAAACGTTCCCGTCGCTTCTTGCAGTGCTTGAAACTGCACTTCTAGTTTGTCTAATTTGCGCTGTCTTTCCCGCTGTTCTTCCAGCAAACGAGTTTGAGTTTCCTGTTGCAGTTGCAATTCTTGTTCGGCTTCGACTAAAATCTGATGCAGCGATTCTACTTGCAAAGATGCCATGCCTTTGGTTTCCGCAAGGCTTGATTGCTGAACTTTTTTCGCTGCTATTTCCTGTTCCAATACTTGCAGCGATTGGTTTTGTTCTTGAATTTGACTTTGCAGGCGATCGGCTCTTTCACCGATCGCAGCTTGTTCTGTACGCTGCGGTTCCAAAGTTTCCTGAATAATTTCGATTTGGCGGTGCAGTTCCGTTTGCTGCTGCACCCAAACCTCCGCCGTCGAGGCGATCGCACTTGCAACTTCCCGACTTTCATCTAAACTTTGCTTGGCTGCATCCCGCTGTGACTGCAAACTTTCTATTTGAGACTTAACATAAGATATTTCAATCTCAATTTGCTCCAAACTTTGCCGGAATTGTCTGATTTCTTGCTCGTTTTGTGCTATATTTGCCGCCAATTGTCCGGCGGTTGTTTCCAAATCCTGTTTGCGGTTTTGGAGTTGCCGCTGTTGGGCTTCCTGAGTCGCAATACTCGCTTGCAAAGCCAACAGTTCCGACTCTCCCAAAGCTTTAACGCGGGCATTCAGCGCGTCGAGTTCGGCGGTTGCCGCTTGAATTTGAGTGCTGATTGCTTGCAGTTGTTCGGTGAGAGATGCCGAAGTGCGATCGCCCGATTCGATTTGTTCCCGCAGTTTCCATTCTTGCTTTTGCAACTGGCGGAATTTAAGGACTATTTCCCACTGCGATTTCTCTTGAAATTCCGCCCGCAATTTTTGATATTTTTCCGCTTTCGTGCGGTCGTTCGCCAGCCTATCGCGCTGAGAAATCAGCTCTTTTTCTACAATCCGGCTGCGTTCTTCTACGTCCTTAACTTCATCCAACTTCTGTCTGGCTAGAGAGATTTTGCGATCGAACTGAGCCACTCCTGCCAATTCATCAATGATTTCTCGGCGTTCCTTAGAATTCATCGAAATAATGCTCGTAACGTCTCCTTGCAGTACAACGTTATAACCTTCGGGATAAATTCGCAAACGGTTTAGCTGTTCGTGCAGTTGAGTCAGCGTGCAAGGTGCGCCGTTAATGTAATAAGTTGAAGTGTAAGTTCCTTGGCGAGTTACTCGAAGTTTGCGCGTCACGCTCCACTCATCCGATTTTGGATTTGGGATTTTGGATTTTCGATTGGTAGCGAGCAGTTGTCCGTTGTTTTCTTGATTTTCTGCGATTTCTATCTCTGCGACTTCTTCAACAGATAACTCATCCGATTTTGGATTTGGGATTTTCGATTTTCGATTGGATGATTGTCCGTTGCTGTCTTCAGTTTCTGGAATTTCGATTGCTGCTACGTCTTCTGCTTCAGAAGACTCAACAGACAAATCATCCGCTGGATTTTCAACCTCATCTTCATCTTCATCCCGGGCGAACCATTCATCCCCCACATCTTCCAGCGCAAAAGTCGCAGTGACGCTAGCTTCGATCGTACCGCGTTTGTTTTGGGCGCTGTTGACCAAATCCGGCAAACGTTCGGCCCGCATTCCCTTAGAAGTCGAAAGTCCCAGACAAAACAGCAAAGCATCGAGGATGTTGGACTTCCCAGAACCGTTGGGCCCGGAAACCACAGTAAAACCGGGCAGCACGGGAATCGCCGTCGTGCCGCCAAAAGATTTAAAGTTAGTCAGTTCGATCCGTTTAATGTGAACCATATGCTAGGAGTAGCTTTGGCTCTAGGTTGTTGTCACAGGGTAGCACAGGCAATGGGGCGATCGACAATATGAGAACTTTCCGGCATTGCCGATCGAACAGATATATTACACCTTTGCCAACAACCCATTCGCGGTGTACTAAAAAAAGCTGGTTGAGAACCGCACCCCATCTGTGTCCCGACCGACAGCCGCCTGGCAAACAGTAAATTTTGATACATATAACTGCATGAGACTCGATCGGGATTATTTGTGCGATCGTACCTGAAAGCCTCACCCAGACACAATGGGAGCCAAGATAATACCAGGAATTCTTAACATCCCCCCTGGACATATAAAAACTTTCCGGTAAAATCGAACCAAAATTAATAATGTATAAAGTAACGAAGCGCATATGGAGGGCAAACCCATTACACCAGCTCAGCACTCACCTAATCTGTCAGTTGCATCTGAAAGCGACGAACAAGTATTGCAAATTTGGGGTCGCCAGCCCCTGAAAGGACACGTCAAAATCAGCGGCGCCAAAAACTCAGCCTTAGTCATCATGGCCGGGTCTCTGCTTTGCCCCGACGATTGCCGCCTCCGCAACGTTCCCGGTCTAGTCGATGTCGCCCGCATGAGACAAATTCTGTCGGCTGTAGGAGTCAAATTACAGCAGAATGGGGACGTTTTAGACATCAACGCCAGCAACCTGATAGACGCTCAAGCTCCCTACGAATTAGTCAGCCAACTGCGGGCGAGCTTCTTCATCATCGGGCCGCTGCTAGCGCGTTTGGGATTTGCGAAAGTGCCCTTACCCGGAGGTTGCGCCATCGGCGCCAGGCCAGTCGAACTGCACGTTCGCGGGCTGCAAGCCCTCGGCGCCGAAGTCCACATCGACCACGGTACCGTTCACGCTTACGTCAAAGGGCCGAACCGCCGCCTCAAAGGAGCCAAAATTTATTTGGACTACCCCAGCGTCGGCGCAACTGAAACTTTGATGATGGCGGCGACTCTTGCTGAAGGAGAAACCGTGATTGAAAATGCCGCTCAAGAGCCGGAAGTCGCAGATTTGGCTAATTTTTGCCGCGCAATGGGAGCAAACATTCAAGGCGCGGGCACGAATACGATCGTCATTTCGGGAGTTCCCAGACTGCACGCGGTAGACTATTCAATTATTCCCGATCGCATCGAAGCCGGAACATTTTTAGTAGCAGGAGCCATCACTCACTCCGAAATCAGTTTGTCGCCGGTAATTCCCGACCACCTGACCGCCGTCATTGCCAAATTGAAGACAATCGGCGCGACAATTATTGCCGAATCCCCCGACATTTTGCGGATAGTTCCCGGCAAAACTCACTCGGCCACAGACATCGAAACTCTGCCTTACCCGGGTTTTCCCACAGATATGCAAGCTCAGTTTATGGCGCTGCTGACGCTGAGCGACGGAGACAGCTTGATCAAAGAAACCGTGTTTGAGAACCGCTTGCGCCACGTAGCAGAGCTCAACCGCATGGGCGCCGACATTCGCGTTAAAGGCAATGTCGCGATTGTGCGCGGAGTCTCCGTGCTCTCGGGCGCACCCGTAGTAGCAACAGATTTGCGGGCATCCGCGGCCTTAGTGCTGGCGGGACTTGCAGCCGATGGTGTCACCACAATCAGCAGCTTGCAGCACTTAGACCGCGGCTACGAGCAGTTAGAGGTGAAACTGCAAAAATTGGGAGCGAAGTTGCAGCGGGTCAATCCGGGAACCGAGCCTGTGATTGCTGAGGCTCCTGTCAATCCCGTGCGATCGGGTTTAAACTGTTAATTAGTCATTAGTCAGCGGTCATTAGTCAGCAGTCATTAGTCAACAGTCATTAGTCATTAGGAAGAAGAAAAATATCAATCTTTTTTAATGAGCAATGACCACCCAAGGATCGGCTTTCCGGGCAAGCTGACTCAGGACTAATGACTGCTGACTAATGACTAATGACTAAGGACTAATGACTAATGACTAAGGACTAAAATGTTAAACATCCCGCTCATCGGCTTGAAAGCAGACCAATTTCGGCACCCGCTAGACTTGCAAGCTACCAACAGTCTCAAACAACTTCCCGGGCTGGATTTGATGGTGCGACAGTTGCTGGGACAACTCGGCGAACAGTTTTTCATGCTCGAAAATCTGGCTTCTAGCGTCCAAGTCGGCGAAAATCAATTGCCTCACCTGCATCAATTGCTGGTAGACGCCTGCAAAACTCTGGATTTGGAAGTGCCCCAGCTTTATGTCCGCCAGCATCCGATGCCCAATGCTTACACCTTTGCCATGCGGGGAAAACAGCCTTTTGTGGTGATGCACACTTCGCTGATTGATTTGCTCACAGACGAGGAAGTTAAGGCAGTAATCGGTCACGAGTTGGGTCATTTAAAGTGCGAGCACGGAGTTTACCTGACTCTGGCTAATTTAATCGTATTGGCCGCCGGTCAAATTTCTCCCGTGGGAACCGTGCTGGTGCAGGGCTTGCAGGCGCAAATGCTGGAATGGTTGCGGTGTGCCGAATTTACGTGCGATCGCGCCGCCTTGCTCGCCACCCAAGACCCGAGAGTGGTAGCATCGGTGTTGATGAAACTGGCCGGAGGTTCGCCGACTTTAGCACCGAAACTGAATGTAGATGCGTTTTTGGCCCAGGCCCGCGCCTACGATGACCTCAGCAGCACTCAACTGGGAGAAATGCTCAAACAAGCTCAAACGTCTCAGTTGTCCCATCCTGTACCAGTATTGCGCGCCAGAGAGATCGATCGCTGGGCAAGTTCAAAAGATTACGAATCTCTTGTGCAAAATCGATCGGTGTGTTATGATGGTGAAACCAACAAAAAGGGCGGGTGGCGGAATTGGTAGACGCATCAGACTCAAAATCTGACACCGAAAGGTATGAGAGTTCGATTCTCTCTTCGCCCACTACTGCAAGAGCTTAATAAATCTAGGGTTTCAGATATCTCATCTGGAACCCTAATTTATATGGCATGGGGAATTGGGCATCGGGCATTTAACCCATAATATCAATTTCGGCTGCACCGGAATGATAGAGGACACGGCGACGTGCCGTTTCCCTACCGCTATCAATTGTAGGGAAACGGCACGTCGCGGTGTCCTGATTTCCGGTAATATTAATTCCGATACAACCGGAATTGATATTACCAATAACCAATAACTTTATGGGTGAATTAGCCGCTTTAGCTGCTGCGTTTGTCTGGGCTCTATCTTCCGCAATCTGGCAGCGAGTCGGACAGCAAATCCCCGCAGTCGTGCTAAATTTGCTCAAAGGCGCGATCGCCCTGTTCATGCTCCTTGCCACCATACTAATTTTAGGCAAATCCTTACCGCCAGTCAACCCCAATATTTTAGCAATCCTGCTCATCAGCGGCGCCCTAGGAATTGGCATCGGAGACACCGCTTTCTTTATCGTATTAAAATATTTAGGAGCGAGGCGAGCGCTGCTTTTAGAAACCCTATCTCCCCCTTTAACAGCTTTATTGGGCTTCATATTTTTGCAAGAAAAGTTATCATCTATTGCTTGTATCGGCATTCTTTTAACAATCTGCGGCGTAGCTTGGGTAATTGCCGAACGGACAGCGGAAACAGCCTTACCTTCAAAACATCTTTGGCAGGGATTAGGCATTAGTTTATTGGGGCAAACAAGTCACGCCGCAGGCGCTATTTTATCCCGCGCCGCTTTCACTCAAATAGATATCGATCCCCTGTGGACAGCGGCCTTGCGTTTGAGCGGCGGCATGGCAGTCATGCTGTGCTTTTTGAACTCAAGAAACCTGGATAGTTTCCAACAATTAAAAGTGCCAAAAATATTAGGCGCAATAATTTTGGCAGCTTTTTTAGGAACCTATCTCGGAATCTTTCTGCAACAGACTTCCCTAAAATACGCACCCGCAGCTATCGCCCAAGCACTCAGTTCTACCAGTCCCCTGTTTGTACTGCCTTTAGCCGTGCTCGCGGGCGAAAAAGTCAGCCTCCGGGCTGTTTTGGGCGTAGTTGGCGCGATCGGGGGAATCGCGCTATTATTGGGTTTGAAGTGAAGTGTAGGGACACGGCAGTCCCGTGTCCCTACGGGGAGTTAACTTCATAAATGTGGAATTTGCTGTATTTAAGATTTTAAACTTTAGATTTGCAAAATGATTGATTGTAAAGGCGATCGACTTCCTAACAATTTAGCAGTTATTCACCAACAAATCAACTGGCTCCAGCAACAGCCAGACGGCATCCTATTTCAAGAAAACTCCGGCGACAACTGCATTGCAGTCAAAAAAATTAACTCACTGGTACTACTGCTTTTAGCAGACAGAGAAACCTTAATCACAAACGTAGCTCAATCAATCCTAGACCTCGACAATCCGCTAAATTTAATCTTTCCCTATGCCAGAGCAATGCTGCTAGCATTAATCTGGAAACCTCAACCAAAAAACATCTATATAATCGGCTTTGGCGGCGGCAGCATTCCCCGATTTTTCCACCACTATTTTGCTGGCGCAATAGTCGAATGTACGGATATTGACTCAACAGTAGTCGAAGTTGCTCGCAAATTTTTCGGCATTCAATTTGACGCCAGATTAAAAGTAGCAATTCAAGACGGGCGCGACTATCTAGCACAACAAAATTCAGCCGTAAAAAACGATATAATTATTATCGATGCAGGTTTTGGCAGCGGCTATATGCCCTATAGATTGGTGACACAAGAATTTTACCAACTGTGCAAAACTCGCTTGTCAAGCGCAGGTGTTCTAGTTGTCCACCTGTTCCACAAACAAGAGTTTAATGCGGCGGCGGTGAAAACCATTCAAACTGTATTTGCACAAATTTATATATGCAATTTAGAAACCGGCAACAGCATTGTCATTGGGACTAATGCTCCCGATTTACCTCAAAATGAAATTTTCTTGAAAGCCGAACTTATTCAAGATTTCCACAATTTTGGATTTTCCTTAATAGAAATGTCGCTTCAGCTAAAAAAAGTAGCCCAATTCCCGGAATGGGTGCAAATTTGGGAAACGCTGCCAATTTTTACAGATTCTGAAATACCCGCAGGATATGGGGATTGCTAAATATATGACTTAGGCACTCGCCCGCCGCAAAGAAACCGGGTTTTTAACTCTTATTGAGGGTTTTAATACCAATTATCCAAAATCTTGCAACAGTTATAAATTTTTGGTTTGTTTCTTGAAAGGCTGTATGCAGCGGTGCGTCGCTCGCTCGATAGTCGCTTTTTTTTGATAAGTAGTGAAAGCGACGCACCCTACAGCTAGGAAACATCCGTCTCAAAAAGACTTGACAGTAAAATTGTGGCGGTGTACTATAGAAGTAGTGTCAATTATAAAAATATGAGACTAAAAAGTTGGGAGTCTCCCCGCAGCGAGGGCAGAAACTCTAAAGGCAAAGGCGGCTCAGCCAGAGCTCGACAGCTCAAAAAGCAACAGCAAACTCTGAGAAAACAGTTAAAAGCTGGACTCGATCGACAAAACAACCGACAAAACAACCAACCAAACAATCAAGGGAAGGAAACCGATAATTCCTTCCCTTATTTTTTATCTTTCTGCCGATCGATCGCTCTGAATGTTCGGACAAATCGTGCGAGTAATGCACTCCGGCTCCGGTTGCTCGATCCAGCGGTTGAGAATTCCTTGCAATTCCCCTTTCAAAGTTTCTAACGCTGCAATTTGCCCGGAAATTGTCTCTACCTTCGCCGTTAGATACTGCTTCGCTTCAGAGCAAGGCAATTTTCCCCGATCGCGAACTTGTAAAATGTCCTTAATCTGCTGAAGGCTCAAACCGAGAGCCTGAGATCGTTTGATAAACGCCAACCTATTGAATACCGCTGCCTCAAACAAACGATAACCAGCGGGCGATCGCTCCACCGCAGGAGACAGCAAGCCAATCTCCTCATAGTAGCGAATAGTTTTGACCGACAAACCGCTACAGGCAGCTACGGAGCCAATTTTGTACAGTTTTTCGGCAACAGAAATATTCATAAACCAAGCATTAAAGATCGAGGAGCGAAAGACTTTTCTGGTTCTATCTCGATACTGCTGACAGATGCAGGGAGTCGATCGCACCTTTGGGGGGGGCAGCCTTCCGCAGTAATCTTAATAAGGAGGATTTTTTTTAGACACGTTAAGCACTGGCAACTGGGGTCGAGAAGACTGAGGAGGAAGATAGTATTCGGGAGCTGGTGCGGGCTGTTCGGCTCCAGAACGGTAAATCTGCCACCAGCGGAGAGCGATCGCCACCCCAGCAGTACCTAGCCCAAAAGCCAATAAAGAACCGCTTGCACCGATGCTGCCGATCGCTGCATCGACAACACCGACTGTGACAACAAAGCTGGTAATTGGCTCTCTACGGTAAGCTGACTTCAAAAGTCGCGTCCACGAAGCATTCATTTGGTTTTACTCTGTTCTATATTTATTTACGAGCTCTAAAACTTAGAGTTGGCTGGGCGATCGGGATTTCTAGCTCAGACATTAGCTTCAGCTAAATTAATCTTATCGCCTGTGGGGAATTGTACGGGAGCGAGGCAAAATTGCCAAGCTTGTGCGATCGATATTCCACCCGAGATACACCTTCAAAAGCCAGCTCTTGCATTCGGTTCGCCGAGCTGTCTCGACGCCTGAAGTCGCTGGGCTTGTTTCTAATTAATATTCTAATCAATTCCCGCATTTGTCGCGGTCAGCACAGGTAACACCTGCGGCGCGAAGAGCCAAAACACAAGTGCGAGGCTGACCGCGCCAAAGAGCTAAAATTAGTTGAGACCCAACCAGGACAGCAACCCCTGGCCTGTGACATACTCGATAATTAAAGTTAGGGAAAAACCGATCATCGCGGCTCGACCGTTAAGGCGTTCCGCGTAGCTGTTGAAGCCAAATCTCGGCTGTTCCAGTTTGGGAGTGACGGTGGGTTGTAGTTGTGTCATTGCTTTGGATACCTTGCGTTCTGCGCTATTTAAGTGTGAAATCGAATGTTAGTTACAATTCTTAAACATTTCTGCTTCTATTGTAAAGAGGATTAACCGCCGTCAACCGTCCCCGAAGAGAAAAACTGCTGCCCACTAAAGCCACTTAATAATACCCGCTCAAAATATGACTAATCAGTTAGATACCGATAAGCTTCCCGCAGCCGTACAGCGAGTTGCCTTTGCCCTTCGTACAGTAGGCTGGGCTTGCTTCTGGGTGCAGTTAGTGCTAGCGGTGGTAGCGGCGATCATTTTGCTCTTTGCCATCCCCTTCGCCATCCCCAGCGCTACTGCTCCTGCGGGTTCAACCAGTGCTGGCACTGGCGGCGGCGTATTTTTTGCGATTTGCGGGCTGCTCGTACTAGGTTACAGCATCTATCGGGCTTTCCGCTTCACCCGCTTGTCGAGACAACTTCGATCGCCCGGTAACGCTGTCCGCCCCAAAAAAGCAGACACCATCAAACAGGTGCAGTTGACACTGATCGCCAACTTGGTAGGAATGCTGTTGACGCTGGTCGGCGCAGAAGCCATCAGCGGCACGCTTTTAGCCAAATCTTTAGCTCAGCCGCAAGCTTTGTTCGGCGCCGCCGTCGATTTGGGCCGATTTATTCAGCCTTTAGACATATTTGTGGTACTCGCCAATACTCACGCCACTGTTGCTCACTTTGTCGGGATTGTCGGGACTCTTTGGTTGCTCGATCGCATACACAAACAGTAGTTATGGCCATCGGGAATCGGGAATCGGGAATCGGGAATCGGGAATCGGGAATCGGGAATCGGGAACTTGTGCAGCCCCCGCCACTCCCCCAACCGACATCCGGAATCGTTGCCTATGTGTCGAAGAACGTACTCAGATACCTTCTACAACATAAACATCATGGCACTGAAACCCGAGGCTTATTTTGGGGTGACAGATCACGCAACTATTGAAATTTCTCAAGAAAGTTTTCGTTCTGTCCTCGGTCAAATAGAAGTTGAACTTCTCTGCAGCGAGACCTACAGCCACGCCCTAGCTAGCTTGCAAACCATGTTGGGCGAAGCTGCTTCTGCTGCAGAAATTTTGATTAGAGCAGTTAGCAGAGAAGCCGTCAAGCTTGCATTCGATCGGTTTCCCAAACCAAACAAAACAGAACTGCAAGTCCCCCAAGAGAGTGTTGCTGCTGCAATTGGCGCCGCACCCCCCGTTAGAGAATTAGAGCCGTCAGTAACTGCTCCTGTTTTCTATTGGCGCAGCGCTACTTTGGAAGCTCCCCCCAAAACCGAACCCGAAACTGCTGAAAATCTCGATCGAGACAACGACACTTCAGAAGAAAGCAAACAAACGCCCAAAGACGAAAGTCAAGCCGAGTCTGCAGCACCTGCAACTGTCACCGAAAGAGCAAAATCCTTCCCGGGGTTCGGTTTGCCCAAAAAGCCGAAAAAACTCACCCCCGAAGAAGAAGCAGCAATAGCAGTTCAACAGCGACAAGAGTCCCTGCGGGAGTTGGGTAGGGAATTGCGCCAGGGACGGCAAATCCGCTCTCTATCCATCCAGCAACTTCACAGTCAAACTCTCGTACCGCTGCACCACATCGAATCGATCGAAAATGGGGAAATCGAGAAACTGCCCCAAGATATTTACGTTAGAGGTTTTATCCGCAGGCTGGGCGACGCCTTGGGACTAGACGGCACAGCGATGGCAAATGCTTTGCCCAAACCAGCTCCGAGCCCGATTCCCGGTATGTATTTGGCTGTTTCCGACTCGGAGTCAGCCGAAGACTTTCAAATGCGTCCAGTGCATTTGTACCTCGGCTACACCGCTTTGATGGCTGGGGCGCTGGGGGGTTTGGGCTGGCTGTCGCAGCAGCCCGTGGTACCGGGAGCAAATGCAGTACCTCCAACGCAGGCGGCACCGCCCGCCTCAGTTGTGCCGGCTCAGAAGAGCCGAGAAAAAGCACCTCAACCGGGTGTGAAGAAGTCTCAGAGTCATGGGGGAATGATTGTGGGGGCTGACATGGCGCCGCCGGAGGTGATTTTTGGTTAGAGTGTGTCGGGCGATCGATCGCC
>JAUBOG010000913.1:0-1147 GCA_036700105.1 Microcoleus occultus BM001215583
TTGAACCGCGAAGACGCGAAGAACGCGAAGAAAGAAGAAAGAAGAAAGAAGAGTCTGAAGCGATTGCGTAGGGTGCGTCGCCGCGAAAAATGCTCGCGGATGGCAACTATTTTCGAGCGACGCACCCTACAACTACAACTGATAGGAGCACCAATCGCTCCAGCTACCGACATAAAGTTTAGCATCGGGAATTCCGGCGATTTCTAAAGACAGTAAATTTACGCAAGCTGTCACCCCGGAACCGCAGTAAACGATAATTTCTTCGGCTTTTTCTAATTGCGCCCACCGCTGTTTTTGTTCCGAGGTCGATCGTACTTTTCCAGTTTCATCCGTCACCTCTTGCCAAGGATAGTTTACCGCACCCGGAATGTGACCCGCGATCGGGTCGATCGGCTCCCGCAAACCTGCATATCTCTCGCTTTCCCGCGAATCAACCAAAACCGATCCGGGCAAGTCTTTGCGCTGTTTAACCGCCTCAATATCTACCGCCAAATCCCGCTGCAATCGAGCTGCAAATTTACCCTTGCGGGCTTCAGGTAAAGTATTTGTTACGGGATATCCCGCCGCTTTCCACGCGCCCAAACCCCCGTCTAACAAAGCAACTTTGCTGTGTCCCATATATCGCAGCAGCCACCACAAACGAGCCGCAAAAGCCAGCCGCGAATCGTCATAAGCCACTACTAAAGTTTCTGGTGAATTAATCCCGATCGCGCTCAATTTCTCAGCTAATTCTCCCATATTTGGCAGCGGATGTCTGCCGCCGTGTTTGCCAACTGCGCTCGCGAGATCCCGGTTTAAATCTAAATAAAAAGCTCCGGGAATGTGGCTTTCTCGATATTGTTTTTGTCCCGATTCTGGGTCGGCTAGGGAAAACCGACAGTCGATAATTACAACTTGCGGATTTTCGGTATTGCCGGCCAACCATTCAGGAGAAACGATTAAATTGCTGTCGTCCATAGCTCTTTAAATCTGTGTTTTAATATCTACATCTTGGATGAAAGACCCAAGAAACCGGGGTTTTTAGCGTTTCTGCGGGTGTAACGAAGAATTTTGGTAAAAAACAGGTTTCTCGCCACCCGCGCGTCCGCGAACTAATACCAATTTTAAACGAAATAACAGTATTCTTATTCCCCCCCAAAGCATCGGG
>JAUBOG010000914.1:0-1145 GCA_036700105.1 Microcoleus occultus BM001215583
GGTTCTCAAAGTCCCCCTTATTAAGGGGGATTTAGGGGGATCTCCGGGGAATTAACAGCGTTAACTGAACCGTGCGATATACAGCACAACTCCTGCGAACCCTTTAAATTCAAATATTAAACTATGATTTTGCTAACAGGCTATCAAATCGCCGAAAAAATTTACTCCGGTGTCAATACTGTTATTTATCGGGGAATCTGGCAAAAACACAACCTGCCCGTCATCGTCAAAACCCTGAAAAGCGAGTACCCAACTCTGGAAGAGATTACCCGCTTGAGACACGAATATAAAATCAGAAAAAATCTGAGAAATATCGAAGATATTGTCAATTGCTACCGCATAGAAACTAATCAGAATGGTGTGGCGCTGACATTAGAAGACTTTGGCGGCTTGGCTTTATCAAAATTTTTAACTGCGACCAAAATCAACTTAAAACAATTTCTCGAAATTGCCGTTCAGCTAGTCCACAGCTTGGGTAAAATCCATCAAAACCAAATAATTCACAAAGACATTAAACCGCACAATATCATCATTAATCCAGAAACTTATCGCGTCAAGATTACTGACTTCAGCATCTCCTCGCGCTTGGTTCGAGAAAACGCAACTCCCAGTTATCCGAGTTTGCTCGAAGGTACGTTAGCTTATATATCGCCGGAACAAACTGGCAGAATGAATCGTGCAGTTGACTACCGCAGCGATTTCTATTCGTTAGGCGTCACTTTTTACGAGATGCTGACTGGTGAATTGCCTTTTAATGCGATCGACCCTTTAGAATTGGTTCACTGTCACATCGCTAGAATAGCACCGTCTCCCCGCAGTTTGAAGCCGGAAATTCCCGAAGCAATCTCTGCCATCGTGATGAAGCTGTTGGCCAAGACGGCGGAAGACAGGTATCAAAGCGCTGATGGGCTGAGGTTTGACCTCGAAACTTGTCTCGCACAACTCCAAGGTAGTGGCAATATATCTGATTTTAGTGTCGGAAATGCCGATCGGGCCGGTCAACTGCTCATACCCCAAAAACTCTACGGTAGAGAAACCGAAGTAGCTGCTTTACTTGCTGCTTTCGATCGAATTAGCGGTGTAGAACCCCCCCAACCCCCCCTTAGTAAGCTGACAGGTGTAGGTTTTTTTCTAGCAAAACCCAG
>JAUBOG010000137.1:0-13958 GCA_036700105.1 Microcoleus occultus BM001215583
CCTTCTTAAGGGGGATTTAGGGGGATCTCCGGGGAATTAGCAATGTTAACTGAACCGTATTGGAGCATGGGGTATTATTTAGGGTTAATGCTGTCTTGATTGGTGTAAATTTGTCCGTCATTCCAGAGCGATTTGATGAGTGTGATGAGGGTACTGATAAAACCGAGGATATAAAAAGTAAATCTAGTTAGGATTTTAAGGGGCGATCGGCTTTTGTAACAAGGCGGGTTTCCCAAAACGTGGCAGTCAAAGAGTTTGGCGAAAAATCGCAGGCATTCCAAGACTGTTAAATTTTTGAATCCCATCAGGAAGTGGTTGTGATAAAATGTGATTTGATATTCGATCGATCGCGTGCTGACATCGTGACATCCGCCGCTCTCTTCTCCCAAGTGAACTAAACAGGCATTGGGATCGTACCAAATTTTCATGTTAGTCGATCGCAATCTCAAACAAAAATCCGACTCTTCCCGCACCGCACTCCCTGCAAACCGCTCGTCAAACCTCAGCCCGTGCTCGGTAACAATTGAGGAGCGAAACGACATATTGCAGCCTCTAGCCGAGAGCACCTGCTGCGGTTTGACTGTATGCACCAAATCGATAAAATACCACGCAATCCCTGCATCCATCGCTTCTCTTGGCAAATATTCGATCGTCAAATCGCCTCCAGAATCGCCCAATTTCATCCTGTCAAAAACCCTGCCCGCCACACATCCCACATCCGGTTTTTCTAAATAATTGCCAGCGTGAGCCGCCAAAAAACCATCTGGCAATTGTACATCATCATCAATAAATAAAATAATCTCTCCCGCTGCGCGCCGCACGGCAAAATTTCGAGCAGCCGGCAAACTCGCCCAATCTACCCGAAACCACCGAATTTTGCCCGCATTTGCCAATTCTTCTAAATAAACTTCAGTTTCAAAGGAGTGGGTGCGAGTTTGATCGATTACCAGCACTTCAAAATTCGGGTAATTTTGCCCGATCGCATCAGCCAATGTCTCTCGCAGGGGTTGCTCGCGGTTGTAGGTGGGTATCACAACAGAAATCATCATTTGCAGTTGCCGTTTTAATTATTTCTCTACACGCCAAAGCCAGACATCGCCCGGTTTGTAAATTGGTGTGATTTTATATTTTTGTACTTTTTCTAGTTCAAATTGCAATAGCTCGGTGCTTCGGTAAAGAAATACGTCGCTAAAACCATCAGGGATTTTGACTTGCTCTGGTTTGACTGCCAGCAAAAGCTGTACTTCTGGCTTTAGCAAATAGCTGAAAGACAGTATTTTTCCTGTGAGGTTATTGCCTCCGTGACTGATGACTAAAGGTTTTTTTGCTTGATTGACAATCGCGGCTACTGCGGGATTGTATTTAGTGCTAGAGGGATATTTGTTCCACCAAAGCTGCGACTGCGAGCTGACGGCACAAGAAACTATTCCACCTAATATTAGCGCGATCAAAGCCAACTGCCACAGCTTTTTTTGTTGAGATTTGGTAGGTACTGCAATTTTCAGGGCGAACAGGTAGGCAACAGATAGCTGGATTGCTATAATATAGGGAACTAGATAGCGGTCGGCTACGCCTCCGACTGCTATCAATACTATTACTGTAATTCCCATTGCTGTCAAGACAAATAACCAAACTCGTTTGGGAGTTGAGCGGCAGAGCGAGTATATTGAATGTCCGATCGCTAGCAGCAACAGGCCCGCTATAACCGGTCTGATTAAATCTGTAACAATACCGATCGAACCCAATTGGATAATTCCGCCCGCCCAATGCGTGTCGATAAACATTCGGCAGGTGATGAGAATTAAAGGTTTAAGTGAAGATATCCAAGATAGGGAAAGGCGGGGCAAACCTACTGTTGCCTCGATTTTTTGCGCGTTATCAATTAATACCAAAATCCAAGGAGCAAAAATAATTATTGCGGTGGCTGAAGCTAGTAAATAAGCAATTAATGTTTTGCTAAAACGCCATTTTTCAGTTGTAATTATATAGATGCCGTGGGCAAAGATTACTAAAAAAAATAATAAACTGGAATACAGTCCTAAACTCAGGACGATCGCATAAATGAACCAAACAGCCTTGCTCGAGTTAGATGCAGGTTTAAATGCGGCGGGAGATTTTTGTAGGGCGTTAGCGCAGCCCCCGTAGGGGATCGCCCGCAGCAGAATGGCATTCGACACCAAGACGAGGACTGCAAACATCGTGTACGGTCTTGCTTCTTGCGCGTACAAGACGTGAAAGGGAGAAACAGCGGCGATCGCAACAGCGATCCATCCCGCAGAGGTAGAGCGAAATAATTCCCAGCACAGCCAGTAAATGCTGGGAAAAACTAACAAACTCATCCAAGCTGAAAGACTTCTGACAGCCGCCACTTGCGGCCCGAACCACTGCGCCCAAAATCTGGCTAATATAAAATACAGCGGCGGTAGTTGAGGTTCTTCGGTAGCTAAACCTTTAACAGTATCCAACCAGCTTTTTTCGGGATTTATCTGCTGGTATTTCCGCTGCAAATCTGCGACGCTAATTGTTTTGCCTTGAAAATCTTGCTGCACCATTTCTGTCCAGGTGTAGCCAGAAATTCGCAGGGAGGTGATAGATTCGTCGAACGAGTAGACTTTGCGATCGAGGTTGGTAAACCGAAAAAATATCCCCGTTATTAATATGAGGACAATTAAAAATTTTAACGAAGTTCGAGGCACCCGCCCATTTTGAATTGATTTGCTGTTCATAAAAATCAGAAATGGGGAAATGAAGGAAGAAGGATTTGGCGCTCTAGTATAGAGGTAATAAGTATGAGGGAATAAGAATCGGAAATAAGTGGCAATATCTGCTATATTTCTCGCTTAA
Organism: Microcoleus occultus BM001215583; assembly: GCA_036700105.1. Classification (GTDB taxonomy): domain Bacteria; phylum Cyanobacteriota; class Cyanobacteriia; order Cyanobacteriales; family Microcoleaceae; genus Microcoleus. The sequence continues at coordinate 2,845 of JAUBOG010000137.1, forward strand.
GATTCTAGATTATTCCTTCTTGCTTCTGGCTTCTTCCTTCAGATTAATTCCCCATTTCCATCAAATAGCTATGTGTTCCTGAACGGCTAAAACTAAATTTTCAGTCCAGAAATTAGCCAATTCGGCGCTCGCAGCTTCTACCATAACTCGGATTAGCGGTTCGGTGCCGGAAGCGCGAACCAAAACCCGTCCCTCTTCTCCCATTGCAGTTTTAGCACGATCGATCGCCTTTTGCATTGGTTCGCACTCTTGCCATTTCAGGCGTTTTTCGCGATCGTCCACCCGCACGTTTCGCAGCAACTGCGGATAAGTTTGGAAACTGTCGCTTACCAATTGTGCCAAAGATTCCCCGGACTCGCGCACCAGCGAAGCCATATGCAAAGCTGTCAGCAAACCATCGCCACTGATACCGAAATGCGGACAAAGAATATGCCCCGACTGTTCGCCGCCCAACATCGCACCGGTGCGCTGCATTTCAGCGTGAACGTGCTGATCTCCCACGTTCGTTCGAGTTAGTTTTCCCCCCAATTCTTCCCAAGCTCGCTCGAAGCCGAGGTTAGCCATTACAGTAGAAATAATTAAATTTGACGGTAACTGTTCGGAGTCGCGCAACTGCCGGCCCCACAGATAAAGAATGTAATCGCCGTCAATCGATCGACCTTTGTTGTCAACACCCAAAACTCGATCGGCATCGCCGTCAAAAGCAAATCCCAAATCGGCATTGTGTTCCAAAACCGCCGCCTGCAAACTGTCGAGATGAGTAGAACCGCAGTTCACATTAATCCGAGATCCATCGGGAGAGTCGTGCAAACAGATCACATCCGCCCCCATTTGCGCGAACACCTGCGGCGCCAAACCCGCAGCCGCCCCCCAAGCCAAATCCAAAACTACCCGCATTCCGCGCAAATTCATCTGTTGCAGCGAATTACACAGCGAGGCTGCATAATCTTTAACCAACTCCGGGCGGTGGTAGTGGTGTCCCCAACCCAAGCTAGCAACCGGAACCTTAGCCCCCCGGATTCCCGCTTCGATTTGCTCCTGCAACTGCTGCGACAGCTTCGAGCCGTTTGAACCGAAAAACTTAATTCCGTTGTCTTCTGGGGGATTGTGGCTAGCGGAAATCATCACTCCGCCGACCGACTCCGAAATGCTTGCCAGATAAGCAACGCAGGGAGTGGGACACAATCCCAAATTCCACACTTCCAAACCGGCAGCCGTCAAACCCGCTGACAGCGCCATTGCCAGCATATCGCTGGAATTCCTGCTGTCTTGCCCCAAAATAACCGGGCCCTGGTTGGGGCTGTTTTGGCGTAAAACTTGTCCCGCCCAGAAGCCGACTTGCAGGGCTAGGGGGGCATTCAACAATTCTCCAACTTTCCCGCGAATGCCGTCTGTGCCGAAGAGTTTTGTATTTGGCAGGCAGAGGCTATCTCCCACCAGAATCGTATCGCGTTTGGCTGGCCCTACCGAGTTAGCAGCCGGAAACTCGCTGCCGCGATGACGCGAAGGTGTCTGAACCATATTCACTCCTTTAAGAATATTCACACTCACACTTTGCAGTTTATGTTACAACTGAAAGTCTTTATTTTCAGCGTAAACTCTATTTATTTCGCCGATCGCTAGGGCAACTTGCTCTAACAACCTACGCACAAAGCTTAACTTCCTAGGAAAAATTTGTATTGTATCCAAGACACAAACTTTTAGTTCGGGACGATCGCACGATCGGATCTAATATCAATTCCGGTTGCACCGGAATGATAGAGGAGACGGCAGTACGGCAGTGCCGTGTCCCTACAATGTTATTTTGGGTAGGGATACGGCACTGCCGTCTCCTAATTTTGCTGTCAGCAACTGCGAGTATAAAAGGTTAATGCTGTATTGCCGTATACTTTTTGGCGGCAAATTTCTAGACCGGAAATCGGTTGTACCGATCGCTCCGGGCTGTGTTCGATCGCGATTTCGCCATCAGGTGCTAGCATTTCTTGGCTGGCGATCGCGTTCAACACGGGTTCGTACAAGTCGCTGGCGTAGGGCGGATCGAAGTAAATGCGATCGAACTCCTCTGGCGCTAGTGCCGCCAATTTCGCCGTCGCGTTTCCCCGCAGTATTTGGAATGTTTGGGACTCGTCTGCTACTTTCTCCCAGTTTTCGCGGATAATTGCACAAGCTTTCGCCGACTGTTCGATACCCGTGACACTCGCGGCTTGGCGGCACAAAGCCTCTGCACCCATCGAACCGCTGCCGGTACAAATGTCAAGCCACCTGCAACCTGCGATCGTCCCTTGCCAAATATTAAATAAAGCTTCTCTGACTCGCGAAGGTGTAGGGCGAGTTGCGAGTCCCGGCAGAGTTTTGATTTGGCGGTTGCCGCAGATTCTCAAACTCATTTAAAATCCCGATTTTACAGTATTTTCTAGTTGATTGCAGTCAGGCATTGGTGTCTGGCTCTGTTTTACACATTGTACAGCATTGCTGACTACGAGCGATACTAACAGCACTTTAACCGGAAACGACACAGCAGGAGTATTCATAAATTTGTAATTTGTAATTTGTAATTTGTAATTAGCAATTGGTAATTCGCTGTACTTCACCTAGGTACAAACCCGGAAAATTGGGCAAAGGCAAAGGATTTTATTTACTGCATAACTGCTGGTTTGATGTTGGATAAAGTCGCAGTTGCAAGAGTGCTAGCGGCGGCGATAGTGCCGAACAAAGCTAGAGAAATTTTGGAGGAAGAAGTAAATAATTTCATGGTGGATTCCTTGTTTGTTTGCGGTTGTTTGCTTAACTTGTTGCTACTTTCGCAGAACCGCAAAAAGATTTCGCCCCCAGAAGCGGGAGTTAAACCAGGAGTTAAGGATGGGTCGAAATATTTTTGTCAAGCCTTGTTCGGAAAGGGTTTCAGGCGTTATAAGATTTAAGCAGCGGAGTTTGTTAACTCCCGTTTCTGGGGAGTCGATCGCACATTGCACTTTAGTTAGCTGCGTACTCCATATCTGGTAATGTGCGCGAGGCGCTACGTCTGTGTCGGTGCGCAGTGCACACCCTACGTCTGTGTCGGTGCTTATGGGCGCACCCTACTTGACTTCCCGATTTAAAATCTAAAATCTAAAATCTAAAATCTAAAATCAAAATGACTTTACCCAAAGCAAGGCGCGATCGCGGCAGAATCCTTACAGACAAAGGATGGAAGAGAATCTGGGACGCAATTTACCTCAAATTTGACGATCGCCCCGGTTTGCAGAAAATCTCAGAACTTACCGATCCCGGACTTAATTCAAATTCTCCGTCTTTCGTCTCCACGGATACGGTGTCTAATATATTGAACCGGCGAGCACCGGCTGACAAAGCCAAAATTGAGAGTTTGTTTGCTGCTTTTGGACTGCGGCTCGAACCCGACGATCGAACTTCGGGAGATATTTCAGGGAATCTCGCGCCCGATCCAACTCCTCAAACCCGCTCAAATTGCAGCGAATTGCCGGATATTTCGGGTTTTTGCGGCCGCCGGGAAGAATTGGGTTTGCTGAAAAACTGGATTTCGGGCGATCGCTGTCGCTTAGTTGCGATCTTCGGGATGGGGGGAATTGGCAAAACAGCCCTGGCGGCGCAATTAGCCAAGCAAATTCAGCATGAGTTTGAATTCGTCATCTGGCGGAGTTTGTCGAATCAGCCGCTTTGTCAAGATTTGGCGGGAGGCTTAATTAAATTTATCTGCGACAGTCAGGGCAAAAAACTGCCGGAAAACCTCAGTGACGGCATTTCCGGTCTGATCGAACATTTGCAAGCGCACCGCTGTTTAATCGTGCTTGACGGCGTGGAAACGATTTTAGATACGGGCGGTTTGGCTGGAAAATATCGATCGGGCTATCAAGATTACGAAAGGCTGTTCAAGCAAATAGGGGAATCCAACCATCAAAGCTGTTTGTTGCTTACCAGTTCCGAAAAATCCCGAGATATTGCTTTGTTGGAAGGTCAAACTCGCCCCGTCCGCTCTTACAAACTCACAGGTTTAGATAATATGGCAGCGCGGGAAATCCTGCAAGAAAGAGGCTTGATTCAAGAAAGAGAATGGGACGAATTGATAGAATGTTACGCCGGTCATCCTTTGGCGCTCAGGATAGTTTCGGCAATGATTTTAGAACTGTTTGACGGTAAAACTTCGGAATTTATCAGACAAAATACGGTATTTTTAGGTCAAATAAATCATATTTTATACCAGCAATTTCAGCGGCTTTCGGTGTTAGAAACAGAGGTAATGAAGCAGTTGGCAACTGCTGGAGTGCCAATGGATCTCGCTCAATTGCGCGGCGGACTTTCCGCACCGATTTCTACCTCGAAGTTGATGGAAGCGCTGGAATCTCTGGGATGGCGATCGCTCATTGAAAAAATCACAGTCAGCGGTAATGTCGCTTTCACGTTACAGCCTGTAGTTCGGAAATACGCGATCGACCGATAGATACAGTCGCGGACGCATAACCTCTGTAGGGTGCGCAATGCGCACCGATGCGCATTGCGCATCCTACTTTAACTAAGCGGCAACTTTTGTCCTCACCAGACTGACAAAATTTGACAGCATATGCAATCCCGCAGTCGAAGACTTTTCCGGGTGAAATTGCACGGCCATCAAATTGTCTTTAGCGATCGCCGCCGTCACCTTTTGAGTACCGTGAGTCACCACTGCCGATCGCACTTTCAGATCGACCGGATCGACATAATAAGAATGCACGAAATAAACCCAAGGATCGGAGGGTAAACCTTCCCACAGCGGTTGATTCGGCTGAGCAAATTCCAATTGATTCCATCCCATGTGGGGAATTGTCAGCCCCGGTTCCGATTGAAACCGGCGCACTTTTCCCGCAATCGCGCCCAATCCCGGTTCTACGCCTTCTTCGGAACTTTCAAACAGGATTTGCAAACCCAAACAAATGCCTAAAAAAGGTTTCCCCGAGGCGATCGCACTTTTTATCGGTTCTATCAAATTGCGCGATCGTAAATTCTGCATTGCCGGGTCAAACGAACCCACTCCCGGCAAAACCACCGCATCCGCCTGCTCGATTGCAGCAGGAGAATCCGTAATTTTTGGCACTGCACCCACATTTTCCAAGCCTTTACAGACCGAGTGCAGATTGCCCATGTCATAGTCTACTACTGCGATGACAGACATTGACTTACTTGCCTTATATGATCGATATCAGTATTATTGCATACAATTAGTCATTAGTCATTAGTCATTAGTTCTCAGTCAACAGTCAACAGTCAACAGTCAACAGTCAACAGTCAACAGTTAACAATTCCCAATCATTCATGACAACCAAAATCCTGTTAACCTCATTTGATACTTGGCTTCCCCATCAGAAATCCAACTCTTCCGACGATTTATTAGCCAAAATTTCTCGAATTCAATCTTTGCCTTATTCCATGACTTTTTTGCAGAAATTGCCAGTAGATTTCCAGCTAGCACCGAAGTTGGCGATCGCCCAAATCAACCAACTCCAACCCGACACTATTATCTGCTGCGGCATGGCCGAAAGCCGGCAAAAATTAACCGTAGAATCTTGTGCTTGCTGCGATCGCGACATTCTGAAAACAGCAGTCAATCTCGAACCGCTAGTCGCTGATTTAGCCGCCACAGAAATCAGTCACGAAGCCGGAAAATTTGTTTGCGAAGCCCTATATTACGCAGTTTTAAAGCATATTTGCGATGCTCAACTTGCCACTCAATGTATTTTCGTCCACGTCCCAATTTTAACAGCAGGAAATGCCGACAATATTGTCGCCGATTTTTTATTAATTATACGCCGCTTAACTATACCCAAGGACTAGAAACCCGGTTTCTACGAATATTTCTCGTTCCTGCGCGCCAAAACTCGTAGAAACAGGTGCGTCGCCACCCGTACATCTGCAAGTTCTATGCAAGATATAGCAAGCGACGCACCCTACAAACTCAGCGCTAAAACTCGTAGAAACCCGGTTTCTGAGATGGAGTGCGAAACTACCAACTGCCAACTTGTTACCCGCCGTAATTCCAGCCGGTGCTTTCTAACAGCAGCGGATTCCCTTCCCGGTGAACGCCAGCGCCGATAACTTCTCCCACATAAACCGTGTGATCCCCGTGTTCCACAGCACCGACAACTTTGCACTCGACGTAACCCAGAGAATCCGAGATAATCGGACAACCAGTTTCGGCCCCAGCATAAAATTCTACATCCTCAAATTTATTGCCAACGCGGCGCTGCGGCTTAAAGAATTTCTGGGCTAACTCTTTCTGGCCTTCTTCTAGGAAACTCAAAGCAAAGACACCGCTGGCTTTGATCATCGCGTGGGATTTGGAGTCTTGCTTGACGCAGTTGACGACTAAGGGAGGCGTAAAGGAAGATTGCATCACCCAGCTAGCGGTGAAGCCGTTAACTTCCTCGCCGTCTTTGACACCGCAGATGTACAATCCGTGAGGGATTTTGCGCAGGATGGTCTTTTTTGCTTGTTCGTCTAGCACGGGCTTACCTGTTCGATCGATAATTCTACACCGCTCAGTTTAGCAATGTTGCGCCCACAAACCCAACTGTCTTAAGGGCGATGGCTGGGAGCCCCGCAAGCTACGGCATACCGACACTGCTGATACTGCCAATATTGTTTTTTTCGACACCAAATCTTCCTGCTTTTCACCGCATTTATTTTTATTAATTTAAATTTAGTTTTCCTATTTTTTGACAAATAACTATATGCTGTGCTAAAACTTGAGCTACTAATATTGCAATCTCAATGTACTCGCTCAATCCGTTAACAAAACCGGAGAGAATTCGATGACAGAATCCTTTAAGCGGAACTTTGGTTTAGGTCTTTTAGCCGTCAGTATATTATCTCTAATTTGTTTCGGCATAGTAGGGATTGGCAGAGCTGGCCAGCTCAATGCTGACGGTGGTGTCCTTTACGCTGCCGGACGCGCTTGGCTCAACGGTTTAAATGCTTACAACCACGATATGCTGACTCAAAGTGTAGCGGAAATAAAGGAAATTGACAACCTAAAAGATGCGGCTTTCTTTTATCCTCCTCACTCAGCCGCATTTTGTATGTTTGTCGGTCTTTTCGATTACTCTGTTGCCAAATTTGTTTGGCTGTTACTCAACTTGCTGTCAATCGCAGCTATTATTGCGATGACAGTTCGCACCATCAACCAACATCAAAATAACAGTCAAAATCAACTAGGCAGTTTGGCGATGGCTGCGGTGATTGTCGGCAACCCATTCACAGCCCACGTTGTGTGGATGGGTCAAACTTCTTTGATGGCTTTTGCGGCGACAATGGCTGCTTGGTTCTTCAGCCAACGGCAAAAATTTGTATTGGCAGGAATCTGCTTGGGTATCGCCAGTTTTAAGCCGCAACTATGCTTATTGCTCGGTATTTGGTTTTTGCTAGAACGGAACTGGAAAATATTAGCTGCAGCCTTCGCAACGGTAACAATTATGAGCGCTTACCCATTGGTGCTGTACGGCGGCCCGGTTGGGATGCTGGCCGCGTGGTATCAAGGAATTCAAGACAGCTATAGTTCTTTGCCTTTCAATCAACCGGGGTTTCAAGATAAAGTTGGCATGGAAAGTCTTTTGGCTTCTTTAGGCTTGAAGATGCCGGCGATCAAGATTGCGGGAGTAATTTTAACGGTTGTGCTGTGGGTATTCCGCAATAGAATTAATCGCGAAGATGTCTTGGCTTTGCTGATGGGTATATCCTTCACGTTTCTCGGATATACTCACGTTTACGATTATGTAGGTTTGTTCCCGATTCTGACTTCGCTGTGGCTGTATTGCAGCAATAACCGCAATGCTTTGGTCGCCAGTATTGCTTTAGTTTTTCTGCTCTTTTTTCCGAGACGGATATTTTTAGCGGCGGGTTTGCCTTTTTTGATTCACTGGAGAACAATTGTGGTTTTGATGCTGGTAGTCGGTGTTTTTCTATTCAGCATGAAAGCTAAATCTAGTGAAGGATTCCAGCAAGAAATGGCTTGATTTTTGCTGATATCGTTTCCGGTTGCATCGCAATGATAGTTCGGACACGGCAGTGCCGTCTCCTCCGTTTATATCATGTATGAGTGCAGCCGGAAGTGATATAACAGGCTTTTTTGCCTGTTATACAAAGAGCGAATTTGATTGTGGGGTGTCCGGCCCGCCCAAAATACGAAGAAAGCTCAAAACTCTTATGCTACCCCGTGCTTTTTAAACCAATCTTGCATCCGTTTCCAAGCATCATTGGCTTCTTTTTCGCGGTATGTGGGGCGATAGTCGGCGTTAAAACCGTGGGGCGCATCTGGATAAAGCACGATTTCGGAACCGCTGCTGCCAGTTTTGAGAAGTTGCCGCATTTTCTCCACTGTATCGTTGGGAATTAAGTCGTCTTTGCCGCCGTAAAGCCCCAATACGGGCACTTTCAAAGTTGCTGCAATGTCGATCGGCTGTTTGGGAGTCAAAGCCGTAGAAGCGCTCGCCAAACGCCCGTACCAAGCCACTCCCGCTTTGACTTTCGGGTTGTGCGCCGCGTACAGCCACACAATTCTGCCTCCCCAGCAAAATCCGGTAATTCCCAACTTATTAATATCGCCCTTTCCTGACTTTTGCGCCCAATTTACCGCAGCATCTAAATCGGACATAACTTGAGCATCGGGAACTTTCGAGACAACTTTACTGACAATTTCTTGAACGTCGCTGATTTTAGAAACATCGCCTTGACGGGCAAACATCTCAGGGGCGATCGCCAAATAACCGAGTTTAGCAAAACGGCGGCAAATATCTTGAATGTGCGCGTGAACTCCGAAGACTTCTTGAATTACCAGAACCACGGGAAAATCGCTCCCAGTAGCAGGCATTGCTCTATATGCTGGAATTTCCCCGTCTTGCACGGGAATCTTCACTTCGCCTGCAATTAAATTAGTCGTATCTGTAGTAATAGTTGCCGCAGAAATAGGATGAACTGCTAAGGCGAATCCGGCGGTTAATGCGGTGACAGTGATAAATTGTCTGCGAGTTAAATCTTTCATAGATAATAGGGAATAGGGAATAGGGAATAGGGCATTGATAATTGGAATTAACCAATGACTAATGACTAATGACTAATGACTACTGACTACTGACTAATGACTAATGACTACTGACGAAAAAGCCGATCGTACTCTGGATGGTACAAGCGCGATCGTCCTTCTGCTTCTGTTCCCAGCGCCGGACTAATCACATACATTGTCGTTCTGATCAAATTATTTTCGCGGGTAGCAACCGCCATTTTGTCAAGGGGAACCAGCACAATTTTTTCATCCGGCCAGCCCAGCCGATAACAAATCGCTACAGGCAAATCAGAAGGGTAATGTTCCATCAATTTAGCTTGAGCTTGTTCGACGTGGCGGGCGCTCAAATACAGGCACAAACTCGCTTGATGGGCCGCTAAACTCGCCAATTCTTCGCGATCGGGTACTTCGGTTCTGCCGCTAATTCTGGTCAAAATAATTGTCTGCACAACTCCGGGAACTGTCAACTCAATTTTAAGCTTAGCTGCGGCAAGTTGGAAAGCGCTAATTCCCGGGATTACCTCAAAAGCAATTCCTGCGATCGCCAAAGCTTGCATTTGTTCGCCGACAGCGCCGTAGAGACAGGGATCGCCGGAATGGAGGCGGACGACGCTTTTGCCGCCGCGCACTCGCTCCACCATCAAAGGTACAATCTCTTCGAGGGTCTTATCCGCAGTTTGGATAACTTCAGCATCCGCGCGCACCCCCGACAAAATTTGCTTTGGAACTAGCGAATCAGCAAATAATATGACATCGGCCTGGGCGAGTAGTTTTTGAGCCTTAACAGTCAGCAAATCCGGGTCTCCCGGGCCAGCACCTACAATGTATACCCCTGGAATTAAGGCTTCAATCTCTGTCAAACTCATTGCTGCTAAAAAATTTGCTAAATTTATTCAGTCTTCCGGGTACACCTATTTTGGTTGGAAGTAAGGGATGGTAGATGCACCCTGGTTTGAACCCTAGAGACTAACCTCTCTGGGGTTTTTTATTGATCCTCTGGGGATTTGGGAGCAACCTTTGCCCGATCGCCGTTGGGGGAGACAACATCTGGCAAAGGTCGATCGACCAAATAAAGCCAAGCCAATCCGCCCAATCCCAAAACAATCCCAGTCAAGCTTACCATCTGTGCAGCCCGCAGCGGCCCGAACATCAAACTATCAGTTCGCAACCCTTCAATCCAGACTCTACCGGAACTGTAAGCTGCGATGTAAACCAAAAACAAAGCACCAATTTTCAAGCGAATTTTGCCCTGCAAATCGCGGAAAAACAAAGTCATAAGCAGCCCGAATACTGTCAAATTCCACAGGGATTCGTAGAGAAATGTGGGGTGGAAGTATTCAAAATTAGCGTACGCGGGCGGGCGGCTGTTTGGGGGAATATAGAGTTTCCAGGGCAAATCCGTAGGACTGCCAAAAGCTTCGGAGTTAAAGAAATTTCCCCAGCGTCCGATCGCCTGACCGAGAATTGCTGAAGGGGCGATTAAATCTGCCAATTGCCAAAAAGAAACTCGCTGAATTTTCGCAAAAATTAAAGCTGCGATTGTACCGCCCAAAATCGCGCCGTGAATGGCAATTCCGCCTTTCCAAATTGCAATAATATCTTCTGGCCTCTGGGCGTATTGCTGCCACTCAAAAGCCACATAGTAAATTCGAGCGCAGGGAATAGCGCCCAGAACCAGCCAAATTGCCAAATCGCCCAGCAATTCCGGGTTGACGCGGCGTTTTTCGGCCAAGTATTGAGACAGACTGACCCCAATCAAGACGGCAGAAGCTATCAGCAGCCCGTACCAGCGGATGGCTAGGGGGCCGAGTTCAAAGATAATCGGGCCTGGGGATGTAAATTGAAACGCTAAGGGCAGCGCCAGAATATTTAGCACCATAAAAGTTGCATTAATTGTCATGGAAAGCAGTTAAATTTGGCATACCCTTTAACAAACTACAGAGTTTATTTTAGGTGGCGGCGGTCATTTACACGCAATATTTGGGGAATTTTGCTAAAAATTAACTTTGTTGCGGGCATTGGTGTCTGGAGTTTTAATTTGGCGTGGCTATTGTCACAACAAAACCAA
>JAUBOG010000915.1:0-1140 GCA_036700105.1 Microcoleus occultus BM001215583
TCATGATTAATGGTAATTCGTTAGTTTCGGGAATTTCCGGCGAATGGAATTCGCTAGCAACGCGAGCACACGAACGAAGTCCGCCTTCGCGGACTGTATTTTGCCCCAAAATTATGTCTGGTTGAACTAAATCGAAAACTTGTTGCCATTCTGATTTTACCCAGTTGGGATTGCAGAGAAAAATCTGGCATTTGGCGGCACAAGCAGCTATGAAACTGGCAATGAATTGTATGGGTTCTGGTTCTGCTATGAAAATTGTCGGCGGTATTTTTTGGGAGGGATATTGGGTTAATTGCTGAAATATGCGATCGACAATTCGACCAAATTCACCGCCCTCGCAACCGATTAGCCAATTATCGGGCAAGCCTGACACGATATCCAGAATATTTGCTGTTAGATTTGTTGCCATAGATGCTGTAACCAAGTTTCTCGATTATTGTCATCAAACCAATCATTAGTACCGAAGCCTAATGCTCTACAATTTGGAAACAATTCTGTTGCTAGATTTAAGGCTGCTTGTCTGCCTATTTGAGTTTCAAATACTGATGAAAAAACGGCGTCTATATTGTGAGTCTGACAAAATTTTCGCAGTTGGGATGGGGAACCGCAGATGGCTGGTTTGATGACGAAGATTCCCCGCCAGCCTTGGCTGTAGCATTCTTGGATGCGATCGAGCTTGGCGACAGATTCGTCAAGGGCGATCGGAGTTTTGTAAACAGCACTCAATGCTAGCATGGACTCAAATTGTGTCACAGCTAACGGCTGTTCTAAAAATTCAATCTTTACAGAAAACTCGGGAATTTCTAAAACATTGTCGCAAGTTTGCAGCCATGTTTCAGCTTGCGAGTAATTGAGTCCGCCGTTAGCGTCTAATCGCAAAAATGCTTTTTCTTTATCGCCCAAATCGTGCATTGCTTCGATTAATTGCCGAAAAACATTTAATTCTTCTTCAATTGCAGCGACGTCAATTTTCCATTTAAACGTCCGAAATCCCTGTTCCCAAAGCACTTGCAAAGCCGATAAAGCAGTTTCTCCTGCTGGCAATAAACCGCTGTACTGACTCACCGTTTTCTCGCCTTCGCAAGGGTAAATTAAATTTCCGTTATCTTGCTCCCCCCCTTGGCAAGGGGGGGCTGGGGG
>JAUBOG010000138.1:0-13948 GCA_036700105.1 Microcoleus occultus BM001215583
CTAGGGGGGGTTCGGGGGGTTGAATGATTTTAGAGAAATGGTATAACAATGCCCTATGCCCAATTTCCAATTCCCAATTCCCAATTCCCAACTTTAATTTACCACCTCAACTGTTACTAATCTTCTCAGCGACAGCGATTCATTTGGCTCCACACCTTCAGGAAGACCCTTAGTAGAAGCAACTTGTATTCTGTTGCCGTTTATCCCTTGTTTGACCAGAGCAGCTTTCACATTGGTAGCCCTTTCCAATGCCAACTTTTGATTTTCAGCAGGACTGGTTTTAAAATCGCTATAGCCAATTATCCTGAAATTTTTCGTACTATTTTCTTCCATATATTCCTTGACTTTGCTAAGCTTTTGTGTTACTTCTTTCGGCGCCAAAATTGCCGAACCTGTACTGAAATAAAGGCGAACTGCCATTGCTTTTGGCGGCGGTTGAGTACCTATCGTCACTGTATTTGTTACAGACTTAACCCCCGGAATTTTCTCAAAAGCTTGAGTTATTTTCTCAGCATCCGCCGGTTTGCTCACACTCCCTGCAACGGCGACTTTTCCCTCTGTATACCGAGCGGATATATCAATGCTTTCTACTTTATTCAACAAAGCCGCCGTCCGCTTGACATCAGCTTCGGCTAAAACCGGATCTGCTGGTACTTCAACGGCTATAATTTTATTGTCAATTCTGAATTTGGGAGCCGCTTGCTGAGCGATTTTTTCCGCTCTCAATCGCAGCTTTTGATTTGGCACTCGTCCCGAAATCTCCAATACTTTATCTTTGACATCTGCCCCGAGGCGATAAACCGATAACTCGGGAGCCGATTGCAAAGCTAAATTTGTATCTGCTTCTAAGCTGGCTGCAATTGAACTGCGGTATTGATGAATTCCCCAAGGTACGCCAATTAAACCTAACGCTGCCAAACCGATAATTGGTAAAATTGGCAGTTTAGGAGATTTAACTTTTACATCTGTATCGATTAATTTTTGCAAATTCAAGTTGACTTCTGGCGGCACAGTGGTGGGATCGCCGTTAAATGATTGGATTTGATCTCCGTATTCTTGAACAATTTTTTTGAATATCGCTCGCATTTTGTACTTAAACCACTGGCGGGTTTCTCCTTGCATCACTACTGCTAAATAACACGAGCCCGCTACTTCCAATACGATCGTAGATGTGCCGTATTCTATAGCATCAATCTCTGCAATAGTTCCCGACTGAGATATGCAATCGTTGACAAAAGCCCGAATAGCAGTCAGCATTCCCGCTACCATGTCCGATTCTAGCTGTTCGCGTTCCGCGTGCTGCACTGCGGAAATTACTAAGCCAGATTCTGCTTGAATTAAAAAAACAGCTTTAACACTCAGCGGCGTGGTTTCTTGCATCAGCAATTCTGCTTCAGAAATTCCCTGCAATTTTGCTTTGAATTTGCGAGTAATTCCCTCTGGGCTTAAAGATGATTCGAGTTTTTCATTAATCTCCCGCATCATCTCTGCCATGTATTTTAAAATCGTGCTGCCGATAATCGGATAAAGTGCATCCGACATTGCTTCTCGCTTCAGATTAATTTGCTGTTTGATAGCAGAGGCCATTTCCGGCGCGATCGCCGTTGCAAATTCATCGGGTGACTCAGCTATCCTGTGGGTAATTGCCACTGGAATCGCAGGCGATATGGCTACTCCCATAGATTGCCTGTTTTCCCGAGTTTTGGTATTAATTACTTCATCAATTATCGGCGCTATCGTTTCGGTAAATGCCACTTTTGATTCGTTAATTGTGCGCAGCATCATTTCCGGAAAGATGCTTTTAATTTGGGCTTCTAATTGTTGCCGATCGCCTTTCCATTCAGCATCACTTATCTTTCGGTCGAGTTCCCCTACTTTATCGTTTAGTCTGTAATTATAATTTACAACTTCATCTAACAGCGGTAAAATAGATTCGATGACCGACTTTTCGAGCTGGGCGTGATGGCTGACCATCAGTTCGTCAATCAAAGGTTTCAGTAAATCTGTAAACAAGTCTGTCGATTCATAAATCCGGTGTTCGATCGCCACAATCTTTTGTTCGATCTGCCCGAGTCTTTCTTCAATCCTTTTATTTTGAATAATTGCATCGACAGCCGGGGCGATCGCCGATTCTATCTCTAGCTTTGCTTCCTGGATTCTCCGCGACATCATCTCTACAATCGCGGGCATGATTCTTGACATCAACCCTTGGATCTCGGCTAAAACTTGCTGCTCAACTTCGACAATCTTATTTTCATTATTTAATATTTGTGCTGCAACACCGCTGTTTTGAATCGCGGTGTTGACCAACGGCGCGATCGCCTCTGTCACCTCGAACTTTGTCTCGTCGATTTTCCGGTTCAGCGACTCAATCATCAACGGCATCAACCTTGCCATTATCTCTTCCGGCTGCGATTTTTGCTGTCGCTGCAGATTATTTAGTTTACTTTCTACATCGCTCAATTTTCCTTGAACTTCTCTTTGCAGAATTGCGGATGCTATCAAAGGTTCGATCGCCGCTGCTACCTCTAATTTTGATTCGTCGATTTTTCGGTTCAGCAAATCAGTTACGGCTGGCATTAGCATCGCCCTTATCTCTTCTGGCCGCTGAATTTGCGACTGTTGGGTGGCCAACCGGCGCTCGATGATGCTCAATACTTTTTCTTCTATCTCTACCCAAGCTATTCTTACCTGTACTGAAGGGGTGACAGCTTCTACCACCTCTAACTTTAATTCACTAATTTTGCGGTTCAGCAACTCGCTAACTATTGGCACTAGCTGCTTGATTAAATCTTCCGGTTCCTGCTGGTAACGGTGCTGAATATTCGCAATTCTATCTTCAATTCTTACTACTTGTTCTTCCAGCCCGTTTTGATTGTGAATTACTTGGTTGACTGTCGGTGCGATCGCCGAAGCCACTTCTAACTTAGACTCCTCTACCTTGCGGTTTAGCAGTTCGCCCACCACCGGCATCAGCCGTTGGATTAACTGTTCTGGATTCGGGAGTTGCTGCTGGTTGAAATTAGCAATCTGATTTTCCAACTCTGCTAATTTTCCCTGCAATTCGAGCCGATTAATTTGATCGTTGTTAGCTAGTTCGATCGCCTTTTTTAATTCCCCCTTCAAATTCTCTAGTTCTGCTTTTACCAACTCGGGAACTAACGGTGTCAGTAAATTTATTAATTCCTTCGGTTCAGACAGTAGCTTCTCAAAATTTTCCAACCGTTGTTCCACGCTCGAAACATTACTGTAAAACTCCGGCAAATCCCTTTCAAACAGCAGTTGCTGCAATTGCTTGAACTGCTCTACTGCTTGTTCTAATTCTTCCTCAGACGGTCGATACTGTTTGGCTGCATTTGCAGTTTTAGACAAATCCGCTTCTAGATTATTGTTTTCTCGTCTTTGAGACGGTATCTCTTCGCTGTTAGTCAATACTTCGGGTACAATAGCCGCTGGTTCGATCCGAAAAGACAATTGATTGCGCCGATTTTTCTCATCCTCAAGCCGCTCTGCCGGCTTTTGGGAGCGTGGCAATTTCAGCTTATTTGGCTCTTTTTTTGATTTCTTCACTAACTGCAATTCAGTCAGTATGGTTAGCAATTCCTGAAGCTGATCTCCAGCTTTAGGACTGAAGAAAGTTCCCTCAGAAACTTCTTGTGCTGACTCATATATTTTGCCTGAGTTATCATTAGATGCTGCCATACTGTGCTACCCGAATCTGATTTTGACCGATCGAAAGAAATTACCAGTTGGCTTGCCGCCTCGCGAGTGCGAAAATCAACACGAATGACACACTTTTTCGCAGCATCAGGCGTACTAAAGCTATCGCCTTATTCTAACTGCAGCTCTGCGACTGGCCAACTGGGTCGCCAACTCCAAGGCTGCTTTCATGCTGGAGGCATCCGCAATCCCTTTACCTGCAATATCAAAAGCGGTGCCGTGATCTGGAGAGGTGCGGACAAAAGGCAAGCCAATTGTAGTGTTGACGGCTTTGTCGAAAGCCATCAATTTTACTGGAATTAACCCTTGGTCGTGGTACATTGCCAAGTAACCGTCGTGGGCTTGTTTGGCTAAACCGTACCAAACTTTACCCGGTTTTACCCACAGTGTATCCGGGGGGATTGGTCCGTCTAACTGCACTTGAGGAAAGCGATCGCGCTGCGTTTCCAGCCAAGCTATCATCCAGTCTTGCTCTTCATTTCCCAGTTTGCCATTTTCGCCGCTGTGAGGATTTAAGCCAGAAATCGCAATTTTCGGTCTTTCTATCCCAAAATCGTCCCGCAAACACTCTACCAGCAATTCCAGTTTTTCGCTCAGCAATTCTGGAGTCAAAGCATCGGGTACTTGACGCAGGGAAATATGTGTGGTAGCGAGTAAAGTTACGAGCGTCCAGCCGCTGTGGGGAGATGTGGCGGCAAACAGCATTCCGAAACGCTGGGATTTGGCTTTTTCTGCCAGGAGTTCTGTTTGTCCGGGATAATTGTAACCCGCAGCCTGCCAACAAGTCTTGGAAATCGGGCCGGTGACAATGGCCGAGAATTCGCCGGCGAGGGTACGCGCGATCGCGCTTTCCATATACGCAAAGCTAGCCGCCCCGCTAGCGGCATTCCCGACACCGGGGACGATCGCGCCCCACTTGCTGTCTGGTTCGATATCGATAATGTTTAATGTTTCGGGATTTGCTGCTGCTGCGGCGGGATGGGTCGATCGCAACTTATCGTAAGTTTGCTGCAAAATCGTCCTCGAACCCACAACCGTCACCCTCCAAGCAGCAGCCGGATCTGCCAAGGCCTTGAGAATCACTTCCGGGCCAATTCCCGCCGGATCTCCGAGAGTTACAGCTAGTTTTGATTCCCGATCGAGAGTCAAGGCACTTTTCTCCAACAAAATACAGCAATTTCAGCACGCTCAATTTTAGCATTAGCGTGCTGGTTTCCCCAAAAATCTCCGAAAAAGCCTGAAAATCCCGCAAACCCGAGATGGCGGATGAAAGTGGTCTCGCCGGCCAAAGCAATCGCCAGTAGGAAGAAAAGCCAATTAACAGCGTCTGATATCAATTCCCGTTGCATCGGAAATTAATATAACCCGAAATCAGGACACGGCAGTGCCGTTTCTTGCGCAATAAATCTGGCGTAGGGAAACGGCACTGCCGTGTTCTCTATACGATTCCGGCGCAGCCGGAATAGATATGAAGCGTCGATCGCGGTTGGCGCAACAGCAGGCTTGAGAGTGTCTGTTAAGTTCTTCGATCGCGATTGTTGATATTGCGAGCTGGATACAGTAAAATACTCACCATGATACAGGCTGTAAAACCGTTGATAAGTCAAACCACGATCGGCAAGTGGAACGATCGGTCAAAAAGTAGTAATGTCAAGTGGACAACCCAGCCACTATAAAAATAGTTAGGCCAACTAAAACTTGACCTAAAGACCGGCAAAGTTAAAAGTTTCGATCGAAAAGTAGGGCGGGACACGCCCAAACTCGCTAGTCAGTATCCTAGTAGGCTTGATTCAGATGAACCGGTATTGCTCGTCTCAAATCGATTGTTCGATCGCTACTTTTGTCAGGTCAAACAGTTCGTAAATTGCTCGCAAGACACAGCCGATTTTTACCTTAGTCGCTGAATCGAGAATCCCCGTCTCTAATCAAGCGAGGAATGTCAAATTATGTTTATTAAATTTGAAATCGTCAAGGAACTCTAACAAATGAACCCTGAATTTATTAGCGCAGCATTTCTGTCCTTTTCCCTAATTTTCGTCGGTATCGGTGGAGGCTTCCTGCTGCTCAAACTCCAAGGCGGCGGAGAATAACTTACAATCTCATCTCATGTCCGATCGAGCGACCGCGATTAAAAGCCGGGGCGGGTTTTTGAGATTGTCAATTATGGGCAGATATTTTTGGTGAACCCGCCCCTACCATATTAGGGTAATCGACCGGACACGATCTCAGACACAGAAACCGGGTTTTTATACCAAAAAACATCGCGCAGTACCGCTGGCAAGATGAGAAAAACCCGGTTTATTCAGATTTAGCAAGCTGTGCTGGATTTAAATTGTATATTTCGATCGCACATCAAAAATCGTCAAATCCTCCCCCTCTCCCCTTCTCTCGTACCCCAGACAGGACAGAAGTATCACGACTGAAGGCAAAATTTTTACCGGAGGCGCGATCGGTCGAGCTTTCTCTCTCGCCAAATTTTTCGCTTGCTGCTGTTTCCTCGCCGACGCCGGACGCCTTGAGGCTGAAACCAGGCCTCTCCTACCGGCCGTTGGATGAGAAAATTTCAGGTTTTTGTTAAGTTTTTATAAAAAACTGAGAAAGACCTGATACCATCTTATAGAAAGTTTAAGATTCATAAATTAATCCCTAGATGACTTTATTGATTGTAGGTGCCACCGGCACTCTCGGCCGCCAAATAGCCCGCCGCGCCCTAGACGAGGGCTACCAAGTGCGCTGTTTGGTCAGAAGTTACAGAAAAGCGGCCTTTTTGAAAGAATGGGGCGCCGAACTTGTACCGGGGAACCTTTGCCAGCCTGACAGCTTGATTCCTGCACTAGAAGGCGTCACTGCAATCATTGATGCAGCAACAGCCAGTGCAGCCGATTCTGTCAGCATCAAAAGAGTAGACTGGGACGGAAAAGTATCGCTGATCCAAGCAGCAGCAGCAGCAGGCATCAAGCGTTACATCTTCTTTTCCTTTCTCGACGCTGAGAAATATCCCCAAGTCCCCTTGTTGGAAATCAAGCGCTGTACCGAGCTGTTTTTAGCAGAATCCGGTCTAGACTACACGATCTTGAGACCTTGCGGGTTTTTGCAAGGACTGCTGAGCCTGTATGCAATGCCGATTTTAGACAATCAGGGAGTTTGGTTGCCCAACAAGCCGTCCGCCCTTGCCTACATGAACACTCAGGACGTTGCTAAATTTGCCGTCCGGGCTCTTTCCGTTCCCGAAACCGTCAAAAAAACCTTTCCGGTGGTGGGAAATCGCGCTTGGGATGCTGAAGAAATCGTGCGGTTGTGCGAGCGGCTATCAGGGAAGACAGCCAAAATTACGCGCACCCCCGATGCCTTGTTGCAGGCTACCCGTCAATTTGCTAAGTTCTTTCAGTGGAGTTGGAACGTAGCCGACAGATTGGCTTTTTCTGAAGTTTTGGCAGCCGGAAAACCCTTGAAAGCTCCGATGGATGACGTTTACAGTGTCTTCGGAATCGACCCTAAAGAAACTACTACTTTGGAGTCTTATCTGGAAGAATACTTTAATCTGATTATGAAGAAGCTCAAGGAAATAGAGTACGAGCAGCTTAAGACTAAAAAACGGAGTAAACAAAAAATGCCCTTTACTTTTTAAAGTGCCGAAAGCTGGAATTATATACAACGATGTTAAACCTGTGGCTTGTCGCATTGCCGCAGAGTTGGAAGACAAGCTGACTGCCCGCGGCTGGGAAGTCTGCTCGGTTTCTGGTTCAGGAGGAATTCTCGGCTATTCAGGCCCGGAACGCCCGATGTGCCACACTCCGATCGACCAACTCGTCCCCCCCGGTTTTGATAGCGACATGGAGTTTGCAGTGGTTTTGGGCGGCGACGGTACCGTGCTGTCGGCATTTCGCCAAGTTGCTCCGATCGGAGTGCCGCTGCTGACTGTCAATACCGGTCATATGGGCTTTTTAACAGAAACTTACCTGAACTTGCTCCCGCAAGCTTTGGAAAAAGCGATCGCCGGAGAGTACGAAATAGAAGAAAGATCGATGCTGGCCGTGCGGCTGTTTCGAGAAAACGATTGCCTCTGGGAAGCGCTTTGTCTCAATGAAATGGTGCTGCACCGGGAACCGCTGACTTGTATGTGTCATTTTGAAGTGGCGATCGGGCAGCACGCCTCTGTTGACATTGCCGCAGATGGAGTAATTATCTCGACTCCGACGGGATCGACAGCCTACGCGCTGTCAGCCGGCGGCCCTGTAATTATTCCGGGAGTGCCAGTGTTGCAGTTAGTCCCTCTTTGCCCCCATTCTATGGCTTCGCGGGCTTTGGTTTTTAGCAATACTGAGCCGGTGAAGATTTTGCCGGCAAGTCCGAACCGCCTGGTAATGGTGGTAGACGGGAACGGCGGATGTTACGTTTTGCCGGAAGATTGGGTGCAAATAGAGCGATCGCCCTACCGAGCCCGCTTCGTTCGGGTGCAGCCTCCCGAGTTTTTCCACGTTTTGCGGGAAAAATTGGGTTGGGGTTTGCCTCACATTGCTAAACCGAATTCGGTTGAGTTGCCTTGATAGTTGTTGGTAATGAGCGTACCAAAGGGCTAAAGTCCCGTCCTTTTAGGGCGGCTTTTTTTTCGCGTTCAGGTTTCTAAGTTTTTGCGCAGGATAAAGCTCGATCGGAATCTCGTAAGGAATCCTTAATTCTCGATCGAGGTTCCGAATCATCTCCAAAGTGAGGCAGCGTTTGCGAGATAACGGCAAAACGCAGCGGCGGCAGAGTTTCACCGAAACGAAGCCAAAAGACTCTATTCCGTCCGCTCCACCGTGTTGTTAGTTGGCTGGCTGCTGGGCGATGCTTGTAATTTCTGCCGAATTGCTGCCTGAATTTTTGCGTCAAAATCGGGATCGCTCGGCCTTGCAATGATTGATTTCGGACGCTGACTGAACCTGTCTAAATATGCCTGACAAGCAGCTCGATGTTGGCGATTTTCCAGAAAGTACCGTCTCAATTCGGCATCGCTCATAGCCTCAAAATTCACTTGGCTCATCAGAATACCTCCCCATTCGGTACAATTTCAAACTCAAGGTCTTCACCATATCCAGCTAGAACGTATACATTTCGAGTACGACGATCGATACAAACCAGATGAATCAGTTGCAACATGATGAACGTTAACTGATAGCTGACGCGATATAAACTCTCTAACTGAGCATTAGTTGGCATTTCGGTCACTCACTCCACCTACTGCCTATTTTAACAGGTGCTCCGAGTTCAAATAAACTCATCAGTTTACTTTACTGTTGTTGGAATGGCGTTCTATTGTGGTTAAGCGGGGTTTGTGCTACTCATAAGACTCAAATGAGAATCTTCGCCGGAATCCTTAATTCTCGATCGAGCTTCCGAATCATCTCCAAAGTCAGACAGCGTTTGCGAAATAACGGTGAAATTGAGCCACAGCAAACAAATTACTAAGTATTTCCGATCTAACAAATCTGACGGATAACTGGTCTTGCATCCACACTTAGTTTATGAGGCAGGCATTTTAAGACAACTTTAGCATTCTCAACCATGCTCTCTCCCGATCATTTTTATATAGATTTAGTGTATTCATAAAGCTACTAAAATCATATAACTCAAAGCTGTCAACTATGGATTTTGTGAGCGCACAATCTCTAGCTTTCACTGCGCTTTCAGAGAAATGATCGGCCGTAGTAACAAAAATACATTTTCTACTGTCTGATAGTAATGTTGCACCTATTAAATCTCTTATTTCTTTGACAGATTCAGTTTTTCTCCTATACGTCCTTCTTTTAACTTGAACAATGGTGGGTTTGTCAGAATTTATTAAAATTAAATCTACTCCACCATCGTTTGACTTGCCAACAATCTGAACCTCGCAATCATAGTGATTCCTAAAAATTGAAGCGACCAACTCTTCCATTTTTTTATGATGTATATGAAAAATTTCATCCTCATTTTTGCTTATATAGCTTTTAAGAACTTCAATAGGAATTGAGTTAGAACTAACCTCGAATTCTCTTAAAATAGCACTATTAACAGTTAGCTCCCAATCTTTATAATTAACCTCCCAACCACTATCATCATTCATATAACTATAAAAAGAATATTCCCACCAACCACATTTTTCACATTCCCATACATTCTCTGACTTGTGCCATTCAACGCCTTTAAGTGTACTGACATCAACTAGCGAGTTAACATGAATTGCTTCAAGGTTGCATTTGCAGAATGGACAGAAACCTCTCTTTTCAAAAAAGAGTTTTCTGTTAGCCTCTTGGGGATAGTTTAAGCCATAGCAACCGTAATGCTTATTGAAATGACTATAATCTAATATCATTTGATGAAGTGAAGTTCTCAACTATGCTTATGAGCGGATCAGGATTAAGAGAGGGAAACGGTGCGCACTTCAAGTCCTGAACTGTAAAAGTGCTTAGATACGGTACTGGATTGAGCCAAGCGCCTTCTACCCCACTAGCTGCTTGCGTAAGAAAAACAAAGAGTAGGAGTAGATTTCCGTCTAGTGAACTCCCAATAACCCATTGTGTATCTGGAAATTTCGTCCGAACATCTTCATTGAAAAAACCAAAAGGGACATTATCGAAATAAATAAACCCTTTGCCAAGTAGAAAAACCCCATCAATTGATGAACTAGGTGTACTAATTCTTGTTTTCACGTCAGGGTTTAGCTTAGGAGGAACAATATTTTTCTCAATATGAATCTCTGGTATCCATTTATAGACAGTTTCAATATTGACAGGTCCATCATAAGCAACAACGTAGTTGAGAATACCAGGAGGGATATAGCCAGCGGAGAAAGATGAAACAAGATTTCGCTGAAGCTTCTTTGCATTACGCGCAGCTTCTATAGATTGACGAATAGCATTTTTATCTAGGAGCGATTTTACTTCGATTGTTGCAACTACTGATTCTGCCAAAAACCCACTAATTCCACCACCAAAATCTAGTTTTGGGTAATTTCGTTTGTAGATAACAATATCAAACTGATTTCTTGACCCACCCGCTCTCGAATGTGCATCAATGATCTCACCAGTACCTATAGCTACACGCTCACTTAAGTGAGTTTGCAGAAATTCTCGAATAAAGGCTTCTCTTGGCGTTCCTTTATGAAGTGTATGTCCTGCATTTGCAGGAATTTTTGAAATCGAAAGGAGATGATTCTCCACAGCACCAACATGATCTTTCAACATTACCTAAAACCAAAACTCTTTAGAAATTATATTTTAGCCACCTAACTTATAATTATATCGCAGTTGCGGTACAATTTTGATATGGGATTTTTAGCAGACCAGTTTAGAGAACAGATTTTAGTCCAAGACGATCGACGAATGGAAGAAAGTCCCGATCGCCAAATAAGAGTTCGCGATTGTTTTCGATGCAGTCGGTTTGTGGGGTGGATTGTCCCTTAAAGTAGTCAATCCAGACGCTGGAATCAACAATAATCATGGGCTTACTATTGTTCCGTATCGGTTCTCATGCGATCGAGGTCGCCGTCCCAGGTGAGTTTACCCCGTAGCGCACGTAGGTTTTCTTGGTTTTTCATTTGGATCAGCAGGTTCAGGGCCAATTCGATGACTTCTTGTTGTGCAGTCAGTCCGGTGACTTGGAGCGCATTGGTGATGAGGGAGCTATCGATTTCGATCGTGCTTTTCATAGGTGCTTTTGGGGTGAGTTTTATCGATCGCGCTTTCATCCAATTATAATCGTTGCAAGCTAAGATGCCAATGCGTAAGGTTGAATGAGAACTTGTGCTGAAATACCTAACTTTTGATTTAACTGCCGGATTATTTCAAGGGTGAGTGGAGCTTTACGATTGAGAATTTCGATCGCTCGATCGTGACTACCGATTACGGCTTCTAGATGCTGTTGAGTTAGACCTCGACTTTCTAGATAATAAAGAATTGCTTCGATCGGGTCAGGCATCACGATCGGCTCGTGTTTGTTTTCGTAGGCTTCAACTAAGGTGACTAATATTTCTAATCGATCGAATTCTGGAGTTCCTTGAGGAGCTTCAAACAAACGCTCTATTTCTTTCAGCGATGCTTTGTAATCTTCTTGGCTTCTAATGGGTTGTAGGCTGTACATAATTACCTCCGAACTGAATCTAATAAATTCAAGATGGCTGCTCGAAAACAATTTCTTCATAGAATTGCTCGATCGCCAAACTCAACCCAATACTTTTAAGCTCGACGCGATCGCCCGATCGATAGCTCAGAATCAACCAATCCCCCGCATCATTTTTATGATAAATATCGATCGCCATCTCATCCGAACTCACCAACACATAATCAATTAAATTCGGATTGCGGCGATATTTGTCAAACTTCTTGCCGCGATCGTAAGCCTCGGTACTATCCGATAAAACCTCAACGATTAAGCAGGGATAGGTAATATATTGAGGGCTAGAATTATCTCGCGGATCGCAAGTGACACTCAGATCGGGATAGGTATAGTTGCGAGTATTGAGGATATTAACCTTTAAATCCGAATTAAAAACTCTACATTGATTTCCTCGCAAGTGAGTTTTAATCGATAATAATAAATTGATAGCGATCGCACTATGATTTTGCGTGCCCCCACTCATCGCATATACGCGACCATCGATTAGCTCGTGCTTTTCTAATTGTTGCTCCTCCCAAGCAAAATACTCTTCAGGCGTAAAGTACCGCTCCTGCTCTCTAGCTGCAATCATAACAATCTCCTAATTTAAAAATCGATCGCGCTTTTATCCGATTATAAGCGATCGCCCATTGTTGCTGCCGATCGATCGCGGTAGACAAAATCTTCTTTTTCCACGGACAATCTATCTAACACCGATCGAATTTGAGAATGCTGCGGTGAAAGATGGCAAACCGGATCTGTAGCCCGCGCATCTTGGGTTAACAGAAATGCTTGACAGCGACAACCACCCCAATCCAAGGTTTTACGATCGCAACTCTGACAAGGTTCCGGCATCCAATCCGTGCCGCGAAATCGATTCATTGCAGCAGACTCAAACCAAATCCAATCTAGCGCGCGATCGCGAATATTGCCAAACTCAAGATCGGGAATTGCCATTGCAGCTTGACACGGTAAACCGTCGCCATTGGGAGTAATAATTAACGTCCGATTCCCCCAACCGCCCATGCAAGGTTTGGGATATTGAGCGTAGTAATCTGGAATAACATAGAGAATTCCCATCGGAATTTTGCGCCTTTCTTGAGCCGTTTTTACCACTTGTTCGGCGCGGGTCAACTGTTCGCGAGTCGGCAATAAAGCATCCCGATTGTGCAGCGCCCAACCGTAGTATTGAGTGTTTGCTAATTCCACGCGATCGGCGTGCAACATCTCGGCTAGCGATAGCATTTCTTCAATGCGATCGAGATTCTGACGGTGTAAAACAAAGTTCAATGTTAGCGGCAAGCCTAACTCTTTTACCAGTTTAGCAGCGGCAATCTTTTGGTCGAACGATCGCGCGCCGGCAATGCGATCGGATTGTGCCGCGAGGCTATCTTGAATGCTGATTTGAACGTGATCTAAACCCAATCTTTTTAAATTTGCAGCCCGTTCTTTGGTGAATAAAGTTCCGGCCGTAACTAATGTCGTGTAAAGTCCTAACTCCGCCGCAGTTTCGACTAATATTTCTAAGTCTTTGCGCAGCAAAGGTTCTCCACCACTCAGCCCCAACTGCAAAACACCCAACTTTCGAGCTTGCCGAATTACTCGCAACCAATCCTCTGTGGCGAGTTCTTGCTGGTAAGAATTATCGCTCCAATTCATCGGATTCGAGCAGTAGGGACAGCGCAAAGGACAGCGATAGGTCAACTCTGCAACTAAGCTAAAAGGTAACGGAATATCATTCATTTAAAAAACCTCGCTGCGAAATTCGATCGATTAGTTGGCGGACATCTGCTTCTATATTTGGGCTAGCAAACTGCGCGGATAACTCTGCAATAATTTCCTCGATCGTATGGTGCCGATCGCACAGTTTTAAAATTGCCCAAGCCGTTTTATTCAGTTTGACTGCACCTTCGGGAAACAAGAGAAAATGCTGTTGTCGCACTTCATCGCAAAACAGCCGCACTCCGCAAGCAAGATGGGGATAAATGTTAACATTCATTGGTAATGGGTAATGGGTAATTGGCAATTGGTCAGGTGCGCACTCTACATATAGAGCGCGTAATACCAATTTTCATGAGGTTGCATAGAATCCGATCCCCCCTAGCCCCCCTTA
>JAUBOG010000916.1:0-1138 GCA_036700105.1 Microcoleus occultus BM001215583
TTTGCAGGTATTTGCAGGGGGTGCACTTTACCTGCATTTACCTGCAAATATCCTGCAAATGCCTGACTTTTTCGGTCAAATTACTGCTTTTTTGTGCAGAGACTGCCTTTGCTTGTTGAGGCTGCTTTTGGCTGTTCTTGATTAGTAGCAAGCAATGGTTTTGTGATCACAAACCAGACTTTTACGTGCAGGAAAAGAAATAATGCACCCTCCTTTTACGGAAGCCTAACCGTAAGGTCGGGTTTAATACTTTTTTAAGCTTTAATGACAATTGTAACTATTTGTACTACGATTTAAGCTGAATATTCTATAGCTCTAAGAAATTAGAGGCAGAAAATGCTTCAAAAGCAATTCAACAAGCTCATCACTTATTCAAGTGCGATCGCACGTCAACCCACTATTTTATACAAATAAAGGAAATTATCGTCAGTCTGTACCTTAATAAACTGTCTAAATAGTCCTCTCCAAATGGGGGATATAAATTCACCTGAATAGCGCTTGTCGATTACAGTTATTAACTTATATCTTTGCTCATAGTGTGATTACTGATTAAAAGCTATGAAAACTTTACTGAAAGCAAGACCCAGAGAACGGCTATCAAACCATATCCACATTCGCCTAACAGACTCGGATTATAGCCAAATTCAAACATTAGCGAACCAAGTAAATTTGAGTATGAGCGACTTCATGCGTCGTGCAGCTTTGAAAAGAGCCATGCCACGCCCTCTAGCTGCATTTGACTTGAAAGCCTATCAAGTTTTGTGCCAAATTAATGCCCAACTTATAATTGCCGGAAACAACCTCAATCAGATTGCTAAAGCTTGCAATAGTGCTGTGGTATTGGGAGAACCCGTTATTGTCAATAGAGGACTCTTAGAAAGCGTACAGCACCTCATTCAACAAAACCAAACTGCTATTAAAACAATAGTTGCAAACCTTGCCAATTCTACAGTCCGCTAATTCTTAACCAGCCTGAGCAATTGATGTAATAAACCTACTGCGAAACGGTTATGATTGGCAAACAAATCAAAGGTACAGGCTTTCGGGGCTGCCTGAACTACGTGCTGGGCAAAAAACACGCCGCTCTAATTGGCGGTACTATGTGCGGACAAACTCCTGAAGAACTGGCTGCTGAATT
>JAUBOG010000917.1:0-1137 GCA_036700105.1 Microcoleus occultus BM001215583
TACTGCCGAAATGCTTCGCCCCTACGAAGATATTTGCAAAAATGAGATGCACCCGCGTGGACTGCGTACCGTCTATTGATGAATAATCGTAGGTGTGCGCTGCGTACCGTGTATTAAAATGCAGCGCGCAATTTCTCACTTACTAATGATAGATTAGGAAATAGACAAAACAACAGCCGACAGTTATACTGAATATAAGCAAGAGATTTAACCATGAAAAGTCAACTCGATCGCCTAAAACAGTTTTTAAGTATCCTGTGCGCGATCGCCTCCATAACAATCTTATTCCAATCGGCAATACCCGCAGTTTACGGCGCGGTTTTTGCACCGGAAATCTCAACTGTACCGCAAACCGCCGTAGCTTTTGTACCCAGCATCCCGGGCGGCGGATTGGATTTTCACGAAGCAGCAGGAGGACACACTTTAGAGAGACACGTTGGCAAAACAGAAGCCGAACTAGCACAGCGACTCGATAGAGAAAAGAGAATTTCTGCTGCATCTTCCTTTACTTACCGTTCCGTCGCCGAAGCGGCGATTGCGGAAGCAATGAACAGAAATCAAAGTGCGATCGACTCCTGGGTGAAAAGTCGAAGCAATCGTTATACGATCGACTACAACGCCAACAAAATAATTGGCATTACTATGCGCCGAGGCGCATCCAAAGCAACTCAAGCATCTCGCCTGAGAATCGTCCTCCAGCGCAGCGCCCAATTGCCTCCCGGATACTTTATTCTCACAGCTTATCCCCAATGATCGATCGATTTCCTCATTTAACCCAATTTTTCAGTTCCTACTTTCACCAAGACTGGCCCCTAGAAGCTGACACTCCCAGCGATGTAGTGAACAGCTACCTGAGCAGCGAACCGCCCGAAAGTATTGAAGCTGCATCCCGAGAACTCAGCCAACTGCTAGAAATGCCGATCGCCCCAGCCGATTTAGAAACATTCATCCTCGATGAATTAGGCTGTTACTACGACCCAACATCGGAAAATCAAACAGTCAGAGAGTGGTTGGAATCGGTACAAAAATCTTTGAATAATTGCAGCTAAATTCTATATATTTGTCAGGACGCGGCTATATATTTGTCAGGACACGGCAGTGCCGTGTCCCTACAATTAATCGCGGTAGGGACACGGC
>JAUBOG010000139.1:0-13931 GCA_036700105.1 Microcoleus occultus BM001215583
CCCCTAGCCCCCCCTTGCTAAGGGGGGGACAAGAATACTGTTGCATTATTTTTTGGAATTGGTATTAATTGGGAATTGGGAATTGTTAATTGCTAGCTAATGACTACTGACTCTTAAATTAATCTAACTCGCCCGGAGGTAAAGGCTTGTATTCGATCGCCCTCCAAGCGTATTAACAAGCGGCCGCATCCGTCAATGCCGGCGGCTTCTCCGCAGATGGTTTTGTCGGAAAGTTCGATCGCCACCGGGTAGCCAATCAGCGCATCGCGGCGGCGCAATTCCGGCAAAAGCAGCGCTAAACCCGACTTGGAGGCGGGCTTGTCGGTGGTGGAAAACATATCGGCTAGTTCGAGTAAATAGTGCCGCAGCGACGCGAGCAAACAGAGTTCATCGGGCACTTTGCTAGCAATAGAATGCAAGCTTACCGCATTGCCGATCGCATGAGCATCCAATCCCGCAGCCGCGAAATCTACGCAGCGGTTGAGTCCAATTCCCACAACGGCGCGAGTTTTGCCCAAAGCATTACCATTCGCGGCTTCGCAGAGAATGCCGGCTAATTTTTGCCGATCGATCCAGACATCGTTCGGCCATTTCAGGCGCAGCATATCGCGACAGTCTGGAACCAAATCTTCGATCGCGTAAATCACGGCTAAACCGGCTGCTAAACTAATTCCCGGTAACAGATTGGGGTTGAGGTTGTCGAGTACAAAACTAACAGTCAAAACACCAGTTGGGGCGTGCCAAGTGCGGCCGTGTTGGCCGCGCCCGCTGGTTTGCCGCTTGGTAAATACTGCATCTCCGTGGTGGAGTTTGGCCGCGCGGGCGTGAGCCCAACTGTTGGTACTCGGACAGGTATCTAAGGTGTGTAACCAGTGAGGAAGAGGAAGGTTTGGGCGATCGGGTTCTGGAGATGCGGGCACGGGAATTAATTAAAAAGGAACAAGAAAGAATTGAGATTTTATCCATTCTCATACATTCTGTAGGGGCGGGTTCACCAACCATAATTGCCTGAAACAAACAATCTCGAAAACCCGCCCCACCCAACAAACAATCGAAATGTACATTTTGATATTCAATATAAATGTCAGGTTGATGTGGGTTATTGGTGGGTTGGGGCGGGTTTATATATATTGTTGGCGAGCGTTATATATTGTTGGTGAACCCGCCCCTACGGGCATTCTTTACATTAAGATTAATCGCTTAAACCATTAGGGGGCGGGTTTATATATATTGTCGCCGATCGTTATATATTGTTGGTGAACCCGCCCCTACGGGCATTGTTGGCATTGAGCTACGCTTCGTGTTCTTGCATTTCCAGCAACTCAGGAATCGTCACAAACCGATATCCCTGCTGCTTTAAACCAGCAATCATCTCCGGTAAAGCCTGAACCGTACGAGATCGATCGCCCCCGCCGTCGTGCATCAACACAATCGCACCCGGTTTCGCACCCTTCAACACATTCTCAACAAAAGCTTGCGGTTGAGCGCGCGGATCGGTATCGGCAGAAGTTACCGACCACATCACAACCGAATAATTCTGCTCTTTGGCATACTTAGCTAAGCCATTATTCAAAACTCCCCCCGGCGGGCGGAAAAAGGTTGTCTTAACTCCCGTGGTTTCGTAAATAAGTCTTGCGGTGCGATCGATTTCATTAGCCGCCGCCGCCGCATCCATCGGATCGTACGGGTGATGCCAAGTGTGATTGCCGATCGCGTGACCGTCGGCCACAACTCGGCGCGCAATTTCCGGTGAATTTTTGATAGATTTTCCTATCCAAAAAAAGGTTGCTTTCACATCATTTTGCTTAAAAATATCGAGCATTTGTTCTGTAGTTTCCGGCCAGGGCCCGTCATCAACAGTTAAAGCAATAACTTTCTCAGAATCCTTGACTTTCCCCTCAAAAACAGTTGTTCCCTGAAACTGTTGCGGCGGCACAAAAGTCAAGCGTTTTTCTTTGGATTCCAATACGGCGAGAAGTTCTTCAACTGTGCGATCGAGATTAAACGCTGTTTGGCTGTCTCCTACCTCCTTTGCTGTTAAAGATTGGTTGAGATTTTGTATTTGTACCGCATCAGTTGCCTGCAAAGCAGGTGGGTTGGCCGGCAGCAGCGTACCGATGACAAAGCTAATCGCGGTCGCTGCAAGGGCGATCGCCGCAAAACGCCATTTTTTTTGCAGTCTTTGAAACAGATGATTTCCGGTCACTTGAGATTTTTTTCACTCCACACTGCCGATTATGATAATCGGAATTTCAGGGAAAAGAAACTTAATTTTTGATAAATATGTCTGGGCGGGGATTGACAGCGGGTCAAAAGCGGGCTACTTAATCGGGGCGGTGGATTGCTGGCGCGACGGCGAGAATTCAGAGCGATCGGAGTGTAGTACAGTATGGCGATCGGATTTACCTGGGGCGAAACCGCCGGCTTTGCAGCCAAATATGCTTGTTTTTCAAGGGTCTCGGGTGCTGGGAGTCTTGGAGCGGGGCGATCGGTCGCCCATCTCAAAAACCGAATTTAAAAAAAAGTTGTATTACCCCCTTGACAGTCTTGTAATACAAAATGTAGTATAAATACATGGCGAAGGGGAAGAGCTTCAAAGCTTTACTCCAAAACCAATACGAACTTTGAAAACTGAATAGATAATTAATCGTGTCACATAAATGCGGACATTGGCGGTGTAGACTCCGGCAACAATAGCCCGATCGGGTTGTAGTACGCGGAATCAACCGCCATCCCGTCCCAACTTGAGTAATTCAAGGACAGAATATTGTTCATTTTCGCGGGGGTATAGCTCAACCGGTCAGAGCAGTCGCCTGTCGAGCGAAAGGTTGCGAGTTCAAGTCTCGTTACTCCCGTCAAAGTCCCGCAGGCAAATTCGTTTAATGCGAGTTCAAACCTCGTCGGGACTCCCAGGTTAGGTGGCTGAGTGGCTTAAAGCGTCGCTCTGCAAAAGCGATTTTCGCGGGTTCAAATCCCGCCCTAACCTCTGTTCCTATTTATTAACAGGAACAATTTTTCAATCCAAAATCTTAAGGAGCAATTCTTCAATCTCAAATCTCAAATCTCAAATCTCAAATCGATAGTGCTGTAGGCAAATGGTTTAAGCCGCTTGGTTTTCACCCAAGTGATTGCGGGTTCAACTCCCGTCAGCACTTCCACAATTTCTGGGTTGGCCCTCCTAATTGGTATGGTAGCTGTCTGTAAAACAGTAGCTTAAAGCGTTGCTGGTTCAATTCCAGCCCGACCCATTTGTAACTGCATTTAATATGCAGTTGCAACCTTGAGAATGAGTTGTAACAGGACAACAATTCAGTTTGCGCGACTGAAATTTTGGGGGTTCAAATCCCTCCGTTCTCGCTCTCGGAGAAGTGGCCGAGCGGCTTAAGGCGCTTTCCTGCTAAGAAAGAGCGGTTTAACAACCGTCGTGGGTTCAAATCCCACCTTCTCCGTTTTCCCCCGATAGCTCAGTTGCTAGAGCGCTTGTTTGAAGAACAAGAAGTCGTCAGTTCGATACTGACTTGGGGGATTGCGTTGCCTTATAGCTCAATGGTAGAGCAAGCGGTTGTTAACCGCTAGGTTGTAGGTTCGAGTCCTACTGGGGCAGCCATTTTTCAAATTACTGGGTGGACAAATTGGTAAAGTCGCCTGTCTCTGAAACAGGAGTTTATCAGGGTAAGAGCCTACCCCGGCATTCAATTATTGGGAAGTCGCCTAATCGGTATGGCACCGCTCTTTGAAAGCGGAAAAATGCAGGTTCGATCCCTGCCTTCCCAGTTCTGCTATTACTAAAGCAGATTATGCTCCTGTAGCCCAATTGGCAGAGGCTGCAATTTCAAAAATTGTGTGTTACTGGTTCAAATCCAGTCAGGAGTACCAAATTTTCAACTAAGTTTCTACTTGCTCCTGTGGCGGAATTGGCAGACGCGGCAGACTTAAAATCTGTTCTATTTTGATTGTGAGTTCGAGTCTCACCAGGAGTACCAACGGGATGTGGCGCAACTTGGTAGCGCGGCGGCTTTGGGAGCCGAAGGTTGCAGGTTCAAATCCTGCCATCCCGACTTTACCCCTGTGATGTAATTGGAAAACATCGCTCGCTTAGAACGAGTGTTTTGCTGGTTCGAGTCCAGTCAGGGGTATTGGGTGATAGCGCGGGGATAGAGCAACGGTTAGGCTCGGCAGTCTCATAAGCTGCAAATCAGCAAGTTCAATTCTTGCCCCCGTCACCAAATTGCAGGTGTGATGTAATTGGCAACATGAGGCTCTTGTAAAGCTTTCTTGCGAGTTCAAATCTCGCCACCTGCTTGGGAAAATACGATCGCTATTTAGGCAGAATTGCGATCGCCACCTTCCCAAATTTGCAGTTGTCGTTCTGCGGCAACAAAACAGTTTACATAGGGCGTGGGATAAACAAAATAGTCGTAAGCCAGTGCCATTTGCCGCGCGGCTTCGCGATAAGGAACTCTGCCTATCCCCGTTCCTAAACCCGGACAAACGACACTCTCAATTTTACGTTCTGCGTGTCGATTGTAGCGCCGAATTGTTAATAGCATTGCCCACATTGCCACATACGGAACGTCTGTACCCACAACAGACATAGGTACGCGCATGGTGGGAGTATGAGCGAGAAAAGGATGTTTGGGATGGTGAGTTTCGATGATGAATGACGTGCCAACGGGCTGTTCGCCTAAATAGTCTTCCAAGATATGCTGCTGAACCCTAACCATCAGAGAATGACCGAAAAAACCAACTATAGCTGCGTCGATACCGCCATCCATCATGCCAAATGAATTAGCGGGACTCACCAAACAGTCATACTCGGTTAAATCCTCGAAACATTTGTTGGTAATTTCGAGATTGGGTAAGTAGAAAAAATGCTCTTGGAATGCCGCGAATAGTTCGGGATTGGGTGCTGTAAGTATCAGTTTCATATGTTTTATCTCCGAGCGCTAGTTTAGCAAATAGCTAAGGGCGATCGCACTGATTTTTCCAAAAACTTGCCATAATCGAGGTAGAGTAGTTCAAGGTTAAACTATGCTGACAACTGACAACACCTCAATGGGAAAAATTATTACCGCACTGACCGTGACTAACCGGATCGACCAAGCCAATGCAGAACGCGGGATTCTCGCTCCCGAACAAGTACGTTCTGTCACTCTAAATAATGTGCTAGTTGATACAGGGGCAACAACATTGTGCTTGCCACCGCACATTATTGCCCAACTCGGTTTGTCGCTACTCAAAGAAGTGGATGTAGAGACGGCTAATGGTATTGGCAAAGCCAGAATTTTTCAGGATGCTAAAATTTCTTTGGTAGGACGCGAAGGAACGTTTGAGTGTTTGGAATTGCCGGGAGGTATGAATCCTCTATTAGGCGTGATTCCTCTGGAAGCGTTGGGAATTGAATTAGATTTGAAAAATCAGCGGTTAGTAATTTTACCCATCAGTCCAACTCAAACTTACTTGACTATTTTGTAGGGCTGTATGTTGTGATTAAAGAGATGAATTAGGTAAAATTAATTGAAGTGCGGATATGGTGCAACGGTAGCATCTGAGTCTTCCAAACTCGCGATACGGGTTCGAGTCCCGTTATCCGCTTTCGCAGTCCTGAGCTTCGATGGTAGAGCGTTTGCCTTACAAGCAGACGCGGGGTAATATCCTGTCAGGACTACCAATTTAGGGGAGTGTAGCTCAATGGATAGAGCGCCGCGCTTCGGACGCGGATGTTGTGGGTTCGAGTCCTACCTCTCTCGTTGTTTTTGCTTTAATTTAAGGAGGTTGATTCCATTGAATGGATAATTTTTTATAGTAAGCACGATCGCACTTTTGCGTGTCCCAATCTTTGGAGCCTACATACTTTAGTACGAGAGGAAAGGTAACGCTGTCAAAATCAGCGGGCGTTTGCGAACGAGGAGTGCCATGAACCCGATAGGTAGGCTTAAAAGTAGCCATCCTTTAAAGAGTGTGTAGCAACTCATCGGCCCAGTCCCTCTAGTAACTCAGAAAACGCAATGCTCCGATAACTTGCACGCAAAGTGCGATCGCATAATTTTACCTTTGGACTTACGCATAAATCAAAGAAACCGGGTTTTTCACTTTTTCTGCAGGTGAAAACGAAGTATTTTCGCAAAAACCCGGTTTCTAGACACCCGTGCGTAAGTTCTATTAATATTACCAACTCACCCACAAAATGGGAGTGTAACTCAACTGGATAGAGTGTCGAGCTTCTACCTCGAAAGTTGTGTGTACCGCTTCGCGGAAGCAAGCTACGAGTCCTACCGCTCCTGTTAAATGGGTTCGTAGCTTAATTGGTAAAGCGTCTAACTGGCTGTTAGAAAGATATCGGTTCAAATCCGATCGCAATCCACCACACCAATTTTAGATTTTAGATTTTAGATTTTAGATTTACTCGACAGGTGAATCTTGATTCTATCAAAAACGGGGTCATAGCTCAATTGGTAGAGCGCTTGCCTTGCACGCAAGAGGTTAGGAGTACCCTTCGGGAAGGCTTCGCCTACGATTCTCCTTGATTCCACTGCGGTGTCTGAAGTCGAAGCGGTAGTAGCACTCGTTGTTTCAACTAGCGACGTACTCATTATCGTACTATATTGTTTAGTAAAGACTGAAAACACTACTAATGCCTAAAAAATCTAAGTACACCAAAGAGCTTTTAGAGCCAATCGTCAGGGAAAGCATTACCCTTGCTGAGGTGCTTCAAAAATTGGGTTTGGGAAAAACAGGAGGGAATCGCAGAAATATTAATTCGCAACTTAAAAAATTAGGAATTTCTACTCAACATTTTGTTGGGGCTTCTTGGGCTAAGGGAGAAACTGCTAGTAGTAATCCTGCAATTTGGCGCAATCGAGCTAAGAATACATATCCTGATGAGGAGGTATTTGTAGAGTGTTCAACTTATAATGGTGGTCCCAAGTTGACTAAAAGATTAATTCAAAAAGGTTGGGATTATAAATGTAATGAATGCGGGATTGACCAGTGGAGAGATAAGCCCTTAGCTTTGCACTTAGATCACATCAATGGAGTTCACGATGACAATCGATTAGAAAATCTCAGGTTTTTATGTCCAAATTGCCATCAACAAACAGAAAATTGGGGTAACAAAAATCAAAGAGTAAAGCAGGCAATCGACAACCAAGTATTAGAGACACATATTGCTTCAGAAAATGGGAGGATAAATGATTGTGCCAATGGGAAAAAAGAAAAAAAAGTAAGAATGAAGAAATGTGGACCTCCAAGAATTAACTCCAGAAAAGTTGAGCGTCCTTCTAAAGAGAATTTGCAAAAGCTAGTCTGGGAAAAACCAACTACTCATATAGCTATAGATTTTGGTGTGAGTGACAAAGCAGTGGAGAAATGGTGTAAAGCTTATGACATTGAGAAACCTACTAGGGGTTACTGGGCAAAACAGAGTCGAAATCATACAGGTATGCAATGCCAA
Organism: Microcoleus occultus BM001215583; assembly: GCA_036700105.1. Lineage (GTDB taxonomy): Bacteria > Cyanobacteriota > Cyanobacteriia > Cyanobacteriales > Microcoleaceae > Microcoleus. The sequence continues at coordinate 7,454 of JAUBOG010000139.1, forward strand.
AAGGAAAGCAGCTAATTTGCAATTACCGAAATTGTAGTTCGACTCCTATCGATATCCAATGAGAGTTAAGTAAACTGGTAGATTAACTTCAGACTCAATCATAGCATGATTAATAAGGAAGATGCCGCTAAACGGTTGGCAACCAGTCTTGAAAACTGGGGTACAGGTAACTGTAAGGGTTCGATTCCTTCATCTTCCTTTTTCCACCGGAAGTCGAAAAGCGAGACACCGTGCTGATAACGCGGCGATAGGAGGGGCAGTACCTCCTCGGTGGATGGATTGGTTTATAATAAGTCTAGATTTGCTAGCCATTCAACATAGAAGCCATGAGCATTCAAGTTCTCAAATTAGAATTGATTCAATGGATTTTGTTATTGAAGGATATTCAACTTTTAAACGAAATCCAAAAACTGAGAGAAAAGTCACCTGAAAAGACTGCTGTCCTCAAACCCCGTCAATTTGGCTGTGGTCAAGGAATTTTTACTTATGTTGCGGATGATTTTGATGAAACACCTCCTGGTTTTGAAGAATATATGTTGCCATGAAATATCTAATTGACACTCACATTCTAATTTGGTTTGTTGAAGGTAACGCTCGGCTTGATGAAGATGTGCGAGCGTTGATTGCTAATCCTGTCAATGAAATTTATATCAGCCAAGCTAGTCTGTGGGAACTTACTATCAAAATCAGCATCGGTAAGTTGTCTTTGTCTATTTCTGTATCGGAGTTAGAAATATTTCTGATTAACCACGTGTTTCAAATTCTAGAGACTAAGTTCCTTCATTACGATAAATTGCAAAATCTCCCTTTTTACCATCAAGATCCTTTCGATAGCCTAATTATTTCTCAAGCCCAAGCCGAAGATTATACTATCATTACACATGACGAGAGGTTCAAACAGTACGATGTGAAGTTGTTGTAATTTCACCTTATCAGAATACAGGTTAAATATGAATTTAAACAATTACCATTACTATCTGGTACTTGACCTTGAAGCAACCTGCTGCGACAAACAAGCAACTATCAAAGGGACAGAAATGGAGATTATCGAAATTGGAGCCGTTATGGTAGAAGCAAAAACGCTAAATATCATTGATGAATTTCAAAGCTTCATCAAACCGATTCGCCATCCTATTCTAACAGAATTCTGCAAATCTCTAACATCTATTGCTCAAGCACAAGTTGATGTAGCTCCCACTTACCCGGAGGCGATCGCACTTCTGAAAAAATGGCTGTCTGGTTACTCAAACGGCGTGTTTGGTTCCTGGGGCGATTTCGATCGCAAACAATTTCAACAAGACAGCAATTTTCACAAAGTACCTTTTCCGATTGCTTATCCTCATGTCAACCTCAAACAATTGTTTTCGGACAAGCAAGGTTTGCGAAAACGTCATGGGATGGCGAAAGCTCTGCAACTCGCGGGTTTGCCGCTAGAAGGAACTCATCACCGAGGCATAGATGATGCGAGAAATATCGCTAAATTGTTGCCTTACATTTTGGAGAGAAAACAGATTTCTTGATTGGCGATCGTAGAGTGAAAAAAAGTGCGGGGAGGTCGCCTAATTTGGAATGGCACCGTAAAAATTTTGGAAAAGCGGTTCCCAAAAGGACGATCGGGTTTGTTGAGTAGGGTAAAAAGTTGCTTGGCGACGTTCCCCGAAAACGCCAACGGGCAACAGGTTGCGCAGGCACTGAAAGGAATTAACAGTCCGAGATGGGGGCCGAGACCGTCTGCTTGCCGGCAGTAAGGAAGCGCGTTTCCTGAAAGTTGCTGTCGATCGATGCGGGTTCGAGTCCCGTCCTCTCCATTCAAGGTTCAAAACCGAGGAGATTCAACCCGTGCCCTAACAGTGAAAGCATACATACCCGGCTGTTAACCGACTAAAACCAATGCTTTACAGACTTGCACGGGTTGAATTTCAGAACCTCAGTTGCTGTTGAGGTCTAAATCGCGATCGTAGCTGCCGATCGGGCGCAGTCTGGTCATCACCTGCTTCAGCAAAAAGCCGTTGCTGTTCCAAGCGGTATAAGGATTAGCCCCTTGTCCCTTGAGGGACAAGGTTTGTCGGGCTTTGTTGTGGCAGATATTCGCCAGCAGGCTGACGACTGACACTAAGCCGAGTTCATCGACAAGGGCTTCGAGTTCTTCTTGATTCACAAACACACCTCCAGGGTTGACTATTCCTGGAATATACCATATAGTACCCTTAAAGGGTACTTAAAGTATCCTATTAGTTACTTAACCTCTGGTTCGTCCACGAGGTTGTATTCCTTGACGGCCGCCATGACTAGCAGAGTTGACATGGGAACTCCAGTCTGCTGGGAGATTTTTCTCAGCTTTTCGTGCAAACGCTTCGGAACTGTGACTTTAATCACAGCATTCTCTTCTTTGTCAGCCATTTCCAGCAGTTATGTTTAGTTGACAACAGCTTATCTCTTTCGGAGTACCGATCGCGGGTTGCTGCGACCTTTGTTTGGATTTTGCAGGCGATTCCCGTAGGGATAGCGAAAGCACGCGCGTGCACTTTAAAAGCGTTACTGCTAGGATTGTGTCAGTTTATAGCGGTTCTTACGCTCTCTGGTTGCAACACGATCGATAAGAGGGTTATTAGTGGGATCGGGCGGGTTTATTTAACCTGTTTGCTACCTTTAAAGCTATTGGTGAGCCCGCCCCTACAATCTCTGGCATTAGAGCTTAACAGACACAAACTTATTCATAAAAAAGGTGGAAATATGCGAAAACTAAAATATTACATAGCCTGCACCGTTGACGGATTTATTGCTCGCGAAGATGGCTCGTTTGATTGTTTTCCGATGTCGGGAGAGCATTTTGCCGATTTGTTCGAGTTTTTTCCTGAGACTATTCCGGCTCATGCTCAAAAAGCTTTAGGAATTCCTCCTGAAAACAAGCAGTTTGATGCTGTGATGATGGGACGTAAAACCTATGAAGTAGGGCAAAAAATTGGTTTTACTAATCCTTATCCGACTCTGAAGCAGTATGTCTTTTCTCGCACGATGAAAGCAAGTCCTGATGAGAATGTCGAACTTGTTTCGGATGATGCTGTTGGATTGGTGAGGGAATTGAAACAGGAAACGGGAAAAGACATCTGGTTGTGCGGTGGCGGCGATTTAGCGGCAACTGTTTTTTCCGAGATTGACGAGATGATTGTGAAGTTAAATCCGGTTGTTATCGGAGCGGGAATTCCTGTGTTTTCGAGGGCGGTATCACCTACTAATTTGGAATTGTGCGATCGCAAAATCTATAGCAACGGTTTCATGCTGCTGCATTATCGATTGCAAAAATGAGGTGTTTGTACGATCGCCAGAAATAGGATTAATCAAAAATTTCGTGTGGAAGCTGCTGCCACAGGGATGGCGACTTGTCTTGAAAACAAGAGTGCAGTTAACTGTAGGGGTTCGATTCCTCCAGCTTCCGTTGAGATTTTATGGGTGGTTAGCAAAGCGGTTATGCACCCGGCTTTTAACCGGCATTAGATAGGTTCAACTCCTATACCACCCATTTTTAAAGGCTGAAGGTAGAAGCTAGAGGGTTAAATATGCGTTTTGCCATTCGCGAAGGCGATCGTACTGTCGGTGTCGGTGTTGTCTCCCGAATTTTGAAGTAGGCGAGAGGGCGATCGCTTTGTGTCACGAAATTGCCAGCGATCGATCTTTTTGCAACTCCGGCAATTTGAAAGCCAAAACTATATCTTGTTCGGGAATTCCAGCCGCCATCAACTCGTAAGCAACTCCATCTTCTGTGCCGTCGTGTTCGATCCAAAGCTTGTTATCGATAATTTCAATGTGGATGAGATTTCCGTAGATGCGATAACCGTTTTGCCAGCCTGTTTCGACTAACAAGTAGCGATCGCGCTTTTCATCTAATACTAATTTGACTTCAGCTAAGTCGTCATTACCAAGAAAATCGATATATTCTTGGAGAAGTTTTTCCACGATGTCGCGATATTGAAGGTTTAGCGAATCCATTGCTCTATCGCCTCCTCTACAGGATCGAAAGTAACTAAACGAATGATACCATCTTCAATTAAACTTTGACCAGCTTCTTCTTCAAAAACCCTGTGTTTGATGTTTGCGGTAACTGCCAGAAATAGCAAGTGTTCGGGATAGTAGCGTTTCAGCAAGCCTTCGTAAAGCACAAACTGACCCGCTGCTTGTTCGAGATCCTTCATGTCTGAAGCACCGATAAAAATTTTAATCTCAACTGCTATTTTTTCTGTCCCGCGCTCGGCTGCAAGCATTCTCTCTGCTCCTAAATCTACGAACAAATTTTTGCCGCGAGCTAGACGAATTCGCAGCGGGTCATGCGTTATTGTCCAGCCATCCTTGATGAGGGCGTTTTTAACAGTTTGGTGATAAGTGTCTCTAGCAGGCATAGTGTTTCTCTTGTAGCAGACGGGCTGTTTGCTCGATCCCGGAATGTTGCATCTGGTAGCTGGTGTTAATACCGGCCGCGATGCCGCTTACACCCGAATGGTCGATCGCGGTTTTCGCACTGAAATCACAGGTGTATTAATGCACAAGCCAAACGACGCTGCTTACAATCTATCGGATGTTTTTGTGTTAGACGATTGGCACCAATCCAAATTGAGTTTGGGCGATCGCCGCAAATTTTTTACGAAAACAGTTGAATTTTCAGAATAGTTATGTTATGCTAGCTCAGATACGGGAGTATAGCTCAGTTGGTTAGAGCAGGTGACTCTTAATCTCAAGGTCGAAGGTTCAAGTCCTTCTACTCCCATCCCGTTGAATCTTCGATAAGTCAAGGGTTTCAGGTTGATTAACCGCCGAAATCTTGATTTTTTGCTTAACCTTCGCTCAGTTCTACTCTTTTAAGTAGTCGAGTATTTTCAAAGGCGCTTCTATTACCAGACAAGCTTTGTATCAACTCATTCTCTCAGCTTTTTGTTCTCTGCCGATACTCTCTTAAGCTCAGACTTCGCAGCAGCCAGCTCAAGTTTTAAGTCGGCTATCTCATCCTCTGCTCGATCGAGCGAATGCTGAGCCTTTAGCAATTTTCGCCCCAAAGCATTGACATCAGCCGTCAACTCTCCAATTCGGCTGTAGAGGCGAGGTTCTTGGCTTTTTTCAAAGGATTCTCCGTTATCTAACTTGCGAGCCAGAGCCAGCACTCGATCTGCTAGCACGATCGGCACTCGGATCGTACGGGTGGCCCCATATTTCCACTTGCCCTCAAAGGGCGTGAGGTTTGCTAAGCTACGGTCACTTACTTTTTTCATACATTTAACCGTAAAAGCGATCTAATCTCACCATTTTGACACGAATGCTTTTTGCTGTCAAGGTTTTATCACCTGTGTCATGCGACCGGGTTCGATATTTTGATTATTTCTAAATTTGGTGCGGTGGGATTTTTAGTGCCGTTAGCGCAGCCCTCGGAGAGGATCGCCCAAGCTATTTTTGAACAGAATAACAACAGGAGATGATGATTAGTTATGACTGCAAATCTGTCGGCGCGCTCTTATGCGGGCGATCGCGATTTAGATGCGATCGCAGATTTAATCAATACTTGCGAAGCAGTCGATCGGCTCGATGAGGGCACTACAATCTCGGAATTGCAACAAGAATTCAACCAACCTTCCCTAGATACAGCGCGCGATATCCGCCTTTGGGAAGATGCGGAGGGAAAATTAATCGCTTTTGCTCAGTTGTCGATTTCTGAACCGGGGGAAGTCATCGACGGTTGGCTGTGGTTTCGCGTCCGCCCCGACGCGCGATCGGGCGACGTGGAAGCCGCGATGGTGGCTTGGGGCGAAACGCGGATGCGGGAGGTGGAACAAGAGCGGGGCGCGCGGGTGAAGCTGCGATCGTGGGCTCGCGCAGAGAATGCCGATCGCATTTCTGTGCTCGAAAGTTGCGGTTTCAAGCCCGATCGCTATTTTTTCCGCATGGCGCGATCGCTTTCTGAACCGATCCCGGAACCGCAATTCCCTGAAGGCTTTGCGCTGCGTCAATTCCCGGGTGAAGAATATGCGGAAGCTTGGGTAAAAATGTTCAACCAGTCTTTTATCGATCACTGGAATCACCACGACTTAACAGTAGAAAATTTTAAGTACGATTTCGCCAAACCCGATTACAGAAATGATTTAGATTTGATTGCTGTGGCTGGTGACGGCACTTTTGCCGCTTTTTGTTACTGCGAAATTAGTGTCGGTGAGTGCGATCGTACCGGGATCAATCAAGGCTGGATTGCTTGTCTCGGAACTAGGCGCGGCTTCCGCAAAATCGGATTGGGACGAGCTATGTTGCTGGCCGGTTTGCATCGGCTGAAAGCTGCCGGTGTCGAGACTGCTATTCTCGGCGTGGATGCTGAAAATTCCTGCGGTGCGCTGCGGCTTTACGAATCAGTCGGCTTTCACAATATTCGCAACAGCATTTCTTATGTTAAGGGGTGCATCTCATTTTTGCCAATATATTCGTAGGGGCGAAGCATTTCGGTAGT
>JAUBOG010000013.1:0-34153 GCA_036700105.1 Microcoleus occultus BM001215583
CGGGGGGCAAGTTTCATCGGATACAGGTTTTTTATTTCTGGACGGATGAATCCGGGGGTTCGTATCCTGGATGCGGGAATTGTCATCTTCGGCGGTAAAAATTAGGTTTGAAAAAAACTTGACATTAGCGGGTAATCGAAAGTAAAAATAAATAAGAGCAATCACAAAAATGAGGCTTTATGTTTGATTCGCGAGCGGCGATCGGCAAGTATGGCATTGATAAGTTGCTATCTCCTACAACAATGAAGGCTAAAATACATCCGGTAAAATACTGAGTATCTATGAGTTTTTCGCAACCTAATATCTAAAATCTACAATCTACAATCTCATAACTCATGGCAACAGCTATTCTTGACCTGGAAATCTCTAAACTCCCGCCAGAAATTGCGGTTGAGGAACGCTACAGCAAAGCCCTGGTTTTAATTAGACTGCACGGAAAGCCGATCGGTCAAGCGACTGTTACCGTAGTCGGAGGTCGCATTGGCGGTAACGAACTGCGGGAAATACTGATGAACGCTACGGGCGAAAACCTTTGGAAAAATTGGCTCTACGAAGCCCTAGCATGGGACGAACGCGGGCCGGAGCAGGCAGTGCCGATCGCCACAGTAGCGGTTTGCACGCGCGATCGACCGGAAGATTTGCGGCGCTGTCTCGACGCGCTGATGCTGCTGCCAGATGACGGTCAGGAATATCTGGTAATTGACAATTGTCCGGCTACTGAAGCCAGCAGTGAATTAATCAAAAATTACCCGAAAATCCGCTACGTGCGGGAGGATGTACCGGGGGAGAGTTCGGCCCGCAACCGAGCTTTACGCGAAGCTAAACACGAATTCGTGGCATTTACAGATGACGATGCAGTACCAGATCCGAATTGGTTGCGATCGCTGTTGCGAAATTTTAGAGATCCGCGAGTGGCGTGTGTTACGGGGCTACTAATGCCCCTGGAATTGGAAACGGAAGCGCAAGAATGGTTTGAGCGCTACAGCGCCTACGGGCAGGGCTTCGAGCGCCGAGTTTTTGACGGGGCGCACTGCAATCCTCTGATGGTAGCTCCTGTGGGGGTTTCCGGGAGTATGGCTTTGCGGAAAAGTTCGATCGACTGCATCGGGCTGTTTGACGAAGCTTTGGGGGTGGGAACACCCGCTAAGTGCGGTTCAGACAGCGAACTGTTTGCGCGCATTTTGCGCGCGGGCTACCGCATTGTCTACGAGCCGAGAGCTGTGAGCTGGCACCGCCACCGCCGTAGCTGGGAAGAATTGCGCAAGTTGCTGCAATGCTACGGAATCGGAGTCTATGCTTTCTGGACGCGGATATTTGTGGTCAACAGAGAATTTAGCGTGCCTCTGTTAGCTTTGGCATGGCTGCGTTACAAGCAAATTCCCGAATTAATTGCTTCAATGCGAAAGCAACCGGATGCGGTTCCGATAGATTTGCTGTTGGCTCAATTGCGGGGCTGCATTAGCGGCCCGATGGCTTATTTTGCGTCAAGGAAGCAGTTGCAAGAAATTAAGGAAGAAGTCATTAGTTAGTTATTGGGCATGGGGCATAGGGCATGGGGCATGGGGCATGGATCGTTAATTAGTTGTTGGTTGTTCTATGTTTGTGATTAGTTGTTGATAATTATGAATTAGGAATAACCAATAACCAACAACCAACAACCACTAACCAATAACCAATAACCAATAACCAATAACCACTAACCAATAACCACTAACCACTAACCACTAACCACTAACCAATAACCAATTACCAATTACCAATATGAACAAAGAAAATCCAACTGTCAGCATTATTATTCCCAGCCACAACCGAAGTTCTTCGCTGCGGCGGGCAATGGAAGCTTTGCACTCGCAGACTTATCCGATCGATCTGATGGAAGTTATTGTAGTGGCAGATAGCTGCATAGACGATACTTTGGCAATGTTGCAAGAATACAAAGCTCCGTTTAAATTGCAGGCGATCGAGGTAAATTGCCGCAGTGCTGCCATCGCCCGCAACACCGGAGCAGCGGCTGCTACTGGAGAATTGCTGTTATTTCTAGATGATGACATTGAAGCAATGCCACTGCTGGTGGAAAGCCACGCGCGCGCTCACTGTTTGCGTCCGGGCTCGGCTGTCATGGGCCCTTACCCGCCAAAGTTGCAGGGAGGAACTAGATTTTTTGATGTAGAAGTTCGGGCTTGGTGGGAGGAAAAATTTTACCAGATGAGCCGCTCGGATCACCGGTTCCACTACCAAGATTTGCTCAGCGGCAACCTTTCTCTGGATGCAGATTTGTTTGCTCGTCTCGATGGCTTCGATTCGGCTTTCGGAAACTGCGGCGGGGAAGATTACGAGTTTGGGCTGCGCTTGCTGAAAGCTGATGTCTCTTTTGTTCTGGCTCCTGAAGCAGTGGGCTATCATTACGAACACGAAACCAACAATCTCGATCGCTCTTTCCGCCGCTCTCGTCAGGAAGGGCGAGCGGATGTTTTGATCGGCCAGCGACACCCGGAACTCAGACCGACGCTGCACGTAAAAGACTACGAAAATCCTTATTCTTGGATAGACAAGATTTTGGTGGCGGTCGCGTTTTTGTGGCCGGCGGTTGTGGATGGGCTGGCTGCGGGAGCGAGGAAATCCCTGGATTTGCTCGAAAGCTTGGGGATGCGGGGAACTTGGCGGTGGTTGCGGGCAAAATTGCGCGGTTATTGGTATTTGCGGGGTGCGATCGATGAGCTCAAAAGTCGATCGGCAATTTCTAGTTTTATGCAAGGAGGCCCGGCCCGCACTGATTTGGGCGGACATGAAATTAACGTCGATTTGCAGCAAGGTTGGGAAGCAGCAGAAAGCCTGCTGGACGCGGAACGACCGGCTGGGGTTTACCTGTATTACGACCAACTCAGAGTCGGTCACATTTTTCCGCAAGCGGGGATGGAACCGCTGCGGGGCGCTCACTTGCGCTCGATTCTGGCGCTTTATTTTGCCGAACCCCTGGCTCGGGCGATCGGGGTTAACGGTATGCCCCGGCCCCGCATTGCTGAAAAGATCGAGGAAAAGCCAACAGTTGCTGTTGAAAGTTACGAGTTAGCAATTAATGACTGAGTAGGTAGGGTGAGTGCATTCATCTTCTGGCTTTTATCGAGTTACCGCTGCAAAATTTTCAGGAGCAAGTTATGGCAATAAAAGTGATGGAAATTGAGTTTACCGAAGAGATCGATCCGATTCGGCAACTCGAACAATACGAAGGAGTTCGCATTTTAGTTCGCTACCGGGGACGGCCTCGGGGGTGGGCTTATGTTAGTAACAATCCCTGGGAACAAACAATTTCCGCCGATCGAGTGCGGCAAACAATTGTGGATCAGTTAGGCAAAGAGTTGGTGCGATCGACTTTAGAAGAGCAGTTCGGCGCTGTTTCTGAAGCAGTGGCCGATCGCCACCTGCCGCCGATTAGCGTTGTCATCTGCACGCGCGATCGCACAGATTTGCTCAAAGGCGCTCTGGAAGCTCTGCTAGCACTCGACTATCCCCACCGCGAAATTATCGTTGTAGACAACGCTCCTGCAAACACCAGCACCGCTGAATTGGTCGCGCGATTACCGGTACGCTACGTCAAAGAAGAACGGCCGGGATTGGACTGGGCGCGCAATCGCGGGATCGCTGAAGCACGGCACGAGATTATTGCTTTTACTGACGACGACGTGCGGCCCGATCGCGGTTGGCTGCGGGGTATTGCTGCGGGTTTTGCTGAAGAGGAAATTATGGCAGTGAGCGGTTTAGTGGCGGCCGCCGAACTGGAAACCGTGGCGCAACAGCAATTTGAACTGATCTACGGCGGAATGCTGCAATACCTCGACAGCCGCAAATTCAACGGTAGCGAGCTTTCGGTGCAGGAGTTGCTGTGGGCGAGCAAATACGGCGTGGGCGCGAATATGGCTTTCCGGCGGCAAGTTTTCGCGGAAGTTGGTAATTTTGACGTTGCTCTCGATGTGGGCACTGCGACTCGCGGCGGTGGAGATATTGAGATGTTTCATCGGATTCTGGCGAAGGGATACGCCACTTTTTACGAGCCGAGCGCTTTGGTGTGGCACTTGCACCGGCGCAGCGACAAGGCTTTGAGCAAGCAGTTGGAGGATAACGGGCGCGGTTTTGGGGCTTATTTGCTGACGTGCGATCGCAACCGCACTGTGCCGCGCCTGGAAATTTTGAAATTTGCCATGTTTAATTGGTTCGGTTGGTGGCTGGTGCGCCGCTTGAAGGCTCCGGGTTGGCTGCCGCGCAAGTTGGTAGTCAGCGAGTTGCTGGGAGCTCTAGACAGTCCTTTTGCTTACAGAAAAGCGCAGTTGCAGGCGCAGCAGTTAGCTGAGTTCGAGCCGCAACAGCAGTCTTTGCCGGCACCGGAGCAAGTCGCCGGGGGTGTGCGGTGAGAAGTTCTCAAAGGCTGGTTTCGGGGCGCAAAATCGCTCATTTCTTCGATTTGCTGCGGGTGTTGGTCGATCGCGATATGAAATTACTTTACAAGCGATCGGCTTTGGGGATTGCTTGGACTTTGATCAATCCGCTGTTGCAGTTAGCTGTATTTTCCTTTGTGTTTCGCACTGTGATACCGATTAACATTCCGCAATTTTCTTCCTTTGCTTTCAGCGGTTTGTTAATCTGGAGCTGGTCTCAAACGGCATTATTTCAAGCAACGGGATTAATTACCAGCAATAAAGCGCTAATCAGACAGCCGAATTTCCCCACGGCAATTTTGCCGGTAGTCACGACGATGACGGGGCTGATTCACTTTTTATTAGCTTTGCCGGTGTTAATTATTTTTTTGGCAGTTGATGGCGTTGAGCCGAGTCCCGTGCTGTTTGTATTACCGCTGCTGATGGTTATTCAGTTTGTTTTGACAGTCGGTTTGGCTTATCCCCTCGCCGCTTTAAATGTCACTTTTCGCGATACTCAGCACACTTTGGGCGTCCTTTTGCAGATGCTGTTTTACCTGACTCCGATTTTCTACGACCTCAACAGCGTCCCGAAAGAATTTCAGCCTTTCTATCAGTTAAATCCGATGGTGCCGCTGATCGAAGCTTACCGCGCCATACTGCTCAAAGGTACGCAGCCGGACTGGCAGGCGCTGTTAATTGTCAGCTTGGTTGTGGCTGTTATTTTGCCGGTCGGACTGGCAATTTTTAGACGGCAAAGCAATACTTTTGTGGAGGAACTGTAAATGCGTCAGGCTATTGTTGTTAAGGGTTTGGGTAAACGTTTCAACCGCTACAGTGCCGATCGACCTTTTACGATTATGGAGGCCGCTTTATCGGGTTGGTGGCGGATGAAACCGCAGGCGCGTTTTTGGGCGCTGCGGGATATCAATTTCACTGTTTCTCCCGGGGAAATGCTGGGAATTCTCGGCAAGAATGGCGCGGGAAAATCGACTCTGCTGCAACTTGTCGGCGGTATCGGCCGCGCTGAGGAAGGAACTGTTAAAGTTAACGGCAGAATTGGCGGTTTGTTGGATTTGGGTGCGGGTTTTCACTCGGATTTAACAGGGCGAGAAAATGTGTTTGTGGGTGCGGTGGTAGCCGGTTTGACTCGCCGGGAAGCGGCGCGCCGATTTGACGATATTGTGGAATTTGCAGAGTTGAAACAGTTTATAGACAGCCCGATGCGGACTTACAGTACGGGAATGCAAATGCGGCTGGCTTTTTCGGTAGCGGTACACACCGATCCGGAAGTGCTTTTAGTTGATGAACATTTGTCGGTTGGTGATGTGGCTTTTCAAACTAAATGTTTGAACAAGATAGCCGAGTTTAAAACTAAAGGCTGTGCGATTGTTTTGATTTCTCACAACGCCGGACAAATTCAGAAATTGTGCGATCGGGCTTTGTGGCTAAAATCCGGTGAAATCGTGGCCTACGGGGAGCCGGAAGTGGTTGCCGGTCAGTATTTGTCCCAAATGCGGTCGGAAACTGAAAAACGCACTCCCATGCGTCCTCCTGAAGTTACCAGTACGGGTTCGCAACTGCGAGTCAATGAAAATCGATTCGGTTCTTTGGAAGTAGAAATTACGGATGTTAAAGTGTTGCCGGATGAAGAGATAGACAGCGGCGATGCTATTACTATAGAAGTTTATTATTCGGTGCCGAAGCCGATTGCGGCGGCTATTTTTGGCGTGACAATCAGCCGGGAAGACGGTCAAAGCTGTTTTGAGACTAATACTAATCAAATGGGTCGGTTGCTGCCGCTGGCCGAAGGTAAAGGCAAAATCCGGCTGCACCTAGACAGGCTGGATTTAGGAAACGGTCAGTATTACGTGAATGCTGGGGTGTACGAGAAGAGTTGGGCCTATGCTTACGATTATCACTGGCACGTTTATCCGCTGTACGTGCGATCGACCGTACATCAAAAAACCATCCTTTGTCCGCCCTACCGCTGGGAATTTGAGGGCAAAATGCAGTTGTTAAACTTGCCTGAAAAAGTCGAAAAAACTCACGCTTTGAATAAAAACAATCCAGGCTATGCGAAGATTTCGACTCAGTTGAGAAACAAGCATAAACCGGATTTTTTAATTCTTGGCGCTCAAAAGTGCAGCGCGGAATCTTTGTACGGTTATCTGGATAATCACCTGCAAATTATAAAAGAAGGTGCGAGACAAGTTCACTTTTTTGAATTGAATTACGAGCGGGGCGTTGAGTGGTACAGCAAGCAGTTGACGCGCAGTGTAGCGGGCGATAAGGTGCTGCTGTGGGAGATGACTGCTTACTATATTTACCATCCTTTGGTGGCAGAGCGGGTTTACAAGTGTTTCCCGGATGTTAAGCTGATTGTGATGCTGCGGAATCCGGTACAAAGAGCTTGGCTGCATTACAATTTGGAAGTGGCGATCGGCTGTGAAAAGTTGGAGTTTGAAAAGGCGATCGCTTCTGAGGGCGATCGGCTAAAAGGTGAAATTGAAAAAATCAAAGCCGATGAGGGTTATTACAGTTTCAATCACCAGCATTATTCCTATTTGTCGCGAGGAATTTATGTCGAACAGATCAAAAACTGGCTGGACTATTTTCCGAGGGAACAGTTGTTGATTTTGAAGAGCGAAGATTTTCAACTAAATCCCGGCAAAGTATTTTCGGAAGTGTTAGAGTTTTTGGAGATTAGTGGGAGTGCAATTAAAGAATATGAGATTAATAATGTTGAAAATTACAGCCAAATGCCAGGGGCGATCGAGCAAGAGTTGATAAGTTATTTTAAGCCTTACAATCAAGAGCTTTCGGATTTGTTGAAAAAGGATTTTAGTTGGAGTTAGAACAAGAGTTTTTAACCGCAGAGAGCGCAGAGAGCGCAGAGAGGAATTGGTAAGAGAGAAGTCGAAAAATAATTTATCATATATCATACCTCTCTCTTCTCTGACTCTGTGTTCTCTGCGCTCTCTGCGGTTAATTAAGAAAATGTCATATCATGCAAAAACTTTTATAAGATATCACAATGAAACGAATATTTTTACTGGGTTCTCCTCGCAGCGGCACAACAATTCTTCAAAGTTTATTAGCCGCTCATCCCGAAGTTATTTCTTTTCCTGAATCTAAGTTTTTTCACTATTTATTGTACGACCAATTTGCGGGAAAGTTGCCAAGCAGGATGGAAGCTTTTTTTAAGGATGAGATTAAGCGTCCTGAACTTTTGAAAGATTTTGATGACAGTCAAACTGTGGAAACTAAAACTACTTGGTTTGTCGGAGTTTTGGATGGTTTAGCGCTGGAACAAAACAAAAGCATTTGGTTGGAAAAAACGCCGGAACATATGTATTTTATTGAGGATATAGAGCGTTTGCTGCCGGATGCGAAGTTCATTCATATTTTGCGAAACGGTATGGATGCGATCGCTTCTATGTATGAGGCTACTAGGAGTTTTAACCATTTGTGGGGCGCTGGTTGGGATTTAAACCACTGTATCTATCGCTGGGAACACGCGATGTTAACTAGCCACAAATATGTTAAAAAGTCCAATCATATATTAGTCAGATATGAGGAGATTTTAGATAACACCACAAAAATTTTAGGTGAAATTTGTAATTTTATGGGCATTGACTATGACGCCGCAATGCTCGTTCATTACAAAGAAAAAGCCGCGAATCTCAGTTTAAGTCTACCTTGGCACAAAGGAATTGAGAGAGATATAAAAAGTAATAAGCTTCACAAATATCAGGGGATTTTAAAGACAAATGAAATCAAATATGTTTTAGATAATATTCAGCGAATCAAGGGTGAAATCGCCTGGAAAGTTGCGGTAGAAGTAAGCGAACCAATTTTGGATATTTACGTTTTGCAAATATGCGATCGTCTCTGCTGTACGATCCAATTAGAAGGAATTACACTCGGTATGATTGAATTGCCAGTCTGCGACGGTATGGTTGCGGGTTCGGTGCTGGCGGATGCAGTAGCAGCCGAGTTTGCTTGGCCAATTCTCGATCGCTTCTTCCAACGCAATCGCTGCGAAAAAGGCAATAAATTTTGGGAAACTTTGCTGGCACCATTGCACAAAAAAAATGACTGGACGCTATTTTTGCAAGAATTTTGGGGCCGTACCAATTGGCGTTTGGAGGATTTTTACAATCCAGAAACAGCAGATTCAGCCGCAACAGTGACGGTAGAAAAAGATTGGATAGCCGTGGAAGTTAGCGGAGAATTGCCTAACATCAAAGTTGAGCTCTCAGAAATAGATGTGCTGGTAAAAGTAGGCGGTGTTGCGGTTGGGATTGTAACTGTTGCGGTTGAAAATAATTTTATTTCAGCTCAAAAATTGCGATCGGCAATTACTCGAAATAGCGGTTTTGAATTGTGCGTAGCTTGCGTGCGGGAAGCTTTGGCGGGAAAACCGCTACAGGGCGAGCAATCGCTGCGATCGCGCTTAACCTCTGCTGCTCGAAAAAGGGCGAATGCAGCCCAATGGTTGAATGCAGAGGGTTCTGGGGGCATTTACCCGCCCCGTGCGGTGATGTTCGGCAGGCGCGAAGGTGCGATCGGCACCAGTGTCAGCCGTCGCGCCGCACTCCCGGCCGCGGCTTTGCGGGAATTAGCAGAAGCTGCGGCAATTGCGGGGGAACCGATAACGCAAATTCCCCGGGAAAACGATTTACCCAAACAAGTATTTTATGCACCAGAAATCCTTTGGCGCAAATCGCCCTATCGAGAACCTTATCAATCATTTAAACCTCAATTATTCGACAGCAATACTGTTACTGAAAAAATGCCAATTCTCGCGTACCCTCGCATTCATCCAGACGGTTTAAATCCAGAACTTTTTGAACAGCAGTTGCAGTATTTGAAAAATTGCGGTTATTACAGTGCGAGCTGGGAAGATTGGCAAAATGCCAAACTCGCTAAAACTCCTTTACCTGGTAAAGCTGTATTGCTGACTTTTGACGGCGGCTATCTCGACTTTTTCCAATATGTTTTCCCTCTCCTAAAACACTTTGACTTTACAGCAACTGTTTTTTTAGTAGCAGAGTCAGTAGGAAAGACAAATAGCTGGGAACAAGCAGATTCTGAACAAGTACAATTAATGACATGGCCCGAAATTCGGCAACTGCGAGATGCAGGGATTGAGTTTGGTTCCATGTCTGCTACTTATCAACCTCTGACTGGTTTGTCGCCCACAGAAATTGTGCGGGAAGCTGCAAAATCCCGCGCCATTTTGGAACGCGGATTGGGGAAACCTGTTAAATGCTTTGCTTATCCCTACGGAAGTGTCGATAAAATTGCAGAGCATTTAGTGGGTGCAACAGGTTATACTTATGGTGTATCTTGCGAATCAAGATTTAGCAATTTTGACGATTCTTTATTGTCGCTTCCCCGCATTCAAGTCACCGCCGAAAATGCTTTAAAATTAACCCAGTAGGGTGCGTCAGCCAACCAAACTTTTCCCTCAACTAACAATCTCTCAACTGACGCACCTTACAAGTGAAATTTCTCAATCAATCCCTTAATTTTTCGGCTCAAATAACCGCCTAACCCTCTGGAAATTTTCTCAAATTTATAATAAAACAAAATATCCATTACATCTTCAATTTTCATGTACTTCAAATAAGCAATAGCTTTGTCAGTAAGTACGTCATTCACATCATCGATATACTTTTTCACAGCCAATCTTTCCGAAATATGCCATTTTTTATCGAACTTGCGGTGCATTTGGGCTTCATAATCCCGAAAATTTGAGATTTGGTTATCCAAATACTTTTGAATGTATGTTGCGGCGATTTGGGCCCCATCCATCCCGTGTCTGATTCCTTCGCCGCCCAAAAAGTTAACCGTAGAAACAGCATCGCCGATCGCAATTATGTTATCCTTGCAATAAATATCCTTCAAACCGCGACTATATTTAAGCGTGGAACCGTGTTTGTCAATGATTTTATAACTTTTCGACTTCAAATACTCATCAATCAGCAAATAAATATACTTTTTCAGCGGTGACAAATTCTTCACAGTTTTCGGATCTAAAAAAATCCGACCCGCACCCACTTTCAGGCGATTTTGTCCCATCGGAAATATCCAAGAATAACCTTTAGGCATCCATTTATCGCCCAAAAAAAAGATTAAATCATTTGCATATTTATGGTAAATTTCCGGTTCTAATTCAATTAAATATTCGATACCGGTTCCTGAGAAAAAATCCGGCTTATCATTTTCTTTATCATACATAATAGCTCTCGCAAAACCAGTCGCATCAACCAATATTTTGGCGCTAACTTTGACAGTTTGACCGCCGGATAGCTGTTTGAATTCTACGATTGTTTCGCCGCTGGCTTGCGAATGTTTTATGTAGCGATAACCCAGCCAAACTTCACTTCCGTTTTCCCGAACTTCGCTGGCGAGAAATGCTCGAAACTTAGCAAAATTTAAGACAACTCCCAAACTTTTAGGAGACTCCCAAGTTTGACTGACTTTGCTAGTTTCAATAGTTAATTTGTGCCAATAACTGCCAATCACCGATTCTGGTAAATCGAATTTTGAGATGGTTTCTAGAGGCGTGGCGGCGCTGGAAAAGTCATTTTTATCAAAAGTGTCGTTTTGTTCTGCAAGTAAAACTTGGCGGCCGGATTTTGCGAGTATTCTGGCGCAGTGTCCGCCTGCGGGGCCTGCTCCTACTATTACTATATCAAAACTTTTTAAAGTCATCTTGCTTTCAATTCGCTTCCAATGTCAAAACACCCGCAGCCATATCAACTACTAAGCGTCGATTTTTCAGCCACTGTCGGCCGATTAAAACTTCCGGTACTCCGTCACCTAGGTGAACGGGAATATCGAATTCTTGATTGTCAATTTTGATTTTTCCTGCATAAAGATCGAAATAGAATTCTCCCTTAGCTGTTATCATTTTTTGTCGCCTAATATAAATCCAATCAAGCCCTTCTAAATCCTGAATATCCATTGCTAGCCAGCCAGAAAAACCTGTATCAAGCAGAGCATCAACAGGTAATTCTAAGCCGTTATCAGCAATCAATTCAATTTCAAAAAATAGCTCGTCCTCATCACCAAATCTTCCTGCAATCATATCGTGCCGCACGCCCCTGTATCATTGATGCGGAAAACAAACGGGATAGCATTTGGGTGTTTCTGGCGGCACATTTTGGTAGCCGCCATATCATCTTTGTCGATAAAATAGTCTCCGCTGTCGGGTTCAACCGCCATGTACCAGTTGTAGTGAGTCTCAATCAATTCTGGTTTGAGGCGATCGAAAATTGGTTTGCAGCGCTGATAAAATGCTTCTCTTTCGGCGCGCCACTGGGCTTTTTTTTCTTCTGACCATTGAATTTCGGGGAACACTCTTCCCCGACGTACTGTGCGAGTTGGTTTCACGCTAGTCATTGTTTTTTATCCTTTTGTGCAGTGAAGTAAGGTGCGCAGTGCGCACCCTACAATTTTAGCTAATTACACGCTGACAGGTGACTGTTTGCGGCTGAATGTTGCCAAGATGCGATCGCACATTTGCGACGGATTCAATCCCAAACTCGCAAAAGATTGTTCGGGCGTTGCGTGATCTACCAATGTATCGGGCACGCCCAGACGCATCACTGGAACGACAACATTATTGTCTAGCAAAGCTTCGGCTACTGCTGAACCGAAGCCGCCCATCAAACAGCCTTCTTCCATTGTGACAACTTTGCCGATCCGCTGTGCTAAAGGCAAGATTAATTCGGTATCTAAGGGCTTGACAAAACGCGCGTTGATCACGGTTGCTTCGATGCCGTGTTCGCTCAGCATTTCGGCGGTTTGCATTGCCGGATAAACCATCGAACCGTAACCTAAGATTAGCAAGTCGTCGCCGTTGCGCAGGATTTCCGCTTTGCCGATCGGCAATTCTTCCCAACCTTCTTCCATCAAAGGCACGCCGTAACCGTTGCCGCGCGGGTAGCGCATCGCGATCGGGCCGCTGGTATGGTTGATTCCCGTGACTACCATCCGCTGCAATTCTGCCTCATCTTTTGGAGCCATAATCGTCAAATTTGGCAAGCAGCGCAAGAAGGAAATGTCGTACATTCCTTGGTGAGTAGGGCCGTCAGCACCGACGATTCCGGCTCGATCGAGACAGAAGAATACGGGCAAGTTTTGGATGCAGACATCGTGAACTATTTGGTCGTAACCGCGCTGCAAAAACGTAGAGTAAATTGCCACTACCGGGCGCATTCCTTCACAGGCCAAACCAGCGGATAAAGTGACTGCGTGCTGTTCGGCAATCCCGACATCAATGTACTGTTTGGGCAGTTTTTCCTGAAGTTTATCTAAGCCTGTTCCGGTTGCCATTGCGGCGGTAATCCCGACAATTTTGGGATTATTTTCTGCTAGCTTAACCAGACAGTGGGAAAACACTTTCGAGTAAGCCGGAGGCTTCGGCTTTGTCGAAGGAATGCCTTTACCCGTGGCTAGATTAAACGGGTTTTGGGCGTGATATCCTACTTGGTCTTTTTCGGCGATCGCGTATCCTTTGCCCTTCACCGTCACCACGTGAACTAACACCGGGCCTTGGATGGTATGACCGTGTTTGAAAGTG
The DNA here is from genome assembly GCA_036700105.1 of Microcoleus occultus BM001215583. Taxonomy (GTDB): domain Bacteria; phylum Cyanobacteriota; class Cyanobacteriia; order Cyanobacteriales; family Microcoleaceae; genus Microcoleus. Next base: position 13,009 of record JAUBOG010000013.1, read on the forward strand.
GCAATTAATTCTGCCAAATTGTGTCCGTCTACCGGGCCCATATAGGTAAAGCCCAATTCTTCAATTACGGCTCCCACTTTCGACACCGCTAACCGTTTCATCCCTTCTTTGAGGCGTTCCATTTCGGGAGTAAACGTTTCGCCGACAAAGGGAATTTGTTTGAATTGTTCCTCTAAGTTATCTTTGAGAAATTGCACCGGCTGCGAGAGTCGCATCTTGTTCAAATAGCGGGTAATTGCGCCGACATTGGGCGAGATTGACATCTCGTTGTCGTTGAGCACTACCATCACATTGGTTTTCGGCATATGGCCCGCGTGGTTGATGGCTTCGAGTGCCATACCCCCTGTCAAAGCGCCGTCGCCGATGACTGCTACGGTTTTAAAGTTTTCGCCTTTGAGATCCCGCGCCATTGCCATTCCTAGCGCTGCGGAAATGCTGGTAGAAGCGTGACCGGCGCCGAAATGGTCGAATTTGCTCTCGCAGCGCTTGAGATAGCCTGCAACGCCGTCTTTTTGGCGCAAGGTGTGGAATTGGTTGTAGCGGCCGGTAATCAATTTGTGCGGATAAGCTTGGTGGCCGACATCCCAGGTAACTTTGTCGCGATCGAGGTCGAGGGTTTGGTAGAGTGCTAAAGTCAGTTCGACTACACCCAATCCGGGGCCGAGATGCCCGCCGCTGGCTGCTACAGTTTCTAAATGCTTTTCTCGAATTTGTCGGGCAATTTGTTCGAGTTGATGAATCGAGAGGCCGTGTAATTGGTTTGGGTGAGTCAGTTCGCTCAGATGCATATTTTAAAATCTTGCTCCTGTGAATCAGGACGAATCCTTAACAGCTATAGGTTGTGCCTGCAACGTTGGGTACGCGCAAACGTTAGAATAGTTTAACGGTTATTTGAGAAAAACTGTTAGGCGTAAGATTTTTGTTATTTTTGGTCTGGTAATTATAGTTAATAAATTGTGCGCCGTCAATATAAAAAAAGCTGATGTTGTCATTTGCTAATCGCCGCTATTTGTTAGCTGCATGGAGATTCTCAAGCATTTTCAACTACTTTTTGTAGTGATGGCTGACTTTTTAGCCATCTTGTTTCTGCAAGCGGACTGTGATGCAAAATCATTAACTGTGATTTGCTAAGGGCTTCTAGCCCGTAGGTACGACCTTGCAAATCGCTAAACTCAACCTCAACAAATTCTGCATCGTATTCATCAACTACTGTTCCCACTTGACCGCGATATAACCCCTGTTCTGGTAGATTTTCGAGTAATGCAACAACATCAAGCAGTTTGATTGTTAAATTCATTTTTTGCTTCCTCGTTCAAGGAATATAACATAGCAGAAGTCAAGTTGGATTGAGCGATCGCGCTTATTCTAATTGACGAATATCTTCCGCAGGTGGATGCCAACCGCCTTGCACCCAAAAGCTGCGCGATCGCCGAATCGAATCCTCTTCATCATAACGTTCATCATTAAGGTCAAGCCGATTGCAAGTTGCTCGACCTACTGGAGTTTTACCGACAATATTTAGACCATCTGCTGTCCACAGAAAATGCTCTGACCACTGCTGCTGACGAGGATTAAATAAAGAAACCTCTTGCTGAGTTTCTGGGTCAATTCCCTTGGTAAAATTGTAGTGGCGTTCGTTGCAGCGATGGCAAGCTAATGCTAAATTTTCACTTTCATCAGACCCGCCGAGAGATTTGGGCATGAGATGATCTATGGTAAAGCGATCGGGGCTTAGATATTCTGGAGAGTGGCAGTATTCGCAGAGGTATTTAGCTCGTTGTCGTATAAGTTGTCGAGTTCGATCGGACACCATTTGGCTTGGGTGGAAAGTTGGGCGTTAATAAACGTAAAAATTCGGGATAATTCGATGATGCCAGCTAATTCAGGAATTTCATCGGCAGTTAGCAAATCTAGTTTTTTTCTCTCTAGCAGTTCTTCCATTCGAGATTGGATATCGTCGGTAAATCTGAATAAGTAAATATTCCCAAACTCTACCATTTTGATGCCTTGGGGCATCAAGGAGGAAGGTTTCACCATTAATTGAGTATTCATAGGAATTAAAGCTCTCAGATACTCTTGAAATATTGTATAGCACACTTCGACTACGCTCAGCGAGAAGAAATGCGATGAAGGATCGATCGCACTCATCATCAAATACGATCGCCCCCACCGACAAATTACAGAATTCAATTCGGTTTGAGCCGAACTTCTGGCAATTTCTCAGCCCCTGTCGTATCAAAAACGATCGCGTGTTTGGCCGCCGGCAACAACCGCCGTAAAATCTGCATATATCCCTCTGCATCGCCCCGGCGGTGGAACCTTGCCACAACCAATCGCTGCATATTCGGCAATTGCCGCACGATACACCAGGGATGAGAGTTTAATTTTGGCTTCGATGTTGGTATCATAGGGTAATCCTTCCCCACGTTCGTGGGGTGTGGTAGAAAAAGCGATCGCCCTCAAGTTTTCGAGGCTAGGTGGGCGATCGTTTTCAGTGTACATAGATATTATCGGGTATATATGCACCCACGTCAAGCAAAAAAATGGGCTACGTGAGACTGCGGATTCGAGAACTAGCACAGCAAAAGGGTTGGACATTTAGAGAAGTTGCCGATCGATCCGGAGTCAACTACAACACGGTAAAAAGCTACGGAAGGCGGGATGCTTTGAACACAGTGGATCTCTCTGCTGTCTACAAAATAGCCCGCGCCTTCGACGTAACAATGGAAGAATTAGTCGAGATTTTGTCAGATTGAGGCTTCATAAAATACCGAGCCGGTGCGTCGCCATCGCCAATATTTAAACCCGATCGCACATCTCATAGCGACGCACCACAACCATATATTAGACACCACCACCGACGCATCCTACGGTGAAGCCCGGTGCGTCGCGATCAACAATCTGCTGCCGAATATCTAAAATCTTGACAGATCCGCACCCTACAAAATACTCCTTCCTCCTTCTTCCTTCGCGTCCTTCGCGTCTTCGCGGTTCAATAATACAGACAATATTAATGCTAAACCCGCGTTTGACTTTGCAAAATTTCCTCCAACAACCGCTCTTGACTTTTCGCCGGTTCCTTGCAAGTCAAACACTCGCAAACCAACCCAACAACCCCTTCAGGTAAATCAGCTTCAACCAGAAAAACAGCAGTCGGATAATACTGCGAAATCAAACCAGGAATTCGATCGCTCGCGGTGCGGATCGAAGTAGAATGCCGGTACCAATCCAGAGCCGAAAGCAAACTCGGACAAGCTTGCGGAGCATCTTCTACAATACTGCTGAAAGCTTGCAAACCTTCCCCGGCGCGATCGAGATATGCCAAATTTTGAGCCAGCAGTGCGAGACGGACTAAAGAGGCGATCGCAATTCCATTAGCCGCCGGAGTAGCATTATCCGTATAACTGCGTTCCCGCACCAACAAATCACCGCTAGCATCTGATGCAGTATTGTAATATCCCCCCAATTCCGCACTCCACAAAAACTCATCAAATTCTGCTTGCACTTCCACGGCTTTTTGCAACCATTTATCACTTGTCCCTACTTCTGCAACTAATGACAAACTCGCCTGATGCAAATCTAACAATGCTTTCACAAACAAAGCATAATCTTCCGACTGCGCCGCCACAGCCGTTTCACCGTCATAATTCAATCGGTGAAACCGCCCGTCAATCCACTGATTTTCTAAAATAAAATCAGCAGCTTTTACCGCCAATTCCAGATATTCCGAATTCCCAAAAACAGCAGCAGCCCTCGCCAAACCAGAAATCATCAAGCTATTCCAAGCTGCAATCATTTTAGTATCTGTTACCGCCGGAATTCTGCCGGGCCAAGTGCCATTTTTCGCTTCCTGATTGTTCCGGGCTGGCGGAAAAGTTTTTACAGTGTCGGGATTGCCGCCGTAGCGGACTGCAAACAGTTTCGCCAAAGCCGTTTCTACCGTTTCGTTCAATTTACCATAATGGCGCCGCTGCAATACATTTTTGCCTTCAAAATTGCCGCCGCGACTAACAGTAAATTGTGCTTGAATTTCTGCTAATTCCTCAGCAGTCAAGAGTTGTTCTAGTTCGCTGTAAGTCCAAACATAAAACGCTCCTTCCTCCGGTTCAACTTCCTCGGAAGTGTTAAAACTGTCAGCATCCTGTGCAGCGTAGAAATAGCCTGTCGGCGCGGTCATTTCTCGCTTCAACCATTCTACTGTCCCCGCCACCGCAGTTTCAAAAGCCGGTTCTCGTACTCCCGCACTCCACAAATTCGCCAAATATTCAACAATTTGACCGTTGTCGTAGAGCATTTTTTCAAAGTGCGGCACAGTCCAAGTCGCATCAACCGTGTAGCGGTGAAATCCCCCGGCTGCGTGGTCGTAAATGCCGCCCAATGCTAAGTCTAATCCGCGCTGAGTGCAGACTTGTTTGCTGTCGTATTTCGATTCAAAATTGAATCGCGTTCCCCGCAGTGCTAATTCGGCATAAGGCATCATCGGAAAACTGGGTCCGGGGTTGCTGCCGGCAATAATTTCGGTGTTGAGTTCCCAGCCTTTTTGGAAGATTTCGCGGTTTAATTCTGCGGTTGCGGATGACAGCAGTGCCGACTGTTCGAGGTTGCTTAAAATCTCTGTTTTGAAGGCTTCTACTTTGCCTTTTTCTGTGTCGTAAAAGCGGCGAATTGCGTGCAGCACTTCTAAAAATCCGGGGCGCCCGTAGCGGGGTTCTACGGGGAAGTAAGTGCCGCCGTAGAAGGGAATTCGTTCGTCGGGGGTGAGGAAAACGTTGAGGGGCCAACCGCCTTGACCGGTCATCATTTGCAGGGCTTGCATATAGATGCTGTCGATGTCCGGGCGTTCTTCGCGATCGACTTTTATCGGTATAAACTGGGAATTCATGTATTGGGCGATCGCGCGATCGGAAAAAGCTTCTCCTTCCATCACCGTACACCAGTGACAGCTAGAGTAGCCGATCGACAGGAAAATCGGTTTATTTTGGCGGAGGGCCGTTTCTAATGCTTCGTCGCACCACGGCCACCAGTCGATCGGATTTTCGGCGTGTTTGCGCAGGTAAAGGCTTTGGGATCGGGCAAGACGGTTGACCATAATCAAATTCACCACTCGTACTGAGTCAGTTTGGTACTTCTACATCTAGCAGTTTAGCGCGATCGGTTTTAGTTCAATTGTTGCCGACAATCGTGTTTTAATATTATGGCTGATTATCTCCATCTAACATGAGTTTATCATCCCGAAGAACTTTCAACCAACGGCTCGGACAATTTTTGCTGAGTGCGGCCGTTCCTCCTGCTGTTCTCAAACAGTGCCAAGCTGAATCCTCGAACCCCGTTTTATTAGAAACTAATATTAACAAAGTTTTAGCAAAAGTAGACCCGGAAATAGAGTTATTAGTCCCAACCTTTTTAGGGAACGACCAGCGCAGGTTTTACGGTAGAGGTGTTCCGAAAAGCTTGAAATTAATCGACAAGTTTCAACTGGGAAGCGGCCGGACTTTTCTGGGCAGGAAATCTGTAGTTTGGAGCGGTGCCGGTTGGACTGGACAGCCGACCATTACCAGAGACCGGGGCAAAACTTATTTAATTATAGGTGCTTACGACCACAATTTGCGAAAAATTGATTTAGCTACCAACAAAGAAGTTTGGCGCTATGAATTTGATGACATAATTAAAGGCTCGTCCACAATTTATATCGATGAAAAAGCCAGCGCCGAAAACAGAATTGTGGTTTTGCAAGGCAGCCGCAGCGGTGGCGGTGGCAAAAATGTTGTCCCGAGTTTTAGAGCAATCTCTTTTAGAACTGGCAAGGAACTTTGGAAATTGGATATCAGGAGAACGCCCAGCTACAGCCAAGATAACGATAGCAGCGCTTTGTACCTTGGCAACGGGCTTTTGTTCAATGCGGGGGAAAATGCGATCGGCTATTTTCTCAACAGTTCGGCCAGCAAAGCCAAAACTAAACAAGGAATCAAGCAACCGGAAATCTTGTCAGAAATACAACTTTATGCAGCAGCAGATATCGGCAAGCACGGCGGAAATTTAGTAGCTGAATCATCTCCATCCCGATTCAAAGATCGAATCTTTATCGCTGCTGGTTCAGGTCACATTTACGGTATTGACCTGAAAACTAAAAAGATAGTCTGGGATTTCTATACTGGCTCAGATTTGGACGGAAGTGCTGTAATTTCTAAGTCTGGGAGACTATTTTGTGCGATTGAAAAACAATACATTCAAGGCAGCGGCGGAGTCTTGAAGCTGAATCCAAACAAGGAACCGAATGCCAGTGTAGAATGGTTTTTACCAACGGGAAATCGCCGCCTTTCTGGGTGGGAAGGCGGGATAATCGGCTCGGTAGCGTTGAATGATGAGTACAATTCAGGGGAGTTTCCGGCGATTTTTGCCACAAATGCGATCGACGGCAATTTGTACATCGGTTCTCAAGGTGTGATAACGGGTAAAAAGGTTTTTGTTCCTTGGCAAAACCAGTCTTATCATACTCCTGTAATTGTCTTTAAAAAAGAGATCGGCTCTTCAATTTCCACGCCGATTTTTACTGACGGCAATAAATTAATATCTGCGGGATACAACGGTGTTTATTTGTTCGATTTAATTTGGGAACGAGCGAAATCAGGCGAGAAAAATGCTTTGCAGAATGCTAAAGGCGAGTTTTACCGTTTGAAAGTGAAAGAATCTGGGAGATTTAAGCCTGGTTTGTCATTTGAAGCGACGCCTGTAGTTTGGGATGGAATTGTGAGGATTTGCGCGCGGGATGGCTGGATGTATACTTTGGGTTAATTATTGGTATTTTGCACCTGTATCAGGAACAGGCAAGATGCCTGTTCCACAAGAGAATTGACTTATTGTGGAACAGGCAAAATGCCTGTTCTTAAAAAGGTGTTGAAATCCGCCACTGTCCCTACCTGCGGTTTGACTGCGGTTGTATCTATCATAGAAATAATGTCGGAAATTATAGGAAACTCGTTATGGCAACTAATGAAAGTCAAATAAGTCAAGTTTACGGTTCAGAGGATGCTCAAGGTATTTTACAGCTTGCGATCGCCCGGCGACAAGATGAAGGGGAACTTTCGCGAGTGCAGTTGTTCGAGATTGCGGCGGAATTGGGCATTTCGGAACAGGATATTGCGGCGGCGGAACAGCAGTGGTTAGCAACTAGAGGGGAATTTCAAGAAAAGCTGGTTTTCAACGATTACCGCCGCCGCAAATTGCAGAAAAATGTGACAAAGTACGGCATTATCAATACTTTTTTAGTTTTGTTTAATCTAGCAGGATCGCACGAGCTTTCTTGGTCGCTTTTCATTTTACTAACCTGGGGGTTGGGATTGTCGCTGAATGCTTGGAATGTGTATCAAACTGAAGGGGAAGATTACGAACAAGCCTTTGGGCGGTGGCGGTTGAAGAAACAGGTGGGAGAGTCTCTGGGTACTGCGACGGATAAGTTTTTGAAGTGGTTGCAGTCTTGATAAGTTATGGGGAAAAGGTCGATCGCTTTGTTTAACTCTATCCGCAAGAGCGATCGACCTTTATTGAATTATATCGTTTCCGGCTGCATCGGAATTAATATTACCCCAAATCAGGACACGGCAGTGCCGTGTCCTCTATTTACTTCGCCCGAAAAACCTAACTTGACTGCGGCGAATCGCTCTTTTGAGCATCTTCAACCGCAGGATGAATTAATAGAGAACGAAAACCTTGGCGAATTTCCGGGCTTAAATACTTGCGCTGCAAAATCTGCCATTTTCCCCAAGCTGCGTAGCGATTTTCTGCCAAAATACCGGCCAATACCGGCAACTCTTTTTTCAGATCGCCCTCGACAAAATCCGCCAAAAATTCCCCTAAAACTTCGCTGTCTTGAATATCGCCCAAACATTCTTGAACAGTTGTCACATCTTTTAGATAAACTTCGTAAGTCTCGCTGTAAAAATCTCCAAACAGATTCATCAAGTAGCGAACTCGCTTAGCTTGCTTCCGCAAATCGTGCAGAATTGCTCCTTCCGCTACTAATTTCTCTTCGACAGCCTCAGCATTCAAATCATCAGCAACTTTAACTTTGCCATCCCGATATTCCGTACCCAGCAGCCAAGCCGGATGCAGGAAAAACTCGCTGACTTGAGGTAGCAGTAAATCTGGCAAAACCTCAGCAATTGGCAAATGTTCGATCGCCCGAAACTGCGGTTGTTCCAACCATTCCTCGATCGACTTCTTCAGCGACTGGTAACTTTTGTGCTCTAAAATCGCCCTCACCCCTTTCAAAGCGCGGCGTCGCTGTTTGAGCAAAGTTAACAAAGCTCGATCCAAAACTTCCTGTTCCTCGGCCGGCAAATCCGGGTAATATCGGTTTTGGAGACTTTCGAGCATCACATCCAAATCCCTGAGAGTTCCCAGAACCCGTCCTACCTTACCGATTTTGCGTTCAGAAGCCTGTTTTGGCAAATTTAAAACCGGAGCAAAACCAGTCACAGCCGATCGCAAACGCCGCATTCCGACGCGCATTTGATGGAGTTCTTCCGCATCTTTGTCTTTGAGAACTTCCGCTTCGCGCTCTACTGTTTTGCGGAAATATTTCCCGATCGCAACCGCAGAAGCCTCTCCGAGAGTTTTAACTTGAGCTTTCACTTTTGCTGATGTTTTTACATTCATAACAGGTGTAGATTCCACTTTCCCGATCGATTTTAATTTTGATTTCAAGGCTTTGCTCGTAAAGGGTTTTAATCCTAGCACACAACACTAATCTATGACCTTCCCGAAAACATAAATCTTAATCTAAAGAGCTTGACAATTCATACAAAGTCAGCAATTTTTCAATTCTTCAATCCAAAATCTCAAATCTCAAATCTCAAATAAAAAGTCCCTCCCTCGCTCTCAGGCTAATAAAAACCTGATTTTTAGCGCGCTTTCCCAAATAGGTTAAGATCGCTGCAAACCGAGATTTATTCGCCAAAGGGTGAGAGAGGGCGCGAGAGGGAGGACAAGTTTCAAACTTCATCAAGTCCGCCCTGGTTGTCCGACTTCAAAGAGGCAGTTTAGCCTTTCCAGTCTTTCTCAGATTGTTCGAGCACGTAGGTTGCTACATCTTCGATTTGTTCGGGCTTCAAGCGACCGGCAAAAGCAGGCATAGCATTTTTGCCCTTAGTTACCTGAGTGGTAATAGCTTCCAGAGAATTCATGCCGTATTTCTCAAGAGCTTCCTTTTTCAAGGTTTTCATCGCCATAACGACGTTGCCGCCACCGATGTGACAAGCAGAACAGTTGGCGCTAAAGAGTTTAGCTCCCTTAGCAGCATCTCCTGCCAAAGCAGGGCGGCCGAAGCCGACAGTCAAAATTGCAAACGCCAACAGGGCGATCGATAAGAGTCTTTTCAACGCAGTTCTCCTCTAATGGACACCGTTAACGGTGGTTCTTTAGTTATTTTACCTGTTTAATCAGGCGCAAACACGCACTCGCGATCGCGATTCTCCCAGTAATTTATCACTTTGGGGCACACGCGCTTCAACTCTCAAAATTATCCACGCCCCAGCCCGGAGCAATCTTCGCCGCCCGGAGCGCAAAAGCAGCCAAATTTTCAATCTCACCCTGCCGCATCCAGCTTTCGGGCACTTGGCGGCACCAAAAAGTTTCCTCGCTACCGTCATAAGTCATCGGTTCTCTCAGATACGCCACCAAACTATTGATGTTGTCCCGGGGAGGCGTTGCTCCCTTGAGAGCCGTCAAAGACAAAGATACAGTCGGATCGGGCAAAGTCGCTCCCCCAACATGACAGTTGAGGCAGTTTTGCTCGAACAACCGCTTACCTGCGGAAAAATCCTCAGCCGAAAATAACCGAGTGTGTCCCTCGCCGTCCAATTCCATTGCTACAGGTTCGCTGACTTTTAAATAGCGAGTCACATAAGAATCTGCAGCAGCCAAGACAGGTTGAGGTGCCAGCAGCAACAGCGGCAAAACAATTAAAATTCCCAACAAAAATGAGACAAAAACACCACGACGCAGCATGAGAGACTACAACCTTTTGCGATATTGATTGAGCAGGAGGTAAATTTTAGATTCCAGATTTTCGATGGAAAAATGACCGATCGGCAATGCTTGCCAAACTCCAGCCCTCTCCCAATCCAAAATCCAAAATCTAAAATTTAAAATCTAAAATCGATTAGCGAGCGCCTTTGCCGCCAGCCCACTGCTTGGAGACAATTTTCGGCTGCAGCAGAATGTGACCGGCAATCGCGTACAAATCGTCATCCGAGAGATTTCTCATCTCCGCAAAAATATCCGCACTCTTCATGCTCGGATGCACTTCCGAAATTTCCTCAAACCCGTCATAAGTAGTGGGATTTTTCATAAAGTCCACCAGCGACTCGATATTATTGCGGGGCGGGTTGGCCAAAGCCAGAGTTTCCGGGCTCAAGTTCACGTTGGGGTCAGTTTTGGTCATTCCCGCAGCGTGACATTGAGCGCAAGCCGAGTTGAACAGGCGTTTGCCCTGCTGAACTTGTTTGAGGCTCAGCACGACTGGAGCGCCCTTGTCATTTAAGGTCACAGTCCGCAGTTCGGGGCTGAGTTCGACAGCCATCGCGCTGCTGACAAATAGCTGAAATGTCAAGAATACAGCGGTCAGAGCAATGAAATATCTTTTAAGCATGGTTCTCCTTAAAAAAATCCGGCAAATTATTGAACGCTAAGAGATGGTAGAAAAGCAAACAGATTTCTGTTCAAAATTCCCTTTTTCTGCGGTAACTGGCGAAAGTTTGTGCAGGCATACCTTTAAAGGTAGAGGAATTTTTGCCCTCGATCTAATCTGCTAGAAGTTTTGAGTCGCGCCTCTTTTCCAGAGCCGACATAATTGCCTTAACATCTTCCAAAGCCAAACGGGTTTGAGGGTGCTTGTAGGCAATTTCCAACTCGTCACACAAGCGGAGCACGTCTTCAACAGGGACGTTGAAGTCTTCTGCTATTTCTGCGATGGATAGGTCTGCAAAACCCATAGTTTTTAGGTCGCTGACTGATCGAAATTGAGTTGAGGGCTATTAATTGAAAGCCGGACTATTTTACACAGCGCTGTTAGCTTGTGAAAGTTAGTTTGTGCGATCGCAAGCTAACTAACCGCTAACTGCCACTAAGCATTTTTGCCCAGCCAAACAGAGGGGCCAATCAACTTCCAATTAATATCATCCCACTGCTGCGTCTTTATTATCAATAGGACTTGGGCGCGCCAGGCTCAAACCCGGTGTCTCCGTGAATTTTTCGCAGCCAAACTCCATCTTTTTCCGAGAAACCGCGTTTTTTTTGGCAATTGCTCGGAAATTTTCGCCGGCACCGCACTCGCCAACAGGCGCAAGTCCCTCGTTACTGCTTAGGGAGAAAGCTTGAAAGCGTGAGTCGGCTCGGGCACAGCGTGGCTGTCGCTGGTTGACGGAACCGAGAATTCGGAGTCTGCCAAGAAAGGCTGGGGCTGGTGGAGGCTGATGAGTGCAGCCAGAGTTTTCTTTAATTGAGTCCGGGGTACGATCGCGTCTACAAAACCGTGGGCGAAGGAGTATTCGGAAGTTTGATAATTTTCCGGCAGCTTTTCCCGCAGAGTTTGCTCGATTACCCGGCCGCCCGTAAAGGCCACAGTCGCTTTTGGCTCGGCAATTATAATGTCTCCCAGCATGGCAAAACTCGCTGTGACGCCCCCGGTGGTCGGGTGGGTCAAAATCGGGATGTAAAGCAGTCTCGCTTCCCGGTGGCGTTCCAGAGCCCCGGAAATCTTGGCCATTTGCATCAAGCTGAGCATTCCTTCCTGCATTCTCGCGCCGCCGGAAGCGCAGACAATCAGGACGGGCAAGCGTTCCCTGGTGGCGTGTTCGATCAGGCGGGTCAGTTTTTCTCCGACAACTGAGCCCATGCTGCCGCCGATGAACTGAAATTCCATGACTCCGAGGGCGACGGTGAAGCCTTCGAGTTTGCCGGTACCTGTTTCTACGGCGTCTAAGTGGCCGGTTTTTTCTTGGGTTTCGCGCAGCCGATCGCTATACTTTTTTCGATCGCGAAATTTCAGGGGATCGGTGGCGTGCAGCCCTTCGTTAATGGGCACCCAGGTTTTTGGATCGATCAATTGTTCGATGCGATCGTCGCTGTAAACTCTGATATGATGCCCGCATTCCAAGCAAACCATTTGATTTGCTCGCAGGTCTTTGGTATAGCTCAGGGCATCGCAAGCTTCGCATTTATGCCAAAGTCCGTCCGCAATTTCTCGTTCCGGCCGTTCTTGGGAGTTCGGTACTGATTTTCGTCGATTTGCAAACCAATCAAATAGAGACATTAAAAGTTGGGAATTGGTAATTGGGAATTGGGAATTGGGAATTGGGAATTGGGAATTGGGAATTGGGAATCGAGAATTTGTTAGTTGTTAGTTGTTAGTTGTTACTTGTTGGTGATAATAACCAATAACCAATAACTAATAACTAATAACCAATAACTACTGACTATTATCCTCTTCAATGGGACTGATGAGGAGCGATGCTGTCGGATGGTGTTCTGGCATAACTTGCAAAGCTGTAGCACTGCCCGCTCCTAGATAAGATGCTACGCCCAAGTCAACAATCCGAGCTGGGATTTGATGAGCAGCGAGGATTTGCTGCATCAATTCCGCTTCCCAGCGAAAGCTAGTAGTTGTAAGTGTAATCCAAGACACGGAACAATTTTACCAATTATTGAGACGTATTGCGGTCGATCGCGCTTTGTATCGGCAGTTGGCAAACCCTAATTCGGGAAAAACAAATGCAAGTAAGTAGATAAGATCGGTTCGCCCCATAAAGCTGTAATTGCCGCACCGAGAGCTAGAGACGGGCCGAAGGGTATCGGTTGATGGCGATCGAGCAATCCGATCGCCATCGCCGGGCCGCCGACAGCAACTGCGATTACACAGGCGATAAACCCGGCGATCGGCAAGTATTGCCAGCCCAGCCAAGCTCCCATCAAGGCAGCCAATTTGGTATCCCCGAGACCCAGAGCATTTGGCCCGAAAGCGATCGTGCCGGCAAAACCAATGATATCAAACAGCCACAATCCGAAAACTGCTCCCAGGATGCCGCCGAGTACCAAATGCCTAACAGAGTCGATCGGGCTAAAAGTCGGCCACCAACCTTTTGCCATTTGGAAAACCAATCCGGCTACCAAGCCCGATCGAGTTAAAGAATTAGGCAAAGTCATTGTATCGCAGTCAATCAAAGACAAAGCCAACAGCCAGCTAAAAAAAGCCCAAAAACCCAGAGTTTGCACGCTCGCTCCAAACCGCCAAAAGATCAGCACAAACAGCAAACCCGTAGCTGCTTCCACCAAAGGATAGCGGGCCGAAATCCGACTGCGGCAGTGATTGCAGCGCCCCCGCAGATGCAGCCAACCGAAAATCGGTATATTTTCGTATGCTCTGAGTCGGTTCAAACATTTAGGACAGCGAGAAGGGGGGGAGATTACCGACAATCCGGCAGGCAACCGATAGACTACCACATTTAGGAAACTGCCGATCGCCGCTCCGAAACTAAAGACAATGATATAAACAATAGAATTAAAAATTATTTCCATTAATTGGGTATGGGCCAAACAGGGCATTGAGCATTGGGCATGGGCTATTATAACAACAAATAACCAACAACAAATAACAATAAATAACTAATAATTAATGACCGATGACTGATGACTGATGACTGATGACTGATGACTAATACATTTGCGATTCAATTTCGTCAAAAGTAACAAAACGTTCACCGGGCAATAAAACGGGGTGCAAAGCAAAAATTAGCTGTCCTCGATCGCTTCCTTGGCTGACAACTACACCTGCCGGACGCTGCATCTGCTCGGAATGCACTTTCAGATACATACTATATGCCGATCGAGCAGCTCGGATCGAATGGGGAGCTAGCAAGCTGTGACGGTCGGAAATTTCTATGCTGGGTTCTGGGTTACGCTGGTATCGGGTCACTGGAAACTTATGATAATGGTATGGGTCTAGCTATTGGTGTTGGCTCTTTTATCGATCGAACTTACCTTATTTTTAAAGCATAAACTTAGGTGGAAATTAATACATTAACCTACAATCCTCCCTTAGCTGCGATCGAACTGCGACTGCGAGCGCTCCTTTCCGCTGAGCTGTACGCTGCTGCGTGGGTAGATCCTTCCGCCGCAACCCTAATGGGGGTTTTCGAGCACCTGCGCACTCTCCGGTACATCCTCCACGACTACGTGCCCAGGTCAGTTTCCGAATCGAGTCCCAGCCCGGGCGAAGCGCGCTACCAGTGGCAAGCAGGGACGCTGCTGTTCACCGATTTGGCAGGGTTTACGTCGCTGTTGGAGGCAAACGCAGCCGAGGGGCGCAAGGGAGCTGAAACATTGTTGGGAGTGATCAACCACTATTTTGCCTCAATGATTGAAATTGTCAGCAAGTCAGGCGGAGATTTGCTGGAGTTTACAGGAGATGCCCTGCTGGTGCAATTCCTGGCAGACAAACACCAACAGGATACCGCCCGGGCCGTCAAGGCCGGTTTGCGGATGCAGCGAGCAATGGCCGAATTTGCCAACATTCCAACGGCTAAAGGGGTTTTGTCTTTGAAAATGCGAGTGGGAATCCACTGCGGCCGCTACATTAGTGCTGACATCGGGACGCCCCTGCGGATGGCTCACGTACTGCTGGGGAATGCCGTGCAGCAAGCCAAGCAAGCTGAGGGTTCTGGGACTGTGGACAGGGTATGTTTGACTGAAACTGCTAGTTATGGCTTGGAAGAGCAATTTCGGTTTGAACCGGGGAAACCGGGTTATTTGCTGGTGACGGACGATTTTACTGATGCTCAACTCGGAGAGTATGACATTACTCTGACTAGGCGGCGGATGCCGAGTTCGGTATTGCTCGATCGTACTGTGTCGGGTTTAACATCAGAGATCGAGGAATCTGTCAAGCGAGTTGAACCCCTTGCGAGTTATATTCCCAAACCAATCTTGACGTTACTGGTAGAAAATGCTGACCAGCGGCGGATTCCGCCGAATTTTCCGCGCCCGACGGTGATGTTTGTCAATTTGATTGGTTTACCGGAGTCGGTGGACAAAGCGACGCCTGCTGAAGCGAGTAGACTGGTGCTCGGCTGTTCTCGCGTTTTCGCGCTCATCGATGCTGTGGTGTCATCTAAAGGGGGCGTGTTGCAGAAAGTAACGGCTCACTTGGAGGGTTCGGATATGCTGATTTATTTTGGGGTGCCCGACGTTCACACCGATGATGCTTGCCGCGCTGCGACTGCTGCGATTGCGATTCGAGAGATTATTCTAGGTTTGGCCCCGCTAATTATTGGCGGTGAGGAAGTTAAGATATCTTGTCAGATCGGGCTGTCCTTGGGGCCGGTATTTGCTGCTGAGGTTGGGGAACCCAGAGGGCGGCGGGAGTTTAATGTGTTGGGAGATACGGTGAATACGGCGGCTCGGTTGATGACCAAGGCGGGGGAAAATCAAATTTTGATTGGGGAAAAGGTGTTTGAGTCGATCGCGCCGCACTTCATTTGCGAGGCCTTGGGAGCGGTTTCTCTCAAGGGAAAATCGGCTCTGACTCCGATTTTTGCTTTGCACGGTGCAAACGCGGAGAGGGGGAAAGGAGGCGATCGAATTTAGATTAAAGAATTGATGATTAGTTTTCCTCAAAAATCCTAAATTCCGATCGGTACTTCACCGTTCCACTGCAATCGAGCAAAGCGCCACTTGCTAACTCCAACACCATAAAAACTTCATCGGGGACATCGTATTCGCATCTCAAGCTCTTTTTACTAGCAGGAATGAACCCAAAACGCGGATAGAAAGCTGGATGGCCCAGCACAACCGCAGCCCCAAATCCCGATCGCGCGCACTGTTTTAAGCCCTCCCGCACCAGCAGCGTTCCGATACCTTGGCGCTGACAGTCGGGAATAACTGCGACTGGTGCCAGCCCCAGAATCGACACATTGCTGGGACATTTCCCTGCAACCGCAACGGGACTGAAGAAAAGGTGTCCGACAATGCGATCGGATTCCACAGCAACGAAGGAAAATGTAGATGGAATTCCCCGCAGTCGATCGACTAAATCGGCCTCAGTTTCGCGTCCGAATGCCGCAATATTGACTTCGCGAACGGCTTCTGCATCTTCTGGTTTTTCAGTACGAATCTCCATAGCTTAGATTGATTAAGGGAGTTATTAAAAACTTACAACTCTTCAATAGTAACCAGTCCACCTTCTGTAAACTGCACAATCAGTTCATATCCATCCAGCAAAGCAGTTCCAAGTAGCGGTCTTGCTCCTGTTGCAAGTACGCGGACATCTCGTTCCTCTGCATTCCAAAGAATTGTAGCGGTATGCACCGGAAGCAGTACATTGCTATTGTCAGCCAGATTCGCACGCATATTGTATTCAAAAGGCAACCCCAAGATAGATACAACTTCCAGAGGTAAGCAGAGAAAGTCGGTAAATCCTGTGTCTATCACAAATTCGATTGTAACATCGGGTCGATCGGGCAGACGAAATGCTACGCAAACCGTCGCGTGCCTATCCGTTACGATTCCAGAAATCACTCTGAAACCCGCTCCATCACTCCACCGATTGCAGCCGCAACCTTGTACCCAATCCGAATCCCAAAGAACCGACCGTTCGGATTCTTTTTCCGCAACTGCCGTGCCGATTCTAAACCCATTTTGTCTACTGCATAATCGCCTGTTTCGATATCAATGATGACCATTTTACCGATATTCTCTTCTCGCTCTACTTCTTGACGAATTTTCTCATCGTATAGCTTCTCGGCACGCCTTGCAACTTCTTCGCTGCCCAGCAGAATTGAGCTTTGCATATTCCACCTTTCGATCGCGATATTTATCAAATTATAACGCCCCAGAATCCTTTTGGCTCTTGTTGAGCCATGTATTGTTGAAAATAGCCGATCGCCTAACAGCCATTATTACCGCACAAGCTGACCGGAAGACAATCGCTTAATCCCCTCCATAGCTGTATTTTCTCCCGCTTTGTCGCCGCCCTCGCGGGCAACTTTCAAAGCTCTTTCGTAGGATTCGAGAGCTTTAGCAGACTGACCGAGACTTTCATAAATTGCACCCATATTGTTGAGCAAGCGTCCGATACTTGTTTTGTCGCCGATTGCTTCTAACATCGGTATCGCTTGCTGAAAATAGATCAGCGCTTGAGTATCTTTGCCGAGTTTGCGAGAGGTAAGCGCCATGTTGTTGAGGAGGCGACCGACACCGGCCCTGTCTCCAATTTCCCGGCGAATTGCTAAAGCTTGGTGGTAAAATTCCATCGCCCTGTTAAAGTCGCCGATGTTGTAATAAACGCCGCCCATGTTATTGAGGGTACGGCCTAAATCGCGCCGATCGCCGATCGCCGTGCGAATCGTGCGCGCTTGCTGGTAAAATTCGATCGCCTTGGCGTAATTTACCTGTTCTGCGTACACCGCCGCCATGTTGTGAAATGATTCTGCCATTTCAATTTGATCCTCGGCAGTTTTGGCAAGTTCCAAAGCTTCTTGATGCAGTTTCATCGCTTCGTCAAACTTATCCGCAACTCGGTTGACAAAACCGATGAGATTGAGAGTGCGCGCGATGCGAGGCCCTTCGCCGATTTCTCGGTGAATTACTAAAGCTTGCCGCAAAACTTCCAAAGCTTTAGGCTGCGAACCCATTTCGGTGTAAACTTCCCCGATATGGTTGAGGGTTTCTCCAATTCCGAGTTTGTCGCCTAGTTGCTTGCGAATTGCCAAAACTTGTTCAAAAGTCTGGATTGCTTCTCGAAACAAACCCTCGCGGTGCTGTTTTACTCCTGTTTCAAAGAGTTTGTCTGCTTGCGTTTTGGGGTCAGTTGCTTGGGCGCGATCGCTCGATCGGGCGCGCCTCGCATTTATAATTGGGGCATAAGCCCGAGCGTCTGAAATTGCCAGCAAGCTGAGTGCGGGCGATAAGACAATACTTATAGCTGCCAGATAGCTGAAGTGGTAAGAGCGGCAGTGCACCGATCGAGTCCTCCAAGAGCCAAGTTATAACTATTAAGATAGAGCTCTTTGGCGTGTTCCTGCCAAGTTTTTTCTGATTCGTTAGGTTCTGGGTTGGTTTTTGTCTTGCCAGACTGCCACAATCAGCGGCATATTGTTGAGAGCGGATATGACAGCAGCATTTTTACTTGATGGAAGCGATGCCTTTTCTGAACTGTGCAAGATGATGTCCTGTTTGTCAAGAGTTATCCAAGCAATTCCTGACAAAACTTGAATTTCTCGATGAGTTTGAGGCAACCTGTAGACCTCGTTTTTCATCAGGATAATGCGATCCTCTTCGAGGGTTTCGCTAACGGGCGCTGCTAACTCAGAATATCTTTGAAGCATAGCATCTCCTTTGGAATTAAATCATCAAAAATCCACCAATTTCCCCAAATTTTGTAGGGGCGGGTTCACCATTTTTTTTGATAACCGCAAACAACCTAAATAAACCCGCCCCCACACAACCAACAATCTCGATCGACTAAAACCGCAATAATTCCCCAAAATCTCGCAGGGGCGGGTTCACCAATTTATTTGAAAACCACAAACAAGCTAAATAAACCCGCCCCCACACAACCGACAATCTCGATCGAGAGTCGTAACTATTGGTAATAATGCCGATCGATCCAAGCGCGCATTTCATCATCAGTCGCGACACACGTAGAGCGGCCTGTAGTTCGATCGCAACCGTGCCACCAAGTGTTACCATCGCGATCGGAGGTTTGCCAAATTTTTAGCTCGTTCTCGCCATCCGCCGCTGACAGGAAAAACTGCCAAACTCGATCGATAGCCGAAAAGATCGAGATCCCTTTGTGTTTTTGGGTTCCTTGATTTATATCCGCCAGCGAACCAAGTTTTTTTTGGGGAGTATCGCTCCATTTTTTGCAAGTAGACATAACCACACCTTCCACTGATGATTTACCCAAAATTGGCCTGACTAAAATCACCAAAAAACTCTGACAACTGCAATTATTTTCATGGCAATTCCAGCACACTATTTGGGGCGTGCAACTTTTGTGAAACTCAATCTGTTATCTGATAAATTAACCTTAACTCTTGACAAATTGACAATCAAAGCATTGCTTGCATAGATTGTATGAATAAAATCGATAGATGGGCATTTCAGGCATAAGGCTATGAATGAAATCAACACGCGGCGGATGAAACTCTCTCAAATTCAGGCTTTGATAGCTGTAGCACACTCTCAAAACTTTAGCGAAGCCGCTTTGGGATTGGAACTGTCGCAGTCAGCAGTCAGCCACGCCATCGCCTCTTTAGAAACAGAATTGGGAGTCCAGTTATTTCACAGAGGGCGACACGGTGCTCAACTAACGCCGGTAGGGGAAAGAATCGTGAGTCACGGGCGTCAAATAGCCCGCGCCTTAGAAATGATGGTGAAAGAAGCGGATTTAGAAAAAGGCTTGCAGGGAGGCCAGGTGCGGATAGTTACTTTTCGGAGCGTTGCAACTCATATCCTGCCGGGTATTATAGCTCAATTTCGCGATCGCTTTCCCAAAATTGCGGTCAGCATTAACGAAGTTTATTATACTCAAGCTGTGGAAGAAGCTTTGCGATCGGGAAAAGCAGACATCGGCTTTGTGTCTCTTCCCATCTCCGATGAATTTGAAACAAGGGAAATTTTGCGCGACAAATATCTGGTGTTGCTGCCGCCGACTGCCAAATGTAAAAATGCTAAGATTACTTGGGAAGAATTAGCGGCTTATCCGCTGATTTTGCAGCCGCCGGAAACAGCTTGTTCTATACCGCTGCGCAAGTATTTAGCAACTTCGGAGTTTCCTTTAAATATCGCTTACGAACTCAGCGAAGATTCGACTATTGTGAGTATGGTGATGCAAGGTTTGGGTACAGCAATTATGCCCCGTTTGGCGGCGGAACCGATACCGAATTCGGTGAAAGTTTGCAGTTTGCCGGCGGATTTTGAGAGGATAATTGCCGTGGCTGTTTTGAGGGATGGACTGTTAATTCCCGCCGTGTTTGCGTTTTTGGATTTAGTTAAAAGTGCCGCAGAGGTTGAGAGTGAGGGCGAGTTTCCGATCAACCCTTCTTGAGCGGTTAATTGGTTATTTGTTATTTGCCTGTTTAACTGGTTAAGAGGCTCTCTCTGCCTGCGAACCCATGTCACTCTTCCTCTGCCTCGCGACAGGAAAATTGGAGGCAGAGCCTCCGGATCTGCGTTAAGGGGCAGATCCCGAGAACGAGTAACGATGGGCGGTTTGTTAGGTGGCTATCGATTCTACGTGAACGACTTTATAAAGATGGAACTCATTACGGGCTAAACCTTCCCAATAGGGTTTATCTGGATTGAACCCAGGCTGTTTGAGAATCGCCTCAAATGCCTCTTTGCTCTCCCATTGACCGTAGTTGAACATACGTGTTCCATCTAAACTACGATGAAATGTTGCTGAAATCAGCCCTGGTGAATTACTGATTGCCCGATCGAGTTCAGCAGTTGTCCGCTTCACCATTTCGGGTTGATTTGATGGTATCATCCGAAACTCAGCGAGATGTGTAATACGATCGCCTTTGATAATCTCCACTTCTGATGATAATGCTCTGCTAGCAGAAACTTCTAACTGAAGAGAATCAGGTGGGAAAAACTCACTGAATACGCTTGGACGAACTAAACTACGATGATCGAACTTAGGCTGCCACTGGCTGTAAGTGAAAACGCGCACCCCATCTAAACTTTGGTGAACGCTGGCTGATAAAAAATAAGGGTTGGACTTCCAGGATTTAATTTGCTCTTCGACGATCGCCTCAACTAAACCTGGCTGATGTCGCTCTGCAACGGTGTACAAATCCAATCCGACGAGCGCGATGTTATTACTATCGATTTGAACCATAACATTCCTCAATACTGGTGAGCTTATTTGAATACCTTAATCCTAAACACCCATCGATAAATTGACAACTACCACACCAAAGATTTATCATTTGTGGTATGTAATGACTAAGATGCAATCGCACTCTTGTCTAAATTTAACACTGGACAATTGACAATTAACAGCAAAAACCGCGATCGGATTTTTACTCTCAACTATAGCAATCCTAAATGATTTGAAAAATAGTACGCGAGCAAGATGCTCGCACTA
>JAUBOG010000918.1:0-1126 GCA_036700105.1 Microcoleus occultus BM001215583
TGAGCGAAAAAACCTACCGTCGTCACTTTCTCAAAAGCTTTAACTTTCCACAATTCAATCAATATTTCCTCGAAAAAGCCTTAAATCCTGAACACACCGCCATTGCTGTTATTGATGGTTCTTTCTTAAGAAAAAGTGGCAAAAAAACAGACGGTAAAGCTTATTTTTATAATGGTGTAGCGGGAAAATCGGAAGAGGGATTGGAAATTTCTGTGATTTCTATTGTTGAAATTGAGACTCGTTTATCTTATAGTTTAAGTGTACAACAAACTCCATCACGCCCTCAAATAAAGCCGGCGAAAAAGCTGCCCCAAAAACCGAAGAATTGCTGGTCAAGAAAAACTCGCAAAAAACCTGACTCTCAAAGTTCAAAACCTGACATCACAAGAGTTGATGACTATGCACAACATCTCAAGAATACTCGTTGTTACTTCCCAACTTCTGTACGTTATTTGGTGGCTGATGGCTATTACTATCGCTCTAAATTCTGGGATGCTGTGCGGGACTTAAATTTAGACTTTATTGGCAAGTTAAGAAGTGATGCTAACCTACGCTATCTCTATACAGGTGAACAAAAGAAACTGGGAGCTCCACGTAAATATGATGGCAAGGTTAACTGCCATGATTTGAGTCGTCTTAATTTTGTTAAAGACCTAAAACCGGGAGTTTCATTATATACATTAATTGTGTGGAGTTGTTGTTTAAATTGCCCAATTTGTTTGGTTTGTATCTCTGAGGTTCAAGCCAACGGCAAAATCAAAAATGCTTTATTATTTAGCACTGATATTCACCTACCACCTGAGCAAATTCTTGAATATTATCAGGCTCGTTTTCAAATCGAATTTATTTTTCGTGATGCCAAGCAATTTACTGGCTTATCTGATTGTCAAGCTCGTCATTTGCCACGGCTTGATTTTCATTTTAATGCCAGTCTTATTGCCTTAAACTTAGCTAAACATCAACTCTCTAGTTGTCATTCATCTGCCACCAAGTCGTTTGTGTTTTCTATGGCCTCTTATAAACGTCTGGAATTCAATAAGCATCTACTTTGTACCTTTATTGACAAGTTAGATTTAGACCCGGATTTGATTTTAAATCACCCTAACCTTCCTTCAGTCTTGTCTTA
>JAUBOG010000140.1:0-13871 GCA_036700105.1 Microcoleus occultus BM001215583
AAAAAAAGGGCGATCGCCCTTTTGGAATAAGTCAAAAAGTGCGATCGCCCTTTTCAAATAAACTCTATATGGTTCTGCATATCCGACGGTTCCAGTACCTCCCAAATCAAAATCAAACCGCGTACAATTTCACCAAGTGAACGGCTGTTTTGATGACAGTAAACAATACCGCAATGCTCTAAACCCCGCTGATGAAGTGCTAAAAAATCATCATCCTGGGTAAAAATTGCCCGTTCTTGAGAAATAGCAAAAGCTAACTGTTCTTCATCGGTAGCACCTAAAAGTCGTGCTTCGGGTGTAGTCGTGACATCAATACCGCGCCTTCTTAAAGCTTCTGCGATCGCCCATTCGACTTGTTCGTCACAAGGAAATCGGATCTTTTCCAAGATTCTGCCCTCTCAATTTCTGCTGTACCTTGGAAGGAGTCTTTGCTTGCAATTCCCGCACAAAAGCATCGCTATCTCGAATTTGTTGTCGAATTTCCTCAAGATGGTCGTGGTAATAAGTCAAGGCTCCGTATACATCTGCTAAAGTAATTGTGGGATACCGCGACACAATTTCATCAGGAGACATTCCCATCTTTTCGTGCCAAATTACAACATCTTGAACCCTAATCCGATGTCCGGCTATACGTGGTTTACCGCCACAAACACCCGGAGTAATTTCAATATGTTCCGCAATCACTGCTGTCATAGAATTTCCTCAAAATTCAAGTTAGCATTTATATTAGTTTATCCCAAACCGTGCCTACTTGACAACTAAGTCGATCGCCCTTTTGGAATAAGTCACAAAGCGCGATCGCCCTTTTGGAATAAGTCACAAAGCGCGATCGCCCTTTACCCATTTTTCTCGATCGAAGGGCGATCGCTCTTCGCAAATTTAATTAAACTTCAGTAAAATAAGACAAAGCTATCTCAGCCTCCCAATCTAACTCACCATGCAAACTTTAACATTTGACAGCATTTTAGATGCGATCGAAACCTTGTCTGTAGACGAACAAACCAATCTACTTACCATCATGCACCGCAGACTTAGCGATCGCCGTCGCGCCGAAATTGCCGCTAACATTGCACAAGGAAAACAGGACTATCAATCTGGAAACGTCTTTCGAGGTACAGTTGATGAAGCGATCGCGGAGCTAAACAGTTGAAAACTATCACTTTTGCTCCCTCATTTAAACGTGCCTACAAAGCCCTCATCCGCAAACACCCAGAAGTACAGTCCAAAGTTGAAGCCGTCTTGAGACTTTTGGCAGAAAACTCTTTCGATCCATCACTGCAAACACACAAACTCAAAGGTCAATTAGCTGGCTCTTGGGCTTGTACTGTGGAATATGACTGTCGGATTGTATTTGATTTTGTTAAAAATCCAGAGTTGCCAGATGAAGAAATTCTTTTGCTCGACATTGGCAGTCATGATGAGGTGTATTGAAAATGCTCGCTTGTGCGATCGTCTTTTTCTATCTGCCATAGTCAAGTGCGATCGCCCTTTACCATTAGTCGCAAAGGCCGATCGACCTTTTCAAATAAACTCTATACGGTTCTGCATATCCGACGGTTCCAGTACCTCCCAAATCAAAATCAAACCGCGCAAAATTTCACCAAGTCAACGACTGTTTGTGACTCCTGACTTCGGCTGTAACTTACCCTTCCAGCGCCGCTAACAGACACAGCAGCAAAGCCTCCGTCCACTCGACTACAGCACCGTAAGTATCGCCTGTGTGGCCGCCCAAACGGTGGTTGAACCAGGCTCCGGCAAAAATTCCGATCGCGCTTCCCCCCAAAGCCATCCCCGCCGCCAACAGCCACCGATCGCCATCCAGAAAAACTTGCAGCACGCTCAAACTCACCAGCAACATCACTCCTGGGATAAAATCAAAAGGAGAATATATCGATTCCTTATGAAAAGCTCCCTTACCCTCGGCCCGCAGATACGGATAGCGGGCGATCGCCACCAGTTGGGCCCACCTCCCCCAACCCGCCACACCCATCAAAGCCAGCCACCGATAGTTATTCAAGTCCGACAGCGCGGCAGTTTTCAGCAGCACGATCGCGATCGCAGCCATCGCCCCAAAAGCCCCTGTAACGCTGTCCCGCATGACTTCCAGCCGGCGCACCGGGTCGGGTACGGCCAGCCCGTCCGCCGCGTCCATCGCCCCGTCTAGGTGCAGCCCGCCTGTCACCGCGATGCCCGAGACTACCACCAAGGCCGATCGAGTCAGAGCAGGCATTCCCAGCAACTGCAACCCAGCATCCGCCAGTCCCAGCATCCCGCCGATCCACAGCCCGATCGCCGGAGCCAAGCGAGCAATGCCCCGAAACTCCAAAGTCCAAGAC
Source organism: Microcoleus occultus BM001215583 (assembly GCA_036700105.1). Taxonomy (GTDB): domain Bacteria; phylum Cyanobacteriota; class Cyanobacteriia; order Cyanobacteriales; family Microcoleaceae; genus Microcoleus. The sequence goes on from JAUBOG010000140.1 coordinate 2,337, forward strand.
ATCGGCACCGGCAAACAAGTATAAAAAGCGACTGCGGCTGCGATGGCAGCGCCTTGATTCCGGAAAAAGCCGATCGTAGAGCGAACCCATTTATCATCCATCATAAGATAGAAATTTTTTCATCTTGTATGCAGTTGTGAATCGATTAGCCTGTGCCAGAATTGGAACTGTAACACCCTAGTCCTTTGGATCGGGATTGCTCCTGCCGATCGCTCTTTTCCCCGGAAAACTCGATTCGGCAGCGCTCCCGAAGCTCCCTATCTAAAATGGCTAAACTCAAGATCCGCGTTTCCCTTCTCAAGAATTCTAGCTAACTCCCTGATTTCCTAGACGGGAACATACTACAACAGAGGCTTTTACTCCATGAGTCACGACCAATTGAATAACAGGGTAGTTGCTCCTTGCATCATCGATACAGGCATTGTCGTCAACAAGCGCGATATCAAAAGATTGCTGTTTGATTTAGGACGTGTCCGCTACCTTCACATCCAAGATGGCAAGATTTACAGCGAAGGGGAAGGTTACGTGCTCGAAGTCTTCGCCAACCCCGACCGTTCTACCTTGATAGCCAACCACGCGCTTTATTTGAACGTGTACAGTTTTGACTACCTGGAACTGAAACAGTCCCCAGAAGAAGGTGCTTATTTTGACCTGATTCAAGAGGGACGGCAGTTGCGGTTAATTCCCCTTTCCAATCCTTTGCAAGAGCAAGTCGCCCGGAATTTAAATGCGGCGGCTTTGGATGCGGTGGTGGATCAGGTACTCTCAGGCAACTGGGACCTGCAATTGGATGAGGACGATTCCCCGTTTTAATCCTCAGTCAGTCGATTTTAGATTTTAGATTTTAGATTTACTCGCAGCTTTAAATCTGGGAGGTAGAACTAAGGTCTAAAATTTTTTGCCCTCCACGACGATTGTCGGAAACTTGTCTCCGTTTTTGGGCGGGGTCATGGTTTTTTTTGTCGCGATGTCATCAACAATAGATTAGAGATCACACGGACGGCCGAGTAGCGGTTAACGAGCATCGGGGACTAATGACTCAGGACAAGGCGAAATTTTCTTTTAAATGTCAGGCTAATTGCAGCCATACCCAAGCGCGTGCAGGGGTGTTTGCCACTCCCCACGGCGTTGTGGAAACGCCTAAGTTTATGCCGGTGGGGACGCTGGCAAATGTCAAAACTTTGACGCCGGCACATCTTGAGGCGGCCGGTTCTCAAATGGTTTTGGCAAATACTTATCACTTGCACTTGCAGCCGGGGGAAGCGATTGTCGCGGGCGCGGGCGGATTGCACAAATTTATGGCTTGGCCGGGCCCGATGCTGACGGATTCGGGCGGGTTTCAGGTGTTTAGCTTGAGCCAAATGCGGACTATTTCTGAGGATGGGGTAACTTTTCGTTCTCCCCGCGACGGGCGGATGATTAATTTGACGCCGGAACGATCGATCGAAATTCAGAATCAGTTGGGCGCTGACGTGATTATGGCCTTTGACGAGTGTCCGCCTTACCCGGCTACGCGAGAGGAGGTGGAGGCGGCCACAAATCGCACTTACCGCTGGCTGAAACGCTGCATTCAAGCTCACTCGCGCCCGGATCAAGCTTTGTTCGGCATCGTGCAGGGGGGCGTTTTCCCCGATTTGCGATCGCGCGCGGCGAACCAGTTGGTAGATTTGGATTTACCGGGCTACGCCATCGGCGGGGTTAGCGTCGGCGAATCGGGGGATTTGATCGCAGAGATTGTGAAAGCGACTGCGCCTTTGCTGCCGGCACATAAACCCCGGTATTTGATGGGGATTGGGACTTATCGCGAAATGGCCTTGGCTGTGGCGAGCGGCGTAGATATGTTTGACTGCGTGATTCCGACTCGGCTGGCCCGCCACGGGACGGCTTTTGTGGGCGGGGAACGCTGGAGTTTGAAAAATGCTCGGTTCCGCGAGGATTTTGCTCCGCTGGATGAGTCTTGTCCTTGTTATACCTGCCAAAATTTCAGTCGCGCTTATTTGGCTCATTTGGCGCGGGCTAACGAAGTGCTGGGGTATACTTTGCTGGCGATTCACAACGTGACGGAGTTGATTCGCTTTACTGGGAAGATGCGGGAGGCGATTTTTGCCGATCGATTTACCGAAGAGTTTGCCCGCTGGCTGACACCGACAGTCGATCGATCGTGAGTTCCTTTGGTGAAGATATGCGACAATTATTAAAATTGTGTTGGATAGGTAGGTTGATTCATGGAAGCTGCATTACTGTTGGCGAAACTGCCCGAAGCTTATGCGATCTTTGACCCTTTGGTTAATGTTTTGCCGGTGATTCCCGTGTTTTTCTTGCTGCTGGCTTTTGTTTGGCAAGCGGCTGTCGGGTTCAGATAAGTCTGATTCAATTAAAAGCAGGGGCAATTTTGGAATTGCCCCTGCTTTTAGCTGTTGAGTTTTTGGGGCGATATCGTTTGCGGTTGTTTCGGAATGATTTAACCGCAGAGAGCGCAGAGAGCGCAGAGGGAGGAGAGAGAGATGAATAATTCGGATATGCTATGTTTAGCCGCCGCCCATCGCCTTTTGGAATGCCGGCCTTTCTGAAATTCGCTTCATGTAATCCAAAACAGCCGGATAAGCGCTGAGGTCTAGCTTCAGCATCATCGGAATGTAGCATAACATTGACCCGACTGCTGCGTCAGCGACACCGAATTCAGATCCCATCAAAAAAGGCTGTTTTTCAAAGATGTGATTGAGCGGTGTTAGCAATTTGGGAGTTTCCCGATCGCGGCTGGCTTCGACAAATATTCCCGGGCCCAGGGTCGCGTTAGCAAAGATTACCCACTGCACGATTTGAGATTGCTGCTCCAAACTTGCCGGCATTTTACCGTATTTTTGAGCTAAATACAGGAGAATGGCGCCGGATTCCCAAAGTTTAAAATCTCCGTCAACAATTGCCGGTACTTTGCCGATCGGGTTAATTTGCAAAAAATCTGGCTGCAAATGCTCTGCTGCTTGCATATCCAGCATTACAAATTCGTACGGAACGCCGATTTCTTCTAAATACCACTTGACAATTGACGCTCTGCTGCGAGCTGAGCCGTAAAGTTTGAGCACCGTTTGGTTCCTTTAACGCAATCTGACGATCGTAGCATTTTACGATCGGTCAAACAGGGCATGAGGTTGCACAGGGAATGGCTGATAAAGTGCGAGCTTCTAGCTCGCGAGCTAGAAGCTCGCACTACACTGACGCTGCTGTTAAATGCGACCAGAGGATATTGCTGCCGATCGCCATTAAAATTCCGCCTCCGAGGAACTCTATTTTTTTGCCAAACAAGTTGCCGCACTTGTGGCCGATGAACACGCCGGCAAATACGACAAAGAAAGTAATAAAGCCGATCGCGCTAACTACTGGGCCGATCGAAGTTTTTAGCACTGCAAACCCGATACCAACAGCCAGAGCATCGATACTCGTCGCCACCGATAGCGCGATCAAAGTCCCCGTATCTAACGGATTGAACTTTTTCTGGCCTTCTTCGCTTTGCAGCGATTCGTAAATCATTTTACCGCCAATAAAACTCAAAAGCCCAAAAGCGATCCAATGGTCGATCGGCGTTATCAAAAAACTAAAACTCAAACCGAACAACCATCCTATTAACGGCATTAAAGCTTGGAAACCGCCGAAAAACAAGGCAATTTTTAAAGCTTTGTTGACCTTCATGTGTTTGATTGCTAAACCGCTAGAAACAGCAACAGCAAAAGCATCTGCTGCTAGTCCCAAGGAAAGGAAGACGGTAGTGGCTGCATCCATTTTTGTAAACTGTTAGATATTATAGAAAATGTGTTCTCCTCGACTGTTTTACTTTACACTAAACTTTGATACAATTGCGTTTTTCTCACAATCACTTCATTTTCTTATCACATTTATTTCACAATTGGCGGCTGTTGAAAAAATTTGCGCTATTCTGTATGATGTAAAAGACTATTTATCTAGTAAAATTGACGATGCCGCCATCTAAACCGTATCAGCCACTGCTGCTCAGATTACTGCACGGGGTTAACGCTGCGATCGCCCTTTTAGCAATCTTGAGCGCATTTCTGGTTTACAACACCTACGATGGACGGTTGGGTACTTTGCCCTTGCCTCGGATTGCAGATATTATCGGCATTCACGGCACTTTTGGCAAGATGTTGCTGTTAGGAGTAATGCCAGCTTTTGCATTGTACAGTTTCCACGCAGGTCAAAAACGCTTGGTGCAGCCTGATTCTTTTAAGACGCTAATGCAGATCCCAAAACCGATGGGGTGGTACAGTTTGCACCGTCTGGTAAATACGCTGATGTTGCTGGCCCTGACTTGGGCGATCGCTTCTGGCAGTATGGTTAAGGAAGAATGGCTGCCTGCTGGGGAATTAACGCAGCTTTGGTATTATTTGCACGCTTCTGGTTGGGCGGTATTGGTATTTTGTCTGGGAATGCACTTGTTGATGAGCGCGAAGGTGGGGGGTTTGCCGCTAATTTTGTCGGTGTTTGATACTGCGTACCGCCCGCAGGATTCGCCGGCTGTTTGGTGGCAAAAAATTCGATCTTTGGTCGATCGCTCTTAATTTGAAAATGAACAGAAATATGCTATTGATTGTTGCGGAAGTCTTGGTGATGGGAGGTTGGTTGTTTGCTCTCGCCGCACCTTTGTTATTCCCCTAATCTGATGATATTAAGTCCCGTTAGGATTTCAGATCGAATCCGGTTGTATCGGAATTAATACATTACCCGAAATCAGGACACCGCGACGTGCCGTTTCCCCCTACACTTCACAAACCGGGAATACGCTGTATAATGGCGGTATCAAACGATCGGCAATTCTACTACAAACTCAGCACCGCCGCCAGTTTCCGATGCAGTTTGACAGGACACCGGAGATTGAACGCTCAGGCGACCGCCGTGCAATTCTACAATAATTTTATAGCAAACCGACAGCCCCAATCCTGTAAAATTTTTAAAGGATTTAGTGCGGCAAAACGGGTCAAATATTCTCTGCTGAGCTTCTGGCGAAATTCGAGAGCCGTTGTGGGCGATCGATACTGCAATAAATCTACCTGTAGAATGCTCGACAATGCCTGTTTTAATTGTAATAACTCGGTCGGATATTTCAATACTGCTAACAGCATCAATAGCATTGCTGAGGATATTCGCCAATACTTGACTCACTTTACCCGGATAACACAAAATTGGCGGCAGGTTGCTGTAATCCTTGACTGCTAATATTTTGGGCTCCATTCGGTGAGCGAGCAACACCAAAATACTGTCGATACTTTCGTGAAGGTTAACGCGTTCTTTGCTGTCTGCGTCGGGAAACGAAAAATTCCGCAAAGCCAGAACAATCTGGCGAATGCGATCGGTTCCTATTTTCAGAGAATTGAGAATTTGCGGTAAGTCTTCGCTGATAAAATCTAGGTCGAAGGTCTCTATTTTTTTGGCAACTCCCGGCACAGGTTCGGGATATTGTTCGCGGTAGACGCGAATTATATCGAGCAAATCTTTGATATAATCGTTGACGTGAATCAGGCGACCGTAAATAAAGTTAATTGGGTTGTTAATTTCCCGGGCAATTCCGGCGGCTAGTTGACCGACAATTGCCATTCTTTCGCTTTGTACTAAATGCTCTTCGGTTCTTCTGAGTTTGGCTAATACTTCTTCCAAAAGTTTGAGTTCGTCTTGAATTTGCCCGTGGAGTTGGGATTGGGAAATTGCGATCGCCAGCGAGTCGGCAATTGCTTCCAAAATTTCCACCTCGTCGGGAGTCGCAAACCGCCGGTTGGCACAGGCGAACAGATAGCCGAGCCGATTATTTTGAGTTAGTACCGGTACTGCTGCGTAACGGCTGTCTGCCAGTTCGAGATGGGCCCGATCGCACTCAGGCGTTTCGCCGTCATCCGCGGCGGTTTGATGCAGCAGTATCGTTTCGCACCGGTGGAGCCGCGCAGCTAAGTCTCCAGAGGGCCCTCCTCGGGCGCCGAAGATTCCCAAGCGCCCCGACAAACCTTCCCGGCAATATTCCCAGCAAAATTCTACAGTATCTTGCCGGGGGTCGTACCAGCCGAAAATTGCCCGATCGAGCTTCAGCAAAGTACCGAGTTCGTCTACTGTAGTTTCCAGGATGCGATCGAGTTCCAAGCAAGCGCGAATGCGGCCGGTCAAGCGGTGGAGAAGGGCTTCTGCGCGCGTGCGGATCGACTTCAGGACAAACAGTTTCAGTGCCGCAACTGCTGCCAAAATAGCTGCCGCGGCAAGTGCGGCGGCGGTGGCTGCCATTATATTTAAGGGAAGCAGTTCTTTTTCGAGATTTTCGCGGGGAATTACCAGGGCGATCGACCATTCGGCTTGTTCTAAAGGCAGATAGGCAACATAAACTCTGGCGTCGTTGATTTGAGTCAGCAAAATTCCCGTTTTTTGATAAACCATCTCCCTGGCTGCATTCGCCAAATTCGCATCTGCGGACTCTAAAAGACTGGGAGCCGGCTTGTCGATATTTCCCATTAAGCGAGCGTCGGGATGGACAATCGGCACTCCTTGAGAATTGAGAACAAAAGCATAAGTTCCTGCGCCGTATTCCAGCTTTCCCACTACTTCGACAACGCGGTCGATTTTGATCGCGCCGTTCATTACTCCGATCGGCTTTTCAACTGTTTTATAAATAGATTTTCCCGAATTTGACCATACCGGAGCCGAAATGGGAACAATACTTTGTTTTTTGATCGTGCGAGAAATGGTAGGATCTGAAACATAAACTTCTCCAGCCATTGCCTTTTTGAAGTGTTGGCGATCGCTGACATTAATCAAAGCTCTGCCGACTTTGGTGGTGAAATAAGAACCGTCGGGTTCAATTAATGCGAAATGCTGGAATTCTTGCAGTCGATTTATTTCCGATTTTAAATAAGGCCCCGCCACTGACCAATTCATCGAACGAACGCCAGGAGTGTTGGCGAGGATTTCGATCTCAGTCTTTCTAGTGCCGATCCAGCGATCGATCTTGTTAGCGCGTTCCCTGACTTCCAACAAAGCATTCCGCTCGCTTTTGTTAATAATCAAGCTGCGGACGCTTTGATAGCTGATACCAGCAGCGATGCTAGCTGCTAGAACTGTTACCCCCAAAATTAAGAGCGCAATTTTGTAGCGAACATCGTATTCACCCTTAAATCCCGCTGGCAATATTGCAGTTAATTTCGACCACTTCACTCTCGCAAAGCTTCGCATGGTTTGACCAATTTGTGAGATTGAAATCCTCAACTCAGCTACTATGTACTCGCCCGCCTGCTAGGAAGAAACTACTAGCATTCAATAATTGCGGATATTTTTTAATTTTTTTCCGCTGACTGGCTTACTCTATTAGACTGGAACAGTATCATACCATATTTCCGACAAATTAAAACATTTCACCAACAATTTAAGAGTTTTGTCAGCATTCGTTAATAATTTATGCGAATCAGGTAAGGTGCGCATTGCGCACCCTGCGTTCAGATGTTTGGCATTTTTTAAGTAAGGTGCGCATTGCGCACCCTGCGTTCAGATGTTTGGCGTTTTTTAAGTAAGGCGCGCAATCCGCACCCTGCGTTCAGATGTTTGGCGTTTTTTAAATATAGTAACTATCAATCAGGTAAGGTGCGCAATGCGCACCCTACGTTTAGATATTTGGCCTTTTTAAAATCATTAAATTTTCAAAGTTTCCCCTTCATTAATCAACGAAAAACTTGTGAAATCTTTAATCAATCGGTCGAAACTCAAAACTATTTTCGGCGCTAAATTCCCGCCTTTGAGCAATTTACTTAAAGAACCTTGTGAGTGTGTTCGTGCTGTTTCACATTGTCTTCAGTGCGAATGACGCGCTCGGAGTTGAGCACTCTTTTGCGTTCTAAGGAATAAGTAAAGTCGCTGCGAACAGTGCCTAAAGGAATGTGAACTCGAGCTTCGGGGCGGATTTTGTAAGTGCGGGCTGCGGCGATCGCCCGAAAGCCGAATTCTTCGCTAAACTGAGCTTCGGCGGGGAATTCTGGCAGCCTTTTAGGTGAATCGCCGTCGAGCACCGATCCTAAAGTCGTCCCCCAAGCCATTGCATAAGATGTGGGGATTCCCTTGACAATTGCTTCTAAAGCTGCTGAGGGGATAGCTTCGATTACTTTTACTTCAAAAACTTCGCCTTCTTCTTTGATAAAGCAGGTGGCGATACCTACTGCGATGTAGTCGTCGGCGCAGAGTTCGGGAGCGCTAGGATAAACTGTGGCAGTCGTCATAAAATTCTGGTGAGTTGGAAGGGATGTGGGATTTGGGATTGGAGATTTTTGCGGAGGATGAAAGCTGGAAATTTTACCTGAAAAAGCTCAAATCGGCGGTTCTACAATATCGCAAATTTTGGGTTGAGATTCCCGGAGCCGATCGCCCCAGCGAGTCGATCGTACCACATCAAGGTAAATGGCGGAGGATTCGGCAAGGATTCCCCGCCGCCACGACGTTGGCGGGAATATCTTTGACCACAACACTGCCTGCGCCGATCGTGCTATTGTCGCCAATAGTGACGCCCGGACAAATAATACTGCCACCGCCAATCCACACATTATTCCCAATATTAATCTCAGCAGCAAGGTCGTGGCCAGAAAGTCGAATTTCTGGGTCGGTGGGGTGAAAAGCGGTGTAAATTTGCACGTTGGGCCCGCATAGCAAATTGTCGCCGATATTAACTCGATTGCAATCGAGAATCACGCAGCCAAAATTCATGTACAGTCCGTTTCCAGCATAAATATTGCTGCCGAAGTCGCAGTAGAAAGGTGGCTCGATTTCAAATTGTGACCCAACTGCGCCAAACAATTCTGTGATAATCTCTAACCGTTTTTCGGGTTCATCTTCATGGGTAGAATTGTAAATCCTGGCGAGACGACGGGCTCGCTGGCGCTCTAAAATCAATTGCTCGTCGCTAGCTAAATATAATTCACCCGCGAGCATTTTTTGTTTTTCAGTTTTTTCCACAATTTTTCATCAGGCAAGAATTGGCGGTTGATATCAAATCCGGTAGCATCGGAATTAATATAACCCGAAATCAGGACACGGCAATGCCGTGTCCTCTCTATCATTCCAGCACAGCCGGAATTGATATCGAGAGTGTGATCGGAACAAATACATTTAGGAGTCGGGTTTGTTTGCCAAACAAACCGCTAAGTCTAGATTGGTTAATTGCTCAAAAGCTCGATCGATCGAACCTTTTCCCCGCAGAAAACCCGTATTCGCAGCGGGGCAGATATATTTCAAAGTAGAGGGTGAAAATCGATCGATAATTGACTTGACGCTGTTAATTTGGCGGGGCCAGTGAAAAGTTTTTGCCGTTCTGTGCGGTACTGGGGCGGCTTCTCGGTTGGGGAGCAAGTGTCTGCCGGAAAACAGCACTCCGCCGCTGCGGCTATCATAAAGGCAAGAGGAACCCGGAGAGTGGCCGGGAGTCCAAAATGCGCGAGTTCGATCGCTCAAAACAAATTCCCGCTCAAAAACCGTCAGTTGCAATCCCGGCAGCAAATAAGCTTCCTGCTCTTGAATCAGGATCTCGCACCCCGTGGCTTCCTGAATCTCCCGCGCCTTGGCGATAGCGCCCCGGTGGGTGAGAAACAGCAGCCGCACGCCGCCGCGATCGCGCAAAAAAATTTGGTTGGTCTCATCCCAAGCGGGACAATCCACCAGAATGTTCGATTCGTTTTCTACAATGAAATAAGCTGTCGCACCCAGCGTTTCCCGGTTGGGCGCAAAAGCAAAGATATTTTCCAGCACGGGCTTGGGTTGTTTGGAAACTGAACTCTGTTGTTTCAAGGAAGTATTGAGAAGGACTCGAATAAATATTATGTTCTTTTTATGGTTGTTTGTATTGGGGCTGGTTTCGTACTACTTGCTGCAGACTAGCATCAGCCGCATCACCAAAACTCCGGTGTGGCTGCTGTGGTTGGTCATCATGAGCCCGGCGCTGATTTGGACTGCTTGGATTTTGGCTAACGGCGCCAGTAAAAGTTCGCCGCCAGACTGGCTGATTATACCTTTTTTAGTCTGTCCTGTTTTGTACTGGTTTTTGGTACAGTTGGGGCGCCAGGAAATTACGGGTAAAACTGCTGATGCGGTAGCCGACTCCGGGAGTGAACCCGCACAGCCAAAATTGCCCGTGCGCCCCATAGATGCAGCGGAAGAAGCGAGTTTGCGCGATTGTTTTCCCTGGTCAATTTTCTGTTTGCGCGATTTGGAATTTCGACCGCAGGCTGTAATTTGCCGCGGACTGTTGCGCGCCAACCCGGAGGCAGCTTATCAGGCGATTACTGAGAATGTCCAGAGGAATTTTGGCGATCGCTTTTTAGTCATATTTCAAAACAGCTTGAGCGGTCAACCTTTTTTTGCTATAGTTCCCAATCCCAGCCGCCAATCGGGGGAAAATCCTGTCAAAACTGAATCTTTAACCAGGCCGTTTTTTGCATTGGCTTTAGTGCTGATTGCGGTGTTTACCACAACGCTGGCGGGCGCTCGAATGGCCGGAGTTACCGAACAAGCTTTGCAGGCTAACCCGTCAGTATTGCTCCAGGGTTTGCCTTACTCGCTTTCTCTAATTGCATTTTTGGGAATTCACGAATCCGGCCACTATTTAGCTGCCCGGTTCTACAAAATTCGCACGACTTTGCCTTATTTTATTCCGATTCCTTTTTTCTTGGGAACTTTTGGCGCTTTCATTCAAATGCGGAGTCCAATTCCCAACCGCCGAGCTCTATTTGACATCAGTATTGCCGGCCCGCTGGCGGGTTTGGCTGCGGCAGTGCCGATGTTGATTTGGGGTTTGGATCGTTCGACTATTGTACCGCTGTCTGAGAAGTCGGGAATGTTGAATTTTGATTCTTTCAGTCCGAATTTTTCGCTGCTGATGACTTTGTTGAGCAAGTTAACTTTGGGCGGCGCTTTTAATGCCGAAACTGCGATTAATTTGCATCCGGTAGCGGTGGCGGGTTATTTGGGCTTGATCGTGACGGCGTTTAATTTGATGCCGGTGGGGCAATTCGACGGCGGGCACATCGCGCACGCGATGTTCGGCCAGCGGGCTAGTATGGCGATCGGGCAAGTTGCTAGAATTTGTATGCTGCTGCTTTCTTTTTTGGAAGAGGGTTTGCTGCTGTGGGCAATTATTTTGTTCCTGACGCCGCTCACTGACGAACCGGCTTTGAATGATGTTAGCGAGTTGGACGATCGCCGGGATTTTTTGGGCTTGCTGGCGATCGGGCTGCTGTTAGTTATTTTGTTGCCGGCGCCCAAGGTACTGCTTCAATGGTTAAATGTTTAGAAGGAAGAAGGAAGAAGGAAGAGGGAAGAAGGAAGAAGGAAGAGGGAAGAAGGAAGAAGGAAGAAGGATTGAGTTATCGGGCGAGAGAAATAAGAAGGGAGAAGCAAGAAAAGAGAAGTTCGCAAATTCTGCAAGGCTTGCTATATTAGGACTTGCGCGCGGGGGCGATCGACCCGGTTTCTTTCTAGATACTTGGCTACCAAACCGAGATTTCTCGCAGAAAC
>JAUBOG010000141.1:0-13719 GCA_036700105.1 Microcoleus occultus BM001215583
CCTCGATTGTCGCTCTTTTTTAGGATTGGCAGGTGGCGACGCACCCTACAGCTTTTTTAAATTAAAATTGCAGCTATAGCAGTTTTTAATGGGATGAGGTAAAGCCTTCTAAATTACCAATTACCCATTACCCATGCTCATGCAAATGAAACTTACAAGGTTCACCTTCCCATGCCTCGATTAGGAGGCTCCTCGTTCGGGACAGGCAAAGAACCAGGCCTTACTTGCCGCTCCAAATACTTGCTCAAAGCGTAAGCAATATCCCCGCGAGTCATCGGCTTCAAAGGATTAATTTTATTAGTTCCGAGTTCAACATTAACAAAACCTTCATAAAGTGCTGTAGCCATAGACTTTCTAGCCCAATTAGGGATTTCCCCTGCATCTGGATGCTTAGCTAAAATCTCGGCAACCGTGGTGTCGGGAAACTGAAAAACCCCGTAAGCTTGAGCAAAAATTGCCAAAGCCTCAGCGCGAGTCACCCTTTGATTTGGGAAAAACATTCCGTCGCGATATCCGTTCATCGTTCCGGTTTTCAAAGCAGTTTGAACCGCACTGTAAGCCCAGTAACTCTTAGGTACGTCCGGCAATTCCATATCAGGTTTCTGAGCTGTTTTCCGCCGTTCCAAACCAAAAGTTTTCACTAAAATCACCGCCAAATCGGCGCGGCTGACAATCCCGTCAGCATTAAAATTACCGCTGGCATCTTTATTCATCAATCCTGCACTCACAACTCGATCGATCTGGTCAATTATTTGTTGAGCTTGAACCGCCATTGGCACTCCTTGCACTAGGGCGATCGCCAAAAAAACACACACTAACTTTTTCACGATTTTAATCCTTTATGCCGCTCAAACAATCATGAAAGCAGCAGTAATATTTTTTCTGATTCCATCGGTATGATTCTGTGGTTTCGGCAGTGCGGGAGATTTAGGGATTTTAGATTAAAATCAGAGGTTTTCTTCCGGCAAAGCGCCCTGCATTTTACCCAACCAATCAATCAAATTATCTAACTGCTTTTCGGCAGTCAAAACCGCCATACCCCGAATAGTAACTTTCCCCTTGCTGTAGACAAAACGAGAGCGCAAATGTTCCGGCAAATTAGCTTTGAGCAAATTCCAAGCAGGCTCCTCCATCGGGGTTTCGAGAACAATGTGCTGCTTGTTTTCCGGTTTGATCCGAGAAAAACCGATTTGCTTGGCGATTTGTTTGAGTTCGACAACACGGATCAGTTGCTCGGCCGGAAGAGGAATGGGCCCGTAGCGATCGCACCAATCGGCCCGAATCTGCTGCAACTCTTCGGGAGTATTAGCAGAAGCAACAGACCGGTAAGCGCTCATCTTTTGATCCAAATCCCCGATGTAATCGGCAGGAATAAACGCCGTCAAGCTGAGGTCGATTTGCGCGTCCTCGACTTTCGGAATTTCCTGACCCTTAATTTCGCGAATTGCCTCCTCTAACATTTCAGCATACAGATCGAAACCGATCGCCTCCATTTGACCCGACTGCTGGGTACCCAAAACATCACCCGAACCGCGAATTTCCATATCCCGCATCGCCAACTGATAGCCCGAGCCCAACTGCGCGAACTCCTGAATCGCTCGCAACCTCTGCCTTGCAGCATCAGACAGTTGGTTTTGCTTCGGATAAAACAGCCAAGCGTGAGCTTGAATCCCCGCGCGTCCCACCCGTCCCCGCAACTGGTACAGTTGGCCCAAACCGAACTTTTGCGCGTCTTCAATCAAAATTGTATTGACTCGCGGAATATCCAAACCCGACTCAATAATCGTAGTGCACACCAAAATATCGAACTCGGCCGCGCTGAAAGTCAGCATGATCGATTCTAGTTCCGAAGCCTCCATTTGACCGTGGGCGATCGCAATTCTAGCCCCCGGAACCATCACCTGCAGCGTATCCGCCAACTCCTCAATCCCCTCAATCCGGGGCACAACATAAAAAACCTGACCGCCCCTGTCCAACTCTTGACGAATTGCCGTCCGCACCGCTTCCAAATCGTAGGGGGCCAAATGCGTCTGAATCGGGCGGCGGCTGGGGGGCGGAGTCGCGATCAAACTCATCTCCCGAATCCCCGACAGCGACATATACAAAGTGCGGGGAATCGGCGTCGCCGTGAGAGTCAGCACGTCTACTTCAGTTTTCAGAGCTTTGATCGCTTCCTTTTGCTTGACCCCAAACCGCTGTTCTTCGTCCACCACCAACAAGCCCAAATCCCGAAATTTAATCGCTTTGCTCAAAACAGATTGAGTACCGACAATCACGTCTAACTCCCCAGTTGCCAAACGCTTGTGAATTTCCCGGCGCTCGGTTTCAGTGCGGAAGCGGTTGAGCAAGCCAACTTCGATCGGATAAGGGGAAAAACGCTCTGAGAGCGTGTGATAGTGCTGTTGGGTCAAAATTGTCGTCGGCGCGAGCAAAGCTACCTGCTTGCCCGCCGTAACCGCCTTAAAAATAGCTCTCAGAGCAACTTCGGTCTTGCCAAAACCGACATCGCCGCAGACCAAGCGATCCATCGGCCGATCGCCCTCCATGTCGCGTTTCACATCCTGAGTTGCCTTCAACTGATCCGGCGTCGGCTGGTAAGGAAAAGAATCCTCCAATTCTTGCTGCCAAGGCATATCGGGCGGAAAAGCATAACCTACTTGCTTAGCTCTTTTAGCGTAAAGATTCAGCAAATCTACGGCTAATTTTTTAACAGCTTTGCGAACCTTGGTCTTAGTTTTTTCCCAAGTTTGACCTGTGAGTTTGTTGAGTTCCGGCACTTTATCGGCAACAGTGCGAAACCTGGACAAAGCGCCCAACTGGTCGGCCGCCACCCTGAGAGTACCGTCAGCGTATTGCAGCACCAAATATTCGCGAGTTTCCCGATCGATCGTCAACCGTTCCAACTTAATAAACTTGCCGACTCCGTGCTGGCGGTGAACCACATAATCGCCCGGGCTGAGCTTGTTCGGGTCAACCTTTTTGCTCGCAGCGCGGCGGCGTTTGCGGACGTAGCTAAAAGTCGCCAGAGAATGCTGGCCGTAAAATTCCCGATCGGTAATTAAAACGATCCGAAAAGTCGGCAGGATAAACCCTTCCAATTCTGCCAGCCCGCTGTACTTCAAAGCCACAGGAATGTGCTGCAACTGCAACTTGTCGATCGCCAAAAAATCGCGGGGATTCACCACAAACTGAGCCGGACAGTCGTGTTCCGACAGCAGAGAAACCGATCGGCTCGGCTGAGCCGAAACCAGAAACACCGTAAAACCCCGATCGCGCTCTTCCCGGAGCATTTGAGACAGCTTCGCGAATTGGTGAGGCATCACGGGAACGGGACGAGAAGCCAAATTAATCGCAGGCGAATTATCTAATTTTTGGGTAGTAGAATCCAACGCCAATTCTGAAAGTTCCAACCGGTCGAAAGCTGCGGCATCCGCCATAGATCCAGCAAAACTGCGGTGAATTTTCGGAACCTTCAAATTAGCAATTGGTAACTTTTCGGTTTCAGAGTCCGCAACATCCGATTGGCGATCGCAACTTTCCCACTGTTCCTGCGCGTTCTCGAACCAGCGGTCGCTGTGAGCTTCGCACCCTTGGGGTTCGTCAACTACAACTAAAGTATTTTCAGGCAAATAATCCAACAAACTCGCCGGTTTCTCGAAAGCCAAACCCAACAGCCGCTTAATAACCTTCTCTTCCCCTTCCTCTTTCTCTTCCTTAGCGCCCTTCGCGTCTTCGCGGTTCGTTTCTAAATTCCCCCTTTGAGCTAAAACCGCCTTAATAATTGGGTTAAAGTTAGTAGGAGTTAAAACTAGCCGATCGACCTTATCGAGCGATCGCTGGTTCGAGGGATCGAATTCCCGCAGTTGCTCCAAATTATCTCCGAACCACTCCAGCCGCACCGGCAACTCGGCCGCCACCGGAAACACATCGACAATATCGCCCCGGCGGCTCCACTGGCCTTCCATTTCGA
The DNA here is from genome assembly GCA_036700105.1 of Microcoleus occultus BM001215583. Taxonomy (GTDB): domain Bacteria; phylum Cyanobacteriota; class Cyanobacteriia; order Cyanobacteriales; family Microcoleaceae; genus Microcoleus. The sequence goes on from JAUBOG010000141.1 coordinate 3,971, forward strand.
CGAGAGTCACCCGATCGTACCCCATCGAGGCAAGTTGGCGGTCGAGGATCTTCGAGTCTTGAACCGCGCCTCGATTCAGCGTCAGACAGTAGGGTTCAAAAGCGCTTGGCGGCGGCAAGTGAAGCTGGAGAGCTCTTTCTGTGGCTACAATGGCGATCGGCTTAGAATTAGCGTTGGTTTCTCGTTTTTCGACCAAATCCGCCAGCACCTGCATTTGCCCCCAAGTCATTTCGTTCTCGTCGGAGTAAGATAGCTCGTAGGGCGAAGCTTCCGAAGTCGGGTAAAAATGTACGGTTTGCCAGCCCATCGCCTCTAAGGAGGCTACCCAGCGACCGGCTTCTTCGAGAGTTGCTGTCACGGCTAAGAGGTTTCGCCCTTCTTGCTGGGCGAGGGCGGAAGCGACTAAGGCTTTAGGCAAACGGGCGATGCCGGACAGTTGCACGCAGTGATGGCGTTTGAGCTTGTTGAGGAGTTCTGCTGCTAGGGGCGATCGCCCCAAAGTACGAATTATCGAAGAGAAAGTCATGGGCGGTTAATTTTTATCCCCGATGGGTGAAGGCTTTTCCCTGCTGCCTAGCTAAGGAAGATTGTACGACAAACATCAATGATTGTGGCGAAAGGCTCCCATCCGTGCCGCTCAACTACAGGTAGATTTTTGCTCTCGGGCTGTATCTAAATATCTCGAACCTGCGATCGCAGCGAGCTAGTTCCGTTAATCTAGTGAGAGGTCGATCGACAATTTCGATTTTGCGATCGAGATTCGCAGCTTCCAGACCTCTCCTGTGACTGCACCCAAAGACGGATACCCTGCCACGTACTCAAGTTGTGAAGAGCGAAAAATTTTAGACATTAGGGAAATCCGCCAGTATCTGGCGGCGGAGTCAATCTAAAATCTAAAATCTAAAATCTAAAATCGACTAACCGGGCAGAGCGCTTCGCCGTTACTACCGAAAATTTTAGAAATGTCCCCAAGTACCGATATTCTGATTGTTCTCCTGCTAATTTTCCTCAATGGCTTGTTTGTAATGTCAGAGATGGCCATCATCTCTGTACGGAAGGTAAGACTGCAGCAGATGGCCAACCAAGGTTCAACCAATGCCCGCGTAGCCTTGGATCTGGCTAATGCCCCCAATCAGTTTTTACCGACAGTTCAAATCGGGATTACGATGCTGGCCATTCTGTCGGGCGCTTTCGGAGAAACGACGATTTCTAGAAGAGTAGAGCCTTTGCTGCGCCTGATTCCTGCCCTCGCGCCCTACTCTGGGACGATCGCCTCAGTAGTAGCAGTTTTAACCATCACTTATCTGACCTTAATTATCGGCGAACTCGTGCCGAAGCGGCTAGCGCTCAACAACCCAGAGCCGATCGCCTCAAGTGTCGCAATTCCGATGCGAATGCTCTCAAAAATTGGCGCTCCTGCGGTTTATCTGTTAAGTCATTCCACTGACTTAGTGATGCGGATGATGGGGATTGTGCCTTCGACGGAACCCCAAGTTACAGAGGAAGAAATTAAAGTTTTAATCGAGCAAGGAACAGAGGCTGGAACCTTTGAAGAAGCCGAACAAGACATGGTAGAAAGAGTCTTTCGTTTGGGCGATCGGCGAGTCAGCGCCTTAATGACCCCGCGTCCCGATCTTACCTGGCTCGACCTCGAAGACTCAGTGGAAGAAAACCGCCAAAAAATGCTCGGCAGCGGTCATTCTCGGTTTCCCGTCTGTCAGGGAGGTCTCGACAACGTTGTCGGTTTAGTACACGTTACAGATATGCTGTCTCGCACTTTGACCGGTCAACCCCTCGATTTAAGCGCCTCTTTGCGACGACCTTTATTTGTGCCGGAAAGCACGCGGGGTTTAAAAGTATTAGAGCTTTTCAAACAATCGAGCAATCAGATTGCCTTGGTAGTAGACGAATACGGCGTGATTCAAGGATTGGTGACAGTAAACGACATTTTAGTCGAGCTTGTTGGCGAATTTCCCTCAATTCAAGATGCCGAAGATCCGCAAGCCGTGCAGCGCGAAGACGGTTCTTGGCTGTTAGACGGAATGCTACCAGTAGAAGATTTTCTTGAGATATTTGGAATTGAAGAAATTTCCTCAGAAAACAAAGGAAGTTACCACACTATGGGCGGCTTTGTGATTACGCATTTGGGCAAAATTCCCGCAGCGGCCGAGCATTTTGAGTGGAACGGTTTGCGCGTCGAAGTAGTGGATATGGACGGCAACCGAGTTGATAAAATCTTGGTAATGCCGATCGACTCAGCGGGCGATCGACCCGCAAGCCAACCGAAAACCTAAAATTTAAACTCAGTAGTAAGGTGCGCACTGCGCACCCTACATCAAAAATCAAGCGGATATTTCAGATCTACTTCTTTTTGTTCCTAGCCCGATCCTTCCGCAAAGATTCCAGAATAGAACTCCCCACATAATTGCTAAAAATTACCTCTCCAGCTTTATTGTAATGGCAGCAGCTATCTACATAAACAGCCTCTTTTGTCTTGTCAAACACCTTAACCCCATTCAAAATATTGATCTTATTTTTTTGTAAATTCGCGAATTTACTCAAAAGAGCCGGATATCCAAGTTCCACAGATTTAGCATAAGGAGTATCGCTGTTAAAAGCAATTCGCTTCTCAGCTTCACCAAACACCCTTTTCGTCTGATAATATTGATTCGGCTGGAGAACGTGAAAATAAGGCACATTGCTAGCAGACAAAACTTTGTGCATAAAAATCGAACTTTTCGCCCAATTCCACGACATTTGTTCAAAAGCTGCTGAATCCTCTAAAATCGACTTATTTCTATTAATATAAATCACGCTTTCCTCTTCATCTTGTTGCTTTCGCTCGCGCAATTTTTCAAACGCAATTACATCTTTGCGGTAATTGTTGACTGAATTTTGAACGTAAACAGAAGTCAAAGCATCGCACGCAGCTAAAGAACAGTTTTGCAAACTTGCCAAACCCTCATTAATTCTAGTTTTATTTTCTTTAATTCTAATAGTTGCTTGCATAGCCTCCATCGAAAGGCTATTATTCGCCAAGCTAGTCAGCGGCTGAATGTGCTGAATACTTGGCATCGCCAGATCGATTTGATTTTTATTGTTTAAATTAGCAAGTGCTACTTCATTAAAGCCATCTATATTGACTACCAGATCCAGTTCTTGACCTAAAGCTAAAAAATAGTTTAAAATTAATAACTGCTGCGGCTGTTTGTAGCCTCCGGTAGCGAAAGACAAAATTACAAATTCTTTATCTTGCAAGCCCGGAACCTGTTTGAGATATTGAGGTAAGATTTTGTTTTGAATTTGAAAAATTGAAAAATCGGAAGCCACGGAACCGCCAAAAATGCCGATGATAAATTGATTTTTCTTAAATTTTTTAAACGGGTAATCGTAAGGAGAGATAAATCCGTAGTTGTTAACCTTAAAACCTGGCCGAAAATCAGCGCTGGGTTTTTGGATAAACCCAAAGAAAGGATGAAACCTTTCGACAATCGACTGATTCAGCCGCACGCCTTCTAAATTAATTCCGAGAGCCGATTTATCTTGCGCCTTTTCTCTACTATAAAAAAATTGCTTGTGCTTGACAAAATACCATCCCAGGGAACCGATTTCCACGAAAACAAGTAAAAGCGCTAAGTTAATCAAAGCAACTTTTAGGGTTTCTTGGGTTTTGTTAAGCAACTTAAAATCTTTCATGAATATCTATTTCGACTTTCTTACTACTTTAATAATGGAACTGGAAATATAGTTTGCCAATACTTCCTCTCCCACTGCATTATAGTGACAGCAAGCATCTTTGTAAACCGTCTCTTTTGTATTGTCCAAAATATTCACGGCGCTAAAAACATTAACCCCAGCTTTTTGCAAATCATCGATTTTTGACAACAGCACCGGATAACCTTTTTTCACCCCTTCAATATATGGACTCTCTTTGTTAATCGCGATTTCCTTTTCCTTGGCGGTAAACGCTCGCTTCGTTGGATAATACTGGTTGGGCTGGATAAAGTGAAAATAGGGGATATTTCTACTTGATAAAATTTGATTCATCCCGATCGACGATTCGTACCACAGCGATGCCATTTTGTCAAAAGCAGCGCGATCGGGCAAAACAGACTCTGCTTTGGGGATGTATACTATACTGTTATTTGCCGTATCTGCACTGGAGATTTTGACTTGCGCGTCGTACTTGACAATTGCTTCCTGATAATTGTTGACTAATTGTCTGACTTGTAGCGAGGTAACAGCGTGACACATAGCCAACTGACAAGTTTGCAATTTGTCAATACCTGCTTTCAACTGTTTTTTGGTGTCGTTAATTTGGACGATCGCACTCATCACCTCCGGCGACACGTTGCTTGCTAAAGTTGTTAACGGCTGTACGTGCTGAACGCTGGGCATTCCCACTTCAATTCGAGCTTTATTGTTTAAATTTGACAGTGCTACTTCGTTAAAACCGTCAATATTGATGACTAAATCTAATTCTTGACCCAAAGCCAGAAAGTAATTTAAAATTAGCAATTGTTGGGGCTGTTTGTAGCCGCCGTTGCCAAAATTCAAAACTACAATTTCGCGATCGGCAAATTCTGGATAACTCTGCAATTTTTTTGACAATCGTTGATTTATGTATTCATCTAATGCAAAGTTATTAGCAACAGAACCGCCAAAAATGCCCACAATAAATTGTTTTTTATTGCTTTTAACAAAGGGATATTCGTAGAGGGAAAAAAAGCCGTGGTTGTTGACTTTTAACTTGAGTCTTTCGTTGGTAAAAGCACCTTGCTTGAGCACGTAACCAAAAAACGGGTGCAGTCTTTCAACTATCGACTCATCTAGTCTGATTCCAGTCCGTTCGATATCTTCTACTACTTTTTCTTTGGCTTTAGTTCTGGTATAAAAAAACTGCTTTTGCTGAGTATAATAAAAAGCTAGCGACAAAGCTTCCAGGCAAATAAAGGCGATCGCCAAATTAACAGCGATTAAAGTTAATATATTTTTGCTTTTTTGGAGCGCAGTTGCATCTTTCATGAAATTTGATGGATTACGGTTGTTTTTTGGGGATTTGAGACTGCTTCAAATTTTCGCACAAATTTTGGTTGATTTTGATACTGGCCAGCCGATGTCCGAGTTCATTCCAGTGACCCCCACAAGGTACGGAATTATCAAAACCGTGGGCGCAGACTTGGTATTTTTCCGTGTAACCTTGGAACTGTTCGGCTAAATTCAGTACCCGAAAACCCTCGCGCGCACCCAATTTTTCCAGCCGCCGATCGGGATAGAACAAATCCTGAATACTGTTCTGTGTTGTAAAATCTTTTCGCATTTTGACATCCCGCCCGACTTGGATCGGATCGCCGATCGTCACAAGTAAGAAATCAGCCTTTTTCTGCGCGACTTCATCGTGCATCGTCACGATCAAACCCTCTGTCACCCTCCAGGCTTCTCGCCAAGCTGCATCGCGAGGCGGACTGAAATTTTTGGTACTCAAAGCGGTAAAATCGCCAGATAACTGCTGCTTTTTTCGGTCTAAATCTACTTTTTTAATCACCTGCAAGATGCGCGAATTGTTGACAATAAGACTCGGCATCCGGTCTACAAATGAGACGGCATTTTGGTTGCGGTCGATCGGCGCTAGATTGCGAAAAGACATATCGGGTACTAACTTGCCGCTAGCATCATACACAAAAAACGGTCTGTAGCGATCGTATTCGAGTTTCGGGGAATTGTTAATCACATCGTTGCCAAGAAAAAAGGCAAGCACTACAATATCTGGATTGTAATCCCACACCTTTTTTCGCAGCATGATTAATTGTTGAGCAGTACCGTAACCCTGCACTCCGAAATTGATGACTTCAACCTTTTTGCGTCCCTTAACGGCCTCGCAGTTGCCTAATTTTCGTTCTAATTTCGACCAGAAAGTTTGTTCGACAGGTACGTGAATTGCTTCGGTGAAAGAATCGCCTAAAACCGCCACGCGCAGAGTGTTGGGAGGTTTAGTTTTTGCGCGATCGCGATCGCGCAAACCCTCGCTGTTCACCCGTACAAAACTCGCGCCTTCCCCCTTCCACTCACCCGACGCACCGGGTTTTAGCTTCCAGCCCAAATCCGGATCGGAAGTGTGGAAACGAGTCGGCGCTGAGTCTACGAAATCTCCGATTTTTGGATAGCCCTCAATTCCAGCAACTCGCAATCCAACTTCACCAATTATCACCCCCATCAATAAACCGCCGAGTGTCAAACCTAAATTGACACCCAAATTTTTCAACTTGCTCATTCTCTCAAAACAAAGTGTAAATAAACGGAGCAATTACAGAACCCTGACTCAATACAATCAAAGCTCCCAAAAAGACTAAAGTCACAATTAACGGTAGCAGCCAATACTTTTGGCGTTCTTTCATAAACGCCCACAAATCTTTGAGAAAATCTAAAGTTGCTTCAAACACTTAAAAAGGACGCTCCATACTAACTTTTGTTCTTTCTTTGCTCGGGACGCGATAAGTATCCATTTTCGGATTCAATTTGCGGCGCATTGCATCTTCGCCAAATATGCCTTTGATAAATCCCATCGGCCAAATTATCAGGTAAAAAACTATTCCCAGAACGATCGGCGTTTCGATTTTGTTGAGAATCAGTCCAAAGCGCATCCATGCGTGGTAAACGGGATTGAGCGATTTCGGCGCAACTAACGCTAGCACGATTAGCACCGCGCCGATCGCCCAGGGCCACCAAGGTATAGAACCGCGCCGCAGTAAAGGTACTGCTAAACCGAACAGCACTGCAATCAAGCCGCCGATCAGCAGCCCGAAATCGCGCAAGCCTTTTTTATCGAGTTTTTTAATTTCGTCGCTCATGGGAAGAAGGAAGAAGGAAGAGGGAAGAAGGAAGAAGGAAGAGGGAAGAGGGAAGAGGGAAGAGGGAAGAGGGAAGACTACTCGTTACCAGTTGTTAGTCGTAGGGTGCGCACTGCGCACCTTACCTAGTCGTAGTTAGTCGTAGGGTGCGCAATGCGCACCTTACCTAGTCGTAGTTAGTCGTAGGGTGCGCAATGCGCACCTTACCCTACCAATAACAAATAACTATTAACTAATCGAGTTCAAATTCATTTTTCCAAGCATCGTCTTGTTTCCAAGGAATTTGTTCGGACTTGGAAAGCAAGAAATTCTCCAAAACTAGATAGTCCATTTCGGTACGCATGAAACAGCGGTAAGCATCTTCTGGAGTACAAACGATGGGTTCGCCCCGGACGTTGAAAGAAGTATTAACTACAATGGAACAGCCCGATCGCTCTTCAAAATGGCCGATCAGATCGTAGTACCGAGGATTGGTTTCTTTGTGAACTGTTTGGATGCGCGCCGAGTAATCGACGTGGGTAACAGAGGGAATTTCCGATCGCGGAACGTTGAGCTTTTCAATCCCAAAAAGTTGTTCTTGTTCCGCAGTCATCGGAATTCGCAGGCTGGCTTTCACCGGAGCTACTAATAGCATATAAGGGCTGGAATGGTCGATTTCAAAATAATCTGCCACTCGTTCGGCTAAGATTGACGGCGCAAAAGGTCGAAATGATTCCCGATATTTGATTTTCAGGTTCATCACCGACTGCATTTTAGCATTGCGGGGGTCGCCAATTATCGATCGACCTCCGAGAGCTCTGGGCCCGAATTCCATCCGCCCTTGGAACCATCCCACCACATTTCCCTGTTCCAGAATTTCTGCCAACTGCGGCATTAATTCGGCATCGTCCAATCGATGATAGCTGGCTTTGACAGCATCCAAATACTCGACAATTTCTGCATCGCTAAACTTTGGCCCCAAATACGAACCGCGCATTTTGTCGCGACAAGTTAAATGAGCAGTAGACTTAGTAACAGTTGCCACCGCTTGGTTTGCAGTCAGGACTTCTGTTTTTTCTTCTACATTATTATGCGCAATTGTGCGATCGGCGGCAACATCGCGCGAAGATTCGCAATACTGATACCAAATCGCCAAAGCCGCGCCCAAAGCACCGCCAGCATCTCCCGCCGCCGGCTGAATCCAAATATCTTTAAAAATACCTTCCCGCAAAATCCGGCCGTTAGCAACGCAGTTGAGTGCAACGCCGCCGGCAAGACAAAGATAATCGACATTCAATTCTTTTTTAACTGTTCTGCAAAGCCGCAAAACAACTTCTTCGGTGACAACTTGAATGGAAGCAGCGATGTCCATTTCCCGCTGAGTCAATTTCCCTTCAGCTTGGCGCGGCGGGCCTTCAAACAGTTCGTCAAACTTCTGATTGGTCATGGTTAAGCCAACAGTATAGTTGAAATAATCCATGTTCAAACGGAAAGTGCCGTCGTCTTTGAGGTCGATTAAATAGTTGAGAATCTTGTCGGCATATTTGGGTTCGCCGTAGGGCGCTAAACCCATGAGTTTGTATTCGCCAGAGTTGACTTTAAACCCGGTGTAGTAGGTGAAAGCGGAATACAGCAAACCCAAAGAGTGGGGAAAATCAATTTCCCACTGGGGAGTAAGTTGGTTTCCGTCTCCCAGCCAGACGGAGGTTGTCGCCCATTCGCCCACGCCGTCGAGACACAAAACGGCGGCTTTTTGAAAGGGGCTGGGGAAAAATGCTGAGGCTGCGTGGGATTGGTGGTGTTCGGTAAATAGCAGAGATGGCCTCAGTTTTGAGGTTTTGCAGTTGGCCATTTCTGCGAGCTCTCTTTTGAGCATGGTTTTGAGGTAAAGCTTTTCTTTTAACCAGATTGGCATGGCGGTTAAGAAAGAGCGAAAACCGTGCGGTGCGTAGGCTAAATAGGTTTCTAAGAGTCGCTCGAATTTGACTAAAGGCTTGTCGTAAAAAACGATGCGATCGACTTCCTGCAAATCTATTTTCGCTTCTTTCAGGCAATAGGCGATCGCATTCTTGGGAAATCTGGCGTCGTGCTTTTTGCGGGAAAATCTCTCTTCCTGCGCTGCGGCGATAATTTCTCCATCGCGAATTAAGGCTGCGGCGCTGTCGTGATAGTACGCCGAGATTCCAAGTATGTTCATCCCTCTCCTCACAAATCGCTATGCGTTTGGATCTGACTGTTTTAGAATAGCTAACGATTATAGCTGTAGAAGGGCTTATTTGCAGTTTAGTTTTGCGATCGCTTTTAATTTTACGCGCGATCCGGGCCCCGTACCCCTTACCTGCGTTGAATTTCCATCTGCGCGCGCCGGGCTGTACGCCGCCCCCAAGCTCTGAAATATGTCAGCAGCGGGAATTGATAAAATTCAATTACCAACCACAGCACTATTCCTAAATGGGACAAAAAAGCTAAGCCCGTCCAAGCGGAGGGCAACCACGACAAGCGGCTTCCGGGAACCGGGGGAAAATAGTAGGCTGAAAGTCCCAGCAAGGTAGTGGGGAGGAAGATTAGACCGATCGCCGCTGCAAAGTATGCCCATCCGAATTCTACGCCTTCGAGGTGAGCTCCGATCCACTGCTTGCCGTTCCAGTGCCAAGTTACGGGGGGCGATCGATCGGCCATTTTCAGCGATTGTTTTTCCGCGCTGGCGATAAAAATGTGCTGGCAGAAGTTGCAAGCCAGGGCTTCCATCATCGGCATGGTAGCAATTTCACCGGTGCGGCAGACGGGACAGGGATATGTATCTTGAGGATCGAAAGGTCTGGTTGATTTTTTCTGAGTTTGCATGGATCGGGCTGCTTGTCAAGATATTAGACCTCTTGCTCTCGTCAAATTCACCCCCCTTAGTCCCCCCTTATTAAGGGG
>JAUBOG010000919.1:0-1115 GCA_036700105.1 Microcoleus occultus BM001215583
AATGCCTCCCAATTATATCAACCTTCTTTCCCAACTAATAGCCAGACATGATTTTCACCCAAATAACTTTCCAGAAGCAAGCCATTTGCAGCCAACTGCAACAGCCGATTTGTGTGAGTTTTTAGGCGAAGAGGTTATTTATCAGACAATCGCGACTGCTATAACTCCTAAGCTCTACAAAATTCCTCAAGACTTGCCGCCTTCAATAATTTCTGCTTTGCACCGCCAAGGCATTCAACAGCTTTATTCGCACCAAATTAAAACACTCAAAGCCGTGCGCCAGGGCAAAGATGTCATCCTCAGCACAGCAACAGCTTCTGGCAAATCTTTAAGTGCGTACTTGCCTATTTTAGAGGGCATTCTCCAACATCAATTTACTGCACTCTCTATTTATGGCTTGAAAGCTTTAACAGCCGACCAAAGTCAAAAACTTGCCGATTTGCTCCAACTGATTCCTGAGCCTGCCCGCCCGCGCCTTGCCCTTCTAACTGGGGATACTCCTCCCAAAACCCGAGAACAATTATTAGCTGCAAATCCTAGCATAATCAGCGCAACACCAGAATTAATTCACTATGCGCTGAAAGGCGTTCACTGGAGTCAGCCTTGGCAGCATTTTTTAAGTCGCCTCCGCTATATTGTCCTAGATGAAGCTCACACTTTTAACGGAGTTTATGGAGCTAACATGGCTAGCTTAATTCGCCGCTTAAAATTGGCAGTAGACGAGCGCGGGGGTTGTTCTCAAAAACTGCAATTCCTGATATTGAGTGCTACCGTTGGCAATCCCGTTAAATTAGCAAAGTTACTATCTGGTAGAAGTCGCAAGCGAAATATCAATAAACCCGAGCGGTTAGTTTGGATTAACTCTAGCGGAGCTGCTGTCCCAGAACGGCAATTAATTGTTACTAAACCGACTCATGATGCTAATTCCGATGTTGCTCGCATCATTATGTTTTTGTTGCAGCAAGGGAAAAGCGGAATTTGCTTCGGTAACGGCAGACAAGCAATTAAGAACTTGTGGGCAACTTTTAAGCAAGAAGCTGTAACTCAAACTAACTCGGGAATTGAGTCGCAAGTAGCAATTTTCTACGGCAGTTTAACAAGCGAGCGCCGCATGG
>JAUBOG010000142.1:0-13630 GCA_036700105.1 Microcoleus occultus BM001215583
TTACTACCGAAATGCTTCGCCCCTACGAATATATTTGCAAAACTGAGATGCACCCGTCCACCGCACCCAAACTTAGCCCCTTAATCTTGTCTACTGAGTCGGAAAGGGCTGTCATAAAAATAACTGGAATATCGCGAGTATCTGAATTTGCTTTAAGTCGCTTACAGGTTTCAAATCCATCGATACCGGGCATCATGACATCGAGTAAAATCAAATCTGGCCCAGATGACTGTACTCGTTGCAAGGCCGTTTCACCATTTTTGGCGATCGCCACCCGGTAGTCCTGTCCGCTCAATACATCAAATAATACTTGCAGATTACTGGGAGTATCGTCTACAACTAAAATAGTCTTTTCTTGGGAAATAGCATTGACTGACATATAGCTTTTTTTATTAAGGTTAGGTACTCTTTTGGACATCGGGAATCGGGCATCGGGTGCATCTCGATTTTGTAGCGGTGAAGCATTCCGGTAGATAATTTATTAGTTATGAGCAGAGACTTACTGCCGTCAGGTGCTTCGCCCTACCAAGATATTTGCAAAAATGAGATGCATCTAAGTTCACTTAAATATTTTATTAAAAAAAAAGGTTTGTGCGTTCAAAACTAAAGTCGCTAAAGCAGTGGTTCGATTAGGCGAATGATGGCCTCCTCATCAAAATTTTGACTTAGTTCTAAAACTCGGTTAGCAAAGACTATATATTCGGGTGCTAATTGCTTCAGGCGATCGGCTTCCCGGTGAATATCACTTATAAAACCGCCCTCGGCAGCGGTATAGAGGGCAGCCAGTTCTTCGGCTGGCGGCATCACCATACTAACCTCATGGCTTTTGCTGTCAGTAATTTGAATCACATCTGGCTCCATTTCTTCGTAAATCCACTGCAATTCCAGGTGTTGCTGCAATAGGTTCAGCAATTCAGTAAACTCGATCGGCTTAGGGAAAAAACTATTGCAACCAGCATCCAGACTCTTCTTTATATCCACCTGAGACAGAGTGGCTGGAGAAGCGATAATCGGCGCAGTCGCAAAGTCTGGCAGTTGTCGCAGGCAACGGGTCATTTCTAAGCCGTCCATTATTGGCATATGTATATCGGTAATTATTAAGTCTGGTAGCATTTGAACGGCCACATCTAATCCCGCTTGTCCATTCTCTGCTTCTGTCACTTGGAAGCCTAGAGGTTCCAGCATATTGATGATGACTAAACGATTTTCAGTGCGATCGTCAATCACCAGAATTTTGAGTCTTTTTCCCTGATAGCCAATGATTTTGCGATCGGCGATCGCATCTTCTCTCATCCAATCCAATGCTAGCAACAAGTCTACCTCAAACCAGAAGGTGCTACCTTCACCAAGTACACTCTCCACCTGAATTTCGCTGCCCATTTTCAGGATTATTTGCTGACCTATGGCAAGCCCCAAGCCAGTTCCTTCGCTGTTGCGATCGCCTTTTCCGGCTTGCTCAAAAGGTAAAAAAATTGTCGATAATTTCTCCGAAACAATGCCAATACCAGTATCTTTAATCTTAAATCTAATCCTTTGGGCTGCACCGAATTCGCTTGATTTCCCCGCAGATTCAACTCGGAAACTGACACTACCAACATCGGTAAACTTGATGGCATTGCTCAGCAAATTCAACAACACTTGCCGCAGTCGTTTGTCATCAGCATGGACGGCAACGGGTAAGTTGCTAGCCGGCTGATAGCGAAAATCCACGCCTTTTTGTTCTGCTTTGATCCGGCACATATCCACAGTGGAGGATAGGAAGTTTTCCAGATGAAAATCTTGGGGATAGAGTTCCATCTTTTGCACTTCCAACTTTGACAAATCCAAAATATCGTTGATGAGAGTGAGTAAATGAGAACCGCACTGGTGAATCACGCCTAATCCTTTCATTTGTTTCGGAGTAGTTGCGCGATCGTGTTCCAGAATTTGGGCATAACCCAAAATGCCATTGAGTGGCGTTCGGAGTTCGTGGTTCATATTAGCCAAAAATTCGCTTTTGGTGCGGTTGGCAATTTCGGCGATTTCTTTAGCCTGTTGCAATTGGGCGGTACGTTCTTCTACTCGTTTTTCAAGCTCTATATTGTTTTGTTCTAGGGCAGTAAAGGATTCACGCAACTGCTCTGCCATTTGGTTAAATGAGCGGGCAAGAATGTTGAATTCCTGAATATTACTTTTGTTTATTTTCTGTTCTAAGTCACCTGCGGCGATCGCCTGACTAGCCTGATTCAAGCGCAGAATCGGGCTAATAATCCATCGAGAAGTTAAGATACCGCCCCCTATTGCTACGACTAATGCTGCAAAACACAGCAGGATAGTTGTTTGGGTATTGGCATCGATCTGAGCCATGAAGGTACTTTCTCGGACGCTGGTGATTACTAACCAATTCAAGCCGTAGGGATCGCGCCAAGGAGTGACATGGACATAATATTTTTTGCCTTGATATTTAATATCTAGTTTTTGGGTATTGGTAATAGAATTTAAGTCGGGAATGCTTTGTTGAAACTGCTTGGCAATGCCTTGCACTACTGGATTAAAACTTTCTGTAGCTTTGAGGCGCTTAATTTCATTATTAACTATGGTAAAGGGCTGTTCCTGACTCGAATTAGCAACCAACATACCATCCCGTTCCATAATAAACACCTGCCCATAATGGCTGACATCTAAGGTTCGCAAAAATTCGCTTAGTTTCAAAAGATGAATATCTACCCCCACTACACCCAGCAGCTTTTTATTGATATCGTAGACTGGGCGACCTGCCGATGCCACAATATAGGGAGGATAGGCTGGATCGTAGTAGGTGTAGATGCGAGTCCAGATGGGTTTTCCCGCTTTGACGGGTTCGGTGTAGGAAATCTCGTTGAGGTTATCCCACGTACCGGTAGCTAAGATTTTGGTGCGGTTGCCGTAGTTATCTGTCGAGTAAGTGGTCAAATTTTTCTCTAGGCTGGGCGTTTTGATTTCCGAATGGTCAATAGTGACAGTTTTGCCATCATAACTGGTAGCACCAGCCCCGCCACCAGTAGCAAAATCTAGTCCGATGTAGCTCATGTCATAGGCTTGCATTTGGTGCCAGAAGTATTTGCCGACAGTTTCGCGATCGCGCGTATCCAGCAGTCCCATCCTTACAGCGTCAGCATTAATTTGGTTGATCTGATGGGGAATTGTGAGGTAGGAATCTAAATGCCGATCGACCCCGCTACTCGTCCGATTTATTAACTGAGCAGCCAGATTTTGAACTGCTTTCTCGCCATTTTTGAACGACAGGTATCCGACTAGACCCACTGCACCAAAAATCTGCAATACAAAGGGTACAATTAATACCCATTGTAAGGGGAGCGGTTTGGTTTTAATGGAGGAGAAAATCTTGTTTATAACTGATTGTCTTGGACGCATTGTAATAACTATGCTCCACTCCACATCTCGACCTGTAATTTGATTGTAATTTATTATTTAAATAAGGACGATCGCACTTATGACATTAATCTACAGATCGGACTAGAGATTTTTTGCGAAAATGCGATCGGCCAGATGTTACTTTTACCAGAGATAAAATTCTCTGCTTCGGGCATCTTGCATTAGCAAACTAGATCAGTTTGACAGCGCGCAGACCAAACATCAGCACTGTCGCCACGCCGATCGCGCCGCCGAAAATCCCAAAAAAAGTTATGGCTCCGCTAAGACTCATTGCAATTTCTCCAAAATCATCAATAAAAAGACCTATAAGAACTATAATCGAAAATCTATAATCTAAATTAGATAAATATGCAATCGATAATTAAAGTTGACTTGGGGCCGCAATCTTACAGTGTTTGCGTGCGATCTGGCGGTTTAGACGAACTCGGCAGCTTGATGGGCGATCTGAATTTAGGCAAAAAGGTGCTGCTGGTGTCGAATCAGTCGATTTTTCGGCACTACGGCGATCGAGCAACCGCAGCCCTCGAATCGGCCGGCTTTGAGGTGAGTAGCTGCATTTTACCGCCCGGAGAACAGTACAAAACTTTAAATTCGGTGCAGAAGATTTACGGTGCGGCTTTGGCCAACCGTTTGGAACGTTCCTCGACAATGGTGGCTTTGGGCGGCGGCGTAGTGGGCGATATCACCGGTTTTGCGGCCGCGACTTGGCTGCGGGGAATTAATGTGGTGCAGGTTCCGACTTCGCTGCTGGCTATGGTTGATGCTTCTATTGGCGGCAAAACGGGGGTAAATCATCCTGAAGGGAAAAATTTAATCGGGGCTTTTCACCAGCCGCGTTTGGTGTTAATTGACCCGGATGTACTCAAAACTCTGCCGGCGCGGGAGTTTCGATCGGCGATGGCGGAAGTTATCAAGTACGGCGTGATTTGGGATGTGGAATTGTTTTCCTTGTTGGAAAAGTCTAAGCGTTTGGATCAAATGCGCTACGTGAAAGCGGATTTGCTGGCAGAAATTTTGAGTCGCTCTTGCCAAGCTAAGGCTGAAGTGGTAAGCAAAGATGAGAAGGAGTCTGGTTTGCGGGCGATTTTGAATTACGGCCACACGATCGGTCATGCTGTAGAAAGTTTGACTAATTACAAGGTAATCAATCACGGCGAAGGAGTGGCGATCGGCATGGCTGCGTCTAGCCGGTTGGCTGTGGAGTTGGGAATGTGGGACGCTGAGTGCGATCGCCGCCAGTCTGCTTTGATTGAAAAAGCCGGTTTACCAGCCAAATTGCCCGCAGGTGTGGATGTTGAGGAAATTTTGAAGACTCTGCAACTTGATAAAAAGGTGCAGGATGGCAAGGTGCGGTTTGTGCTGCCGGTGCGCTTGGGCGAGGCTGCTGTGAGCGATCGGGTGGATGGCGATGTGATTTTACAAGTTTTGAAGGAAATGCTTTAGGAAGTCATCAGTCAGCAGTCATCAGTCATTGGTCATTAGCAAGTAGGGTGCGTCGCTAGGAGAAAATCTGCAAGTTATATCCAATATCTCGCAGCGACGCACCCTACGGATTAACTTTAGGAAGTCATTAGTCAGCAGTCATTAGTCATTAGTCAGCAGTTATTAGTTATTTGTTAGTTGTTTGTTTTAATAATAAATAACTAATAACTAATAACCCATAATCCATACCAATGCAGCTTAGGAACCGCTCGACGGCGGATTCATTTCTTCCAAAATTCGATCGACTCTACTAGCCGCTTGACTTCTGCCTTGCTTGATAAATAACTCCTTAGCTTTTTTGAGGCTGGCTACTGCCTCTGCTTGATTTTCTTTGTCTCCTTGCTGGTACAAACCGACTCCTAAATTGTTTAAAGCATCGGGATATCGATCGTTGATTTTAACTGCTTGTCTCCAGTGAACGATCGCCTCGGGCAACTGGCCTTGACTTGCCATCGCCACGCCTAAATCGTTGTGAGCTTTGGCGTGCTGCGGGTTGACTTCAATTGCTTTTTGGAATTGGACGATCGCATCGCTCATGTTACCTTGCCCCGACAGCAGAGTTCCCAATTTGTAATAAGCATCCGCTTGTTTGGGATAGCGAGCGATTAGTTGCCGGTACAAAACTTCGGCATTGACAAGATTTCCTTGACCGTAAAGGTCGTTGGCAGTTCTCAAACCCACCGTGTAGCCTTTGCCTACAACTTGGCACTTTTTCTCGGAGTTGCCTTGCTGCTTGCAAATCTTGAGTTCGTCTCCCTTCATCTCGTAGGATATAACTTCTCGAACGGCTGGCCTCGCGCGCGAAGGCTGCAAGTTCTGCGACTGCAAGTTTTGCTGCAGTTGCGGGGCGATTTGCTCAGCTTGTACTGGTTGGACTGCTGCAACAACTTGATTGCAGATTGCTGCACCTGCCAAAATGCTTGGGCCCATCCACCTAAAAAATTTCAACAAGCGAAACTCTCGATCGTTTTTCATGTCTTTTGTGGAAACGTGTTGTTGATCGGCTGTACTGCATTTAAACTGTATATTTCGATCGCATATCAAAAATCCTCAAATCCTCTCCCCCTCTCCTCTTTTCCCCCTCTGGCCCAACTAACACCACAAACAATCTACAAGCATAACAGCTTATCTTGGGTTTCGCGCTGCGCCGTCAGAGTCAGAACACATGGGCTAACTCGATGAGATAGTTATTAACAGTCGAGATATTTTAGCACGCGATCGGCTGATTTTGAGTTAAATTAGAGTATATTCCCGATCGATTCTCAGTCAACCTTAGCAGGAAAGTAGAAATGGGGCAGTCTATTCTCACCATGCTCATTGCGCTCATCCTCGGCTACGCTGTTAACTCAAGCGTCAAAATAGTCAGCGGGGGCGACGAAGCTTTAGTCGAACGTTTGGGTCAATACAAGCGCACCCTCAAGCCCGGATTCCACTTCATCAGTCCCCTGGTCGAAAAAGTCGTCTGCGTGGACACAAGCCGTGAAAGAGTTTTAGATATTAAACCTCAATCGGCCATCACCGGAGATAATGTGGCTCTAGAAGTCGATGCCGTTGTGTATTGGCGAGTTGTGAATTTGCAGAAAGCTTATTATGGAATCGATCAAATTGAAAATGCGATCGCCAACTTAGTTTTAACGACGTTTCGCGCTGAAATTGGTCGATTGCCAATGCAAGACATCTTGGGTTCCCGAGATGACATGAATAAAAAGTTACTCAAGAAATTGGACGAAGCTACCGAGACTTGGGGCGTTAAAGTAATTCGCGTAGAAATTCAAAGCATTACACCTCCCAAAAGGGTACAAGAAGCTATGGAATTGGAGCGGGCCACCAAGAGCGAATGGCAAGCAATGGTCAATAAGGCGATCGGCACTAAAGAGTACATGAGACTCTTAGTTGAAGCTTTAGACTCTCATCCGAATAGCAAGCAAGTTTTGAATTACTTAGTAACCGAAAAATACTTGGACGCTCAACAAAAATTGGGCGAAAGCGACAACGCCAAAATTCTGTTTATGGACCCGAGAAATATGTCAGAGGCCCTCAACGAATTGATGGGTTCTATGCCCGATATTCCGCCGAGTTCCGACCGGCCTGGGGAAATGAAAGTTATCGATACTCAAACTTCTCAAGACTGATTTCGGAAGATGGCGTCGGCTACCTGACAGACATCGTGCATTTCTTTGACATCGTGAACTCGCAAAATATCGGCCGAATTCGCGATCGCACCTGTACAAGCCGCCGCTGTCCCCCAAACTCTTTCTTTCGCTTCTGGCCGATTCAATATCTGTCCGATGAAGCTTTTCCGCGATACTCCGACTAAAATCGGACAGTTTAAAAACCGAAATTTTGGCAAATCCCGCAAAATTTCTAAATTCTGACTGTAAGTCTTGGCAAAGCCAATACCGGGGTCGATAACTATTTGAGATTTATCAATTCCCGCTGCTACGGCGGCCGCAATTCGACTCTCTAAAAACTCGCCAATTTCCCCAATTAAATCCCGATAATCAGTCAGTTTTTGCATCGTCTGGGGAGTTCCCCGAATGTGCATCAAAATTATTGGCACTGCCAATTTAGCAGCGGTTGACAGCATTTTTGAGTCAAAAGTAGCTCCCGAAATATCGTTAATTATATCCGCTCCCGCAGCCACAGCAGCAGAGGCAACATCCGCTCTGGTAGTATCGACAGAAATCGGAATTGAGCCAAAAATATCTGGTTTTTGCCGCAGCATTTGGACGACAGGAACGACTCGATCTAGTTCCTCTGCTAAGGATATTTCCGCAGCACCCGGTCGAGTAGATTGGCCGCCAATATCAATAATATCAACCCCAGATTTTACCATGTTTTCAGCTTGCGCTACAGCCGATTCTATGGTATAGAAATCGCCGCCGTCGCTGAAACTATCGGGGGTTACGTTCAAAACGCCCATCAAATAAGTGCGTTTTCCCCACTCGAAATCTTTATTTCTAACTGTAATTTCTTCTGGGTTATTTGTCATAAATTGTATTTTTTGGGCGGGCGAGACACCGGTCTCACAAAAATTTCATCTTGAGAATGTTGGGTTTCGTTCCTGAAACCAGTGCCCAGATTGCATTTGCCTTCTTCCTTCTTCCTTCTTCCTTCTTCCTTCTTCCTTCTTCAACCAAAACTCAACCAGCTAAAAACATTATCAACTGTCAATTCTAATTCAATTGCATCAATTATTGGCAACAGAGCTGCACCTTTGTACAGTTCTACTTTTTGTCCGGGAAATACTGCTAAAATACTTTCTTCCTCTGGATCTAGCAACCAACCCAACTCACTACCGTGTTGCGAACAGTGCAGCAATTTACCAAGGACTTTTGTTTGGCTTTGGTTTGGGGATAAAATTTCGATCGACCAGTCGGGATTAATTTCAAAGATGTTGGCAATTCTACCCGAAGGCAAAAAAGGAATTCTTTCCCATCGGAATACTGCTATATCTGGTACGATCGACTTACCGCCAAAAGTGCAGCGCAATTCAGGAAAAGCCTTGGCAATTTTCTGAGTTTGCGCTACTCGATCGATCGTCTTGCAGAGTTCACCTTGAAGTACGCTGTGTTCGCCTTGAGGCATGGGCTTCTGAAGGATTTCTCCGTCAATAAATTCTGAGGCGGGTTCAGTTTCAGGAAGTTTGAGGAACTCTTCTAAGGCAGGTTTTGGTTTAACGATCGCAATCATAGGTCAATTCTCCCGATCGGACAAACACTCAACGGCACATCACAATTGTAGGCGATCGCCCTTGAATTCCCGCTGCTCTTTTTCCAATTACCAATTATTTGTAATTGACAATTC
Source organism: Microcoleus occultus BM001215583 (assembly GCA_036700105.1). Taxonomy (GTDB): domain Bacteria; phylum Cyanobacteriota; class Cyanobacteriia; order Cyanobacteriales; family Microcoleaceae; genus Microcoleus. The sequence goes on from JAUBOG010000142.1 coordinate 8,704, forward strand.
GATCGAAACTCGCAGCTTCCAAACTCGCACCGCCAACCAAAACCCCGTCAATTTCCGGCTGAGCCATCACTTCATCGATATTTTCGGGTTTCACAGAACCGCCGTACTGAATCGGCACGTCAGGATTGCTCAACTTACTGCGAATCAAACCAATCACTCGGTTAGCTTCCTTCGTTTCGCAAGTATCGCCAGTCCCGATCGCCCAAATCGGTTCGTAAGCAATCACCAATTTGTTTTGGTCAACACCAACCAAATCTTTCGCCAACTGAGAGAAAATGTGAGCTTCAGTTTCCCCTGCATCTCGCTGTTGCTTGGTTTCGCCGACGCACAGAATCGGAATTAAACCGTATTTCTGAGCCGCTTTCAGCCGCAAATTAACCGTTTCGTCAGTTTCGCCAAAATATTGACGGCGCTCGCTGTGGCCGACAATGACGTACCGAACCCCAACTTCTGTGAGCATCGGCCCTGAAATTTCGCCGGTATAAGCTCCCGACTCTTCCCAGTGAACATTCTGAGCACCGAGCCGCACCAGGCCGCCGTGCAGATTTTTTGAAACAATCTCCAAGGAAGTGAAGGGAACGCACAGCACGACTTCCCGTTCTTCGGGGGTTTCCGTCAGGCAGGACATGAATCCTTTCAGAAACTCTAGGGATTCAGCCCTAGTTTTGTACATTTTCCAGTTGCCAGCTATAACTATTTTGCGCACTATTTTCTTAAATCCTTGTCCTTACAACGCAATTAATAGTCTAAGGCTTTAGGGTACATTTCGATCTGTCACTGTCCAAACTCGATGCGAGCTTGCTCAACTAAGTCAACTGTGACGACTTCGGTGTCGGCTTCGCGGGCGAGGTGCTCGATGCGGACGCGGGCTTGTCCCCGGACAAAATAGGGAATATTTTTCAGCTTGGCAAGAGCTTCGGGCGTCCATTTTAGATCGTCGGAGAATTCGGAATCTGGCATGGCGTATTGGGCGATCGACTGCAAGCCTTTATTGAGCTGGCTTTGATCCAAAGCCTGGATGTCTGATCTTAAATTTACCATAAGTGCGATCGGGCGACACGTTCTCACTCTGCATTAAATTGCTTGCCTAAAATAGCCGACGCTTCTTGCAAAAGCTGATTCTGCTCTTCTCGAATTGCCTCCAGCCTTGTCAAAATATTAGCAAGTCGTTCCGGAGACTCCAAACTGTTTGATTCAACTCCCGTCAATGGTAAAGCTGAATTGTTATTTGCTCCCGAAGTCCTTGAAACCAACGAGTTTACAGCCGCTCCGCCGAGATTGCTTGCAGATTTAGAGCCGACACTTAAAACCCCTTGTATAAATTTTCCAGGGATTTGCAAAATAGATAACCATCCTTCTGCAAAAAAGCTACCTAAAGCTTGGAACAAACCCAATATTACGAATACAGATAACAACAATATTGCTAACCCTAGCAGCGGATGACTCACCAACCATAAGATTGCAGGATGAGAATCCATCCAATTTTTGACAGTAGTATCGATCGCACTTTTTATGGCCTCTGAAGCCGCACCGCTAATATTTTCAGCTTGGTCAAGGCTATTTTGCAATGAAGCCTTAGCCTTTTCTGCTGCTTGAGTTACGCTGTCTGCAGCTTGACTGGTTGTTTGATTCAGAGTATTGACCGCAGAGTTAGTAGTTTGAGTAATAGTTTGTTTAGCAGCGGTGGCAGAGTCAGAAACAGCATCAACAGCTTTGTTGGTAGTTTCACTAACGCGACTAACTGATTGATTCGCGACTTCAGATATAGAAATCCTCGCTTTTTCTATTTTATCCGCTACATTATCTAAAGCATTGTTCGTAGCTTGATTAACTGAATTGACAGCAGAATTAGTAGTTTGAGTCAGAGCTTCTTTTGCCTTGTCAGCAGTTTCCGAGAGAGAAGATTTAGCTTTTGCTGTTGCTTCTGAAGTAGAATTAACTGCTTTTTCGACTTGTTCCGTCACCAATCCTGTAGTTTTTGTAAAGCTTTGAGAAAGATCGGGCAGTGCGAGTTCCATAGTAAGTGAGTTCTATCAACTTAATTTACTGTTTCCAAATGGTTGTATTATAGCTGATATATTTAATAGTCAACAGTCATAATTCGATCTCAAATCCGGTAGCATCGGAATTATTAATATTACTCACAGCAAGGAGACCGCGAGTGCCTTAGTCCCTACCCTGATTAATTGTAGGGAAACGGCACTGCCGTCTCCTCTATATCATAAAAAGTGTTACCGGATTTGATACGAATTAATCTGCTGTAAAAAAAAGCTCCCGCCCAAAGGCAGGAGCTTTTTTCGACTAGACAATCAAATCAGCAATAAATGCGATCGATTAGTCCAAATCAGGCATAGCCAGCACTGGTTCATTTTCGCGATTGATCCCCTTCTCAAAACCAGCGACAGCAGCGCGAGCGCGACCCGCGTGCCACAAGTGGCCGACCAAGAAGAAGAATCCCATCACGAAGTGGAAACAAGACAGCCAAGAACGGGGAGAAGTGAAGTTAAACGAGTTAACTTCAGTCGCCACACCGCCCACAGAGTTCAAAGAACCCAAAGGAGCGTGAGTCATGTACTCAGCAGCGCGGCGAGCTTGCCAAGGCTGAATATCGTTCTTGATTTTGTTCAAGTCCAAACCGTTAGTACCGCGCAAGGGTTCCAGCCAAGGGCCTTGGAAATCCCAGAAACGCATCGTTTCACCGCCGAAAATGATTTCGCCAGTAGGAGAGCGCATCAGGTATTTACCGAGACCGGTGGGGCCTTGTGCAGAACCGACGTTAGCACCCAAGCGTTGGTCGCGGATCAGGAAGGTCAAAGCTTGCGCTTGAGAAGCTTCCGGGCCCGTCGGGCCGTAGAATTCGCTAGGGTAAGCAGTGTTGTTGAACCAGACAAAGCAGCAAGCGATGAAGCCCATGAGGGACAAAGCGCCCAAGCTGTAAGACAGGTAAGCTTCACCAGACCAGATTAAGGCGCGGCGAGCCCAGCCGAAAGGCTTGGTCAAAATGTGCCACACACCGCCAGCGATACAAATCAGGCCCAGCCAGATGTGACCGCCGATGATGTCTTCCATGTTGTTGACGCTGACAATCCAGCCTTCGCCGCCAAAAGGAGAGCGAACCAAGTAGCCGAAGATCACAGCGGGGTTGAGAGTCGGGTTCGTGATAATACGCACGTCGCCGCCGCCCGGAGCCCAAGTGTCGTAGACACCGCCGAAGAACATCGCCTTAGCAACCAGCAGCAAGCAACCGCCACCCAATAAAATCAGGTGATAGCCGATGATGTTGGTCATCTGGTTCTTGTCTTTCCAGTCGTAGCCGAAGAACGAAGAGTATTCTTCGAGAATTTCTGGGCCGCGAACGGCGTGATAAATGCCGCCCAAACCGAGAACCGCAGATGAAATCAAGTGCAGAACGCCGACTACGAAGAACGGGAAGATATCCGTAACTTCACCGCCGGGGCCGACACCCCAACCCAAAGTAGCGACGTGGGGCATCAAGATTAAGCCCTGTTCGTACATGGGCTTTTCTGGAATAAAGTGAGCGACTTCAAACAAAGTCATTGCTCCGGCCCAGAACACGATCAAACCAGCGTGAGCGACGTGTGCGCCCAGGAGTTTGCCTGAGAGATTGATTAAACGAGCGTTGCCAGACCACCAAGCGAACCCGGAGGATTCTTGGTCGCGACCGCTTGCGTATGAATTAGAGAGCGTTACCACGCGGTAGAACCTCCAACGATTTTAGGTTTTGGATTTTGGGTTTTTTTTGTTCCCCAGTCGGGCACGGGAGTACCGGGCTTGCGCCGGGGAATAGGGATTTGGATTTCAATTTCAATTTGAAAAAATTTATCTGAAATCCAAATCCTGATTTTTTTAAAGTGCGTTACCGCGAGGCAGAACTTCTTCAGGGAAGATGAAGTTTTCGTGGGGTTGGTCGGTTGGAGCCATCCAAGCACGAATGCCTTCGTTAAGCAGAATGTTCTTAGTGTAGAACGTTTCAAACTCAGGATCTTCAGCAGCGCGAAGTTCTTGGGATACGAAGTCGTAGGCGCGCAGGTTTAATGCTAAACCGACGATGCCCAAGGAGCTCATCCACAAGCCTGTCACGGGGACGAACAGCATGAAGAAGTGCAACCAGCGCTTGTTGGAGAACGCAATTCCGAAGATTTGGCTCCAAAAACGGTTAGCTGTAACCATCGAGTAGGTTTCTTCAGACTGAGTTGGGTTGAAGGCGCGGAAGGTGTTTGAGCCTTCGCCGTCTTCAAACAAGGTGTTTTCTACGGTTGCACCGTGGATCGCGCACAGCAGCGCGCCGCCCAGGATGCCTGCAACGCCCATCATGTGGAAGGGGTTGAGCGTCCAGTTGTGGAAGCCTTGCAGGAATAGCAGGAAGCGGAAAATTGCTGCGACGCCGAAACTGGGGGCGAAGAACCAGCCTGATTGACCCAAGGGGTACAGCAGGAACACCGATACAAACACGGCGATGGGGCCGGTGAATGCTAGGGCGTTGTAGGGGCGGATGCCGACTAAACGGGAGATTTCGATCTGACGCAGGCAGAAGCCGATCAGTGCGAAAGCGCCGTGGAGGGCGACAAATGCCCACAGTCCGCCGAGTTGGAACCAGCGGGTGAAGTCCCACTGTGCTTCGGGGCCCCACAGGAAGAGCAGGGAGTGTCCGAGGCTGTTGGCTGGGGTGGATACTGCGACGGTGAGGAAGTTGGCTCCTTCGAGGTAGGAGCTTGCCAAACCGTGGGTGTACCAGGAGGTCACGAAGGTGGTTCCTGTCAGCCAGCCACCGATCGCCATGTAGGCGCAGGGGAATAGCAGGATGCCAGACCAGCCTACGAAGACGAAGCGATCGCGTTTGAGCCAGTCGTCGAGTACATCAAAGATGCCTCTTTCGTTCTGGGCGCGTCCGACTGCGATTGTCATT